>DASQNQ010000199.1:0-10745 GCA_035644895.1 Acetobacteraceae bacterium | reverse complement strand
CGGGTCGTGGACGAGCGCGGCGCGCAGCAGCCGCTCCCCCATGATGCCGAACCCGACGATGCCGAGCGCCGTGGCCATGCCCTGTCTCCCCCTCCCGCGAACGGCGGAGACACCATGCGGCGGCCCGCAGGTCCAGCCTTGTGCGCCGGCGCCGTGCCGCGCAGCCTGCATCCACGAGGGAGAGAACGCACATGAGCCGCCCAGTGATCATCACCTGCGCCCTGACGGGCGGCATGGACAACGCCCACCAGTCGCCCTACCTGCCCGCGACGCCCGAGGAGATCGCGCGCGAGGCGCTGGCCGCGCGCGCGGCCGGCGCCGCCATCGTCCACATCCATGTCCGCGACCCCGTCACGCGCAAGCCGAGCCGCGAGCTCGCGCTCTACCGCGAGGTGGTGGCGCGCATCCGCGACGCGGGCTCGGACGTGCTGGTCAACCTGACCACCGGCGCCGGCGCCCGCTTCATCCCGGACGAGCGGGACCCGCGGAACGGCGGCCCGGGCACCACCATGGCCACACCGGAAAGCCGGGTGGAGCACATCCTGGAGCTGCGCCCGGACATCTGCTCGCTCGACGTGGCGACGATGAACTTCGGGCGGCACGCCTTCCTCAACGTCCCCGACCACCTCGACCGCATGGCGGCCCTGGTGCGCGAGGCCGGCGTGAAGCCCGAGATCGAGGTCTTCGACCTCGGCCATGCCCGGCTGGCCGCGAAGATGGCCGAGGATGGCGCCTTCGTGCCGCCGGTCCTGTTCCAGCTCTGCCTCGGCATTCCCTGGGGCGCCCCGGCCAGCACGGAGGACATGCTCTCCCTTCTGCGGCTGGTCCCGTCCGGCGCGGTCTGGAGCGCCTTCGGGATTTCCCGCCACCAGCTCCCGATGGCGGCCCAGGCGGTGATCCTGGGCGGGCATGTGCGCGTCGGGCTGGAGGACAATCTCTACCTGTCGAAGGGCGTGCTCAGCCCCGGCAACGCGCCTCTGGTCACGCGCGCGGTGGCGATCATCGAATCGCTCGGCGAGCGGGTGGCGACGCCGGCCGAGGCCCGGGAGATCCTCCGGCTCCCGCGCTGAACGGACGCGCCTGTCAGGCCGCGCGGCCGCGCAGCCGCGTCGCGACGCCGAGCGCCACCAGGGCCAGGACCGCGGCGGCGAGCAGGAAGGCCGGCGTCCACGCGCCGGTCGCCGTGACCAGCGCCGCGAAGAGGCTCGGCGCGACGAGGTAGCCGAGGAAGCAGAGCAGGATCGCACCCGCGCTCGCCTCCGCCACGCGGTCGGGCGGCGACAGGCGCGCGACCTCCGCGATGAAGATCCCGTTCCAGGAGGCGCTAGTGAAGCCCGCCAGCGCGGCCAGCGCCAGCAGCACGGGCCAGGACGCGCCAGGCGCCAGCAGCACCCACAGGGCCGCGGCGATGGCGGCGGCAAGCGCATGCACCACCAGGTTGCGCGTCACCTGTCCCGTCCGGTCCGCAACCCAGCCGAGCAGGAGCCGCCCCGCGACGCCCGCGAGCTGCATCACCGCGAAGGCGGTGCCGGCCGCCGTCAGCGCAAGGCCCTGCACCTCGACCAGCCAGGTCACCGTGAAGGCGAACACCACGCCCTGCAGCACCGCGAAGGCGAAGGCGAGCGCCACCAGCGGCGGCAGCGCCGGATGCAGGCCAAGCGTTGCGAGCGGCGCCGAAAGGCCACGCAGCGTCAGCGCCTCGCGCAGGTTGCGGCACGGGTCGCGCTCCGCGTCCAGGGCGCTGCGCAGCGGCTCGATCGCCACGGCCGCGAGCAGCGCGACGGCTCCGCCCGCCAGCACCGCCGCCTGCCAGCCAAGGGCGGCGGCCAGCGGCGCGGCGACGATGCCCGCCAGCGCGCCGCCGGCCGGGGCGCCGGCCTGCTTCACCGAGAAGATCAGCACCCGATGCCGCGGCGGCGCGGTGGCCTGCAGCAGGCGGCTGCCCGCCGGCCCCGTCGGCCCGTAGCCGACGCCGAGCAGCAGCGACGCCGCGAGGACGAGCGGCAGCGACCCTGTCGCGCCGAGCGCCATCGCCGCCGCGCCGAGCACCGCACCCGCCTGCAGCATGCGCAGCGGCCCGAAGCGCAGGACGAGTGGCGTGCCGAGCAGCAGGAAGAGGATCGCGCCGAGCGTGTTGAGGCTGGAGAGATTGCCGATGGCCTCCGGCGGCAACCCCACCTCGGCCGTCATCAGCGGCGCGACGACGGGCACGATCTGGGACAGGAACGTGCCCACCGTCTGCATGAGCAGCGTGGCCGAGAGCGCGGCGATCCAGGGGCGGGTGCCCATCCCGCCGCGCCTACCTCCGGAACCGGAGCGCCAGACCCCGCGCCGCCCAGCGCGCCTCGATCGCGTCCATGTCGGTGTTGCCGGAGGGGTTCGCGCGCGAGGGGGATTCGGCGAGGAACGGCGCGCGGTCGCGCCGCCAGAGGCCCAGCAGCCGCCCGAGTTCCGCGAGCGGGTCGGCGTGGTCGTCCACCCGCAGCGACAGGTCGGGGAAGTCCTCCGTCGTGGTCAGCACCATCGCGGCCGACTGCCGCCCGCGCCTGTCGCCGCCCGCGGCCTCGCCGGCCAGCATGGCGGCCAGCAGCCGCTCGGGCAGTGCCCTGTCCGCGCCGGCCCTGAAGGCGGAGAGCGTGTCAGCGACGACGGCGGGGCCGGCCAGCATGTTGCCGGCGACCGAGATGCCGCTGGCGTTGGCATCGCCGCACCACTCGACGCAGTTGCCCCCCGTGAAGGCGGCGGCGCGGCCGTGGCGGTCCACCGCATGGACCTGGCGCATCCCGCGCCCGTCGTCGCCCTCCAGCGCGCCCCTGATCGCCGCGTCGGGCGGCAGGCCGCGCGCCATCGCGTCCAGGATGGCCGGGCCGAGATAGCGGTTGGTCATGGATTGCGTGGACACGGCGCCAACGCCCGACCGCACGAAGGGACAGGAGGCGCCGACGGCGAAGGCGCAGGTCGCGACGGCAACCGCGAAGGCGCCGGTTGCAGGGTCGTGGGCGACGATGGACCAGGTCATGCGCGGAGCATGTCACGCCGCCCCCGGGATGTCCCGAGCTGCGGCGCACCACATGCGCCGGGCGCCCGGGGCAACGGGCGAGGCGCAGCGCCGGCGCTTGAGGGCGGAATCCTCCAGCACGTCGCGCACCGCGGATAACGCGGACGTGCCGTTGCGCAACCGGTCTCGGCACGGCAGCCTCGCCAGCACGTCCAGGAGGGAGGGGTTCCATGCCGCACGGGTTGCGCCCGGGCCGACGCGCGTTGCTGGCCGGCCTCGTCCCGGCCCTCTCCGTGCCGCGCCCGGCACGCGCGCAGGCTGCCACAGCCTGGCCTGACCGCCCCGTCCGGCTCGTCGTGCCCTTCGGCGCGGGCGGCGCGATCGATACGCTGTCCCGTACCGTGGCGCAGCGCTTCGGGGAGGTGACGGGCGGCCAGACCATCGTGGTGGAGAACCGCGCCGGTGCCGGCGGCACCATTGCCGGCGCGGCCGTGGCGCGGGAGAGGCCGGACGGCGCCACGCTGATGATGGCCGACATCGGGGCGAACGCCATCGGACGGGAGCTGAACCCGAACCTGGGCTACGACCCGGCCACCGCCTTCACGCCGATCATCCACCTCGTGAACCTGCCGGCGGTGCTGATGTCGCATCCCGCCGCGCCCGCGCGCACGATGGAGGAGCTGATCGAGAAGGCGGGCGCGCGGCGCGGCGGGTTCACCTACTCCTCCGCCGGCAACGGGAATGGCAGCCACCTCTTCATGGCGCTTTTCCTGAGGCAGGCGGGGCTCGAGATGGTGCACGTGCCCTATCGCAGCGGCGCGGAGATGGTGACGGCGCTGGTGCGGGGCGACGCGCAGTTCGGCTTCCCCACTGTCTCCTCAGGCATCGGGCAGATCCGCGCGGGCAATGCGCGGGCGCTCGGCGTCGGCAACGGCGCCGGCACGCCGCTGCTGCCGGAGACCCCGCCCGTCTCCACCGTGCTGCCGGGCTTCGAGGTTTCGGTGTGGCACGGCATCGTGGCGCCCGCCGGCATGGACCCCGCGCTCGCGCGGCGCATCAACGAGGTGTTCGGCCGCATCGCGGCCATGCCCGAGGTGCGCGACGCGATCTTCCGCGCCCAGGCCGGGACGCTGGTCGGCGGCACGCCGGAGGACTTCGCCGCCCACATCGCGCGGGAGATCGCGCGCTGGACGCCCCTGATCCGGGAGGGCGGGATCAGGTCGGAGTAGCCGGCGCGCCGGCACCTTGCGGCATCAGCTGAAGTGGCGCTCCCGGAAATGGGCGATGGTGCGCTTCAGCCCCTGCTCGAGCTGGATGGTCGGCTCCCAGCCCGTGGCATCGCGGATGCGCGCGATGTCGGGCCTCCGCTGCTTCGGGTCATCCTGCGGCAGCGGCCGATACTCGATCCGCGAGGTGGAGCCGGTCAGGCGCAGCACCATCTCCGCGAGCTGGCGCATGGTGAACTCGCCCGGATTGCCGAGATTGACGGGCCCCGGGTCCGGCGTGTCGGCTTCCATGAACCGGACCATGCCGTCCACCAGGTCGTCCACGAAGCAGAAGGAGCGGGTCTGGCCGCCGTCGCCATAGACCGTGAGCGGCTGGCCGGAGAGAGCCTGGACGATGAAGTTGGACACGACGCGGCCGTCGTTCGGGTGCATGCGCGGGCCGTAGGTGTTGAAGATGCGCACGACCTTGATCGGCACCTTGTGCTGCCGGTGGTAGTCGAAGAACAGCGTCTCGGCGCAGCGCTTTCCCTCGTCGTAGCAGGCGCGCGGCCCGATCGGGTTGACGTTGCCCCAGTAGGCCTCCGGCTGAGGGTGCACGGTCGGGTCGCCGTAGACCTCGCTGGTCGAGGCCTGCAGCACCCTGATCTTCAGCCGCTTGGCCATCCCGAGCATGTTGATGGCGCCCATCACGCTCGTCTTCGTGGTCTGCACGGGATCGAACTGGTAGTGGATGGGCGAGGCCGGGCAGGCGAGGTTGTAGATCTCGTCCACCTCGACGTAGAGCGGAAAGGTCACGTCGTGGCGGATCACCTCGAAGAACGGGTGCGTCAGGTTGTGCGCGATGTTCTCGCGCGCGCCGGTGAAGAAGTTGTCCACGCAGATGACGTGATGGCCATCGGCCAGCAGCCGGTCGGCGAGGTGCGACCCGATGAAGCCGGCCCCGCCGGTGATCAGGACACGCTTGCGGTAACGGCGCATCGGCCGGCCTCCGGTGAAAGCGCCGGGCGTGTCTCCGCCCCGGCTCGGTGCAGATGTGTGGCCTCCCCGGCGCGGCTCCGGCTCGCGGCCACCTGGCCGACGCCGCCGGCGATGCTCACGCGGGGGGCAGCCGTCCGCGCGTGCGGGCCCGCGGCCTCAGGCGACGGCCGCATGCCGGTTGCGGAGAGGATGCGCCCGCAGGTGCCAGCGCCAGGCGGTGCGGACGATCGTGTCGAGGTCGGACCGCTTGGCACGGAAACCAAGGGCGTCACGCGCCAGCGCGGCGTCGGCCACCAGCACGGCGGGGTCGCCCGGCCGGCGGGTCCCGGCGATCTCCGGCAGGCGGCGGCCGGCCTCGCGCTCCACGGCGCCGAGCACCTCGCGGACCGAGTAGCCCCGTCCGGTGCCGAGGTTGAACACGCCGCCCGCGCCGCCATCCAGCAGCAGGCGCAGCGCGGCGACATGCGCGTCGGCCAGGTCCAGAACATGGATGTAGTCCCGGATGGCGGTGCCGTCCGGGGTGGGATAGTCCGCGCCGAACACGGCGAAGTCGTCGATGTGGCCCTGCATGGCCATCATGGCGCGCGGGATCAGGTGCGTCTCGGGGTCGCGCAGTTCGCCCAGCTCGGCCTCGGGGTCGGCCCCGCAGGCGTTGAAATAGCGAAGCACGGCCGAGCGCAGGCCGTGCGCGCGGCCGTAGTCGGCGATCATGCGCTCCGCCATCAGCTTGGAGGCGCCGTAGGGATTGATGGGCGCGGGCGGCGTCGCCTCGGTGATCGGCATCGCGGCCGGCTCACCATACACCGCGCAGGTGCTCGAGAACACCAGCCGGTCGCAGCTCGCGTCGCGCATGGCGTCGAGCAGCGAGAGCGTGCCCGCGACGTTGTTGCGGTAGTACTTGCCGGGATCGACGACGGACTCCCCGACATAGGCGAAGGCGGCGAAGTGCAGCACCGCGGCGCAGCCATGACGGTGGATGGCGGCGGCCAGGGCGGCGCGGTCATGGATGTCCCCGGTGACGAGCGGGCCCCAGCGGACGAAGTCGCGATGCCCGGTGGAGAGGTTGTCGAACACCACGGGCCGGATGCCGGCGGCGTCGAGCATCTTGCACGTATGCGCGCCGATGTAGCCGGCTCCGCCCACCACCAGAACGTTCAGCGTCATCGGCCCACTTTCCCTCCACTGGCCGGAAGCGACCGGAGGGCGCCCAACCGCATCAGACACGCGCACCCGGCGGGTATCGTCGCGCTGCCCGCATACCAACCAGCCGCGGGTCCGCACGCCCCCGGCGTATGGCACCTGACCAGGGCTGCACGCAAGGCCCGCGACGCGCGCCCGCGCCCCAGGGCAGGCGTATTGCGTGGCGAAGCTCCTTCGCGTTATTCCATCACCGCGACGTGCGGCTTCGTGCTCGCCGTGTATCCTTCGCCAGTTCCGGGCCCGGGACCGGCGGTCGTGAACATTGTCAGGGCGTCGGAATCCGGCGTTCCCGGTCGGGGTTGTTGATGGCGGCAAGGTCCACACTCCGGGCAGGCGATTACGTCTCCCCGAACCTCTCGATGGTCGAACTGGACTCCGCCTTCCCGAACATGATCGTCGGCGACACGGGCTCGAACCAGTGGCCGTATCTTCGCCGGGAGATCGGCCACAACTGGTACGTGGACCGGCGCAACCCGACCGTCGGGTTCCTGTCGCGCGACGAGGCGATGCTGCTGCACAACATCGCGCTGCTGCATGCCGGCAGACCCTGCCTGGAGATCGGCTGCTGGCGCGGCTGGTCCACGGCGCACATGGCGCTCGGGTCAGGCAACCTGGAGGTGATCGACCCGGTCCTCGCCGACCCCGACTTCCGGGAGGACGTGTCCGCCTCGCTGCGCCGCGCCGGGGTGCTCGACCGCGTGGTCCTGCACACGGCCCCGAGCCCCGGCGCCATCGCCGACCTGTCCGAGGGCACGGGAAAGCGCTGGTCGCTTATCTTCATCGATGGCGACCACGAGGGGGATGCACCCCGGCTGGACGCGGAGACGGCGCATCGCTATGCCGCCGACAACGCCACCATCGTGCTGCACGACCTGTCCTCGCCGCATGTGGCCGCGGCGCTCTTCTGGCTGCGCGACCACGGATGGCGGACCGCGATCTACCAGACGATGCAGATCATGGGGATCGCGGTGCGCGGGTCGGACCGGGCCCCGTCGCACCAGCCCGATCCCTCGCAGCGCTGGACGGTGCCGGAGCACCTGGTGGACATGCCGGTCGTCGGCGAGCCACGTGGTGCCCGGATCGCCCGCCTCCTGGCCTCGCTCGACGGGAACGCGACGCCGCCTGACTGGGACGGCAATGGCGCACTCGACCAGTTGCCGGAGGAGGCCGCGGCGGCGGTGGACGCCCTGTTGTCGCGCCTCGCGGCGCGGGGGGCGGCGCCCGCCGGGCTGGCCGAGGCCTTCGATGCGCTGCAGGCGCGCTACACGGCCCTGACGGACCGCCTCGCCGCGATGGAGGCCAACCCGACCGGCCCCGAACCCTTCGAGCGCCTGCAGGCCGAACACGTCCGCCTGCTGGGGCGATTGGCGGACCTGGAGTCCCTCGAAGCGGGCGTGCGGGCCGAGCTCGCCGCGGCACAGGACGCGCTGCAGGCGGCCCGTTCCGAGGCCGCCGCCGAGGCCGAGCGCGCCCGGACGGTGGCAGTCGAGCGCGACATGGCGACCGGACTGCTGGACCGCCTGCAGGTGAAGCACGTGCAGCTCCTGGAGCGCATGGGCGACCTCGAGGGGCGGGAGGCGGAGCTGCAACAGGCCCCGCCCGCGGCGTTGCCGGCGGCCGGGCACAACCCCCGTCTCGCCATCGAGGAGGCGGCCTGCTGGCTGGCGCGCTCGCGGACCTTGTTCGGCCTCAGCCGGCGCGTCCTGGCCGGGCGCGGCGCCGAGGCGCGGCAGCTCGTGGAGGACGCGCTGCACCGCGCCGGACTTCCCGAGGCGACGATCAGCCGCGCCGCCCATCTCGGGACGCCGCGTGTCGTGCTCGGCCTCGCGCGGCGGCGCCTGCTGGCGGGAATGCAGGCGGTGCAGGGCGTGGTCATACTGGAGCTGGAGCGCGCCGCGGGGCCTGACCTCTGGGCCGGGCTGGCCCAGCCCGGGGCGGGTGTGGAGGCCGGTGCGCAGGATCGCATGGTACGCGACCTCGAGGAGCGGCTCGCCGTCGCCGAGCAACGCTTTGCGGCGCTGGAGGCCGAGAAGCTGAGGGACGAGCAGGCGCTGCTCCAGGCCGATCTCGCGCTGGCGCGGCTGCGCGCACAGCTGGCCGGCAAGGTGGCGTGATGCCGGCGATGGAGGGGGAGGGCGGGACGCGCCAGGACCGCCCCTGGCGCGTGATGATTGTCACCCCGGACATCGTCGGCCCGGTGAAGAACGGCGGCATCGGCACGGCGTGCTTTCATTACGCCCGGACGCTGGCCGAGGCCGGCCACACCGTGGACGTGCTGTTCTCCGGCGACATCGGCGCGGAGAAGCGGCGCCACTGGGGCGAGTGGTACCGTGCCCGCTCGATCGGCTTCCATTCGCTGGACGACGTGCCGTCGAGCCCGCTGCGCGTGTACGGCATGCGGTGGTACACCGAGCGCGCGCTGCGGATCATGGAATTCCTGCGCGGCCGGAACTACGACTACATCTGCTTCCAGGACTGGCATGCGAACGGCTTCTGGGCGGCACGGGCGCGGCAGCAGGGCCTCGCCTTCCAGGACACGCCCATCGCCGTCATCAGCCACTCGCCGAACCAGTGGCAGAAGGCGGGCATGCGCAGCTTCGGCCAGCACCCGCTCGACGAGGCGGGCCTGGAGTGGGCGGAGCGCGAGCAGATCGCGACCGCCGACATCCTCATCAGCCCCAGCCACCACATGGTGGAGTGGCTGCGGACCCATGGCTACGCGCTGCCCGCCCGCGTCGCCATCTGCCCCTACACCTTCGAGGATCCGACCGTGCCGCCCCGGCCGGACACGCTGGACCGCGATCACATCGTGTTCTTCGGCCGGCTCGAGACGCGCAAGGGCCTGCACCTGCTCGGCCGCGCGCTGCGGGCGATGCGGCGCGCGGGCGAGAGGCTGCCCCGCAAGATCTCCTTCCTCGGCAAATACGCCGAGGTGGAGGGCGTGCCGACCACCAGGTACCTCGGCGCGCTGCGCGAGGATCTCGGTGACGTGGAGTTCCAGATCGAGACGGATCTCGACTACATGCAGGCGGTGGACTACATCCGCCGCGCCAACGGCGTGGTGGTGATCCCCTCCATCCTCGACAACTACCCGCTGACCGTCCTGGAATCGATCGCCAACGGCTTCTGCTTCATCGCCTCCGACGCCGGCGGGATCCCGGAGATGATCGACCCGGCCGTGTGCTTCCCCGCGACGGCGGAAGGGCTGCGGGCGAAGCTGGTGGAGCTGCACCGCATCGAGTTCGCCGGGCTGCGGCACCACTACACCGCCGACTCGGCGCGCCGGACCTGGCTGGACCATGTGGGCGACATGGTGGCGAAGGCGCGGAGCGCGCCGCCTGCGCGGGTGCTGCGCGAGGAGGTGCCGCCCGTCTCCGTCTGCGTGCCTTTCTACCGTCATGACCGCTACATCGCGCGGATGGTGGGCGCCTTCCTGCGCATGGGCCTGCCGAAGCTGCAGCTCTGCATCGTGGACGACGGAACGCCCGCCAACGAACGCGCCGAGCTGGACCGGCTGCGCCGCGAGCTGGAGCCGCTGGGCCATGTGATCCAGATCCAGCCGAACGCCGGCCCCGGGGCGGCGCGGAACAAGGCCGCGGCGCTGGCCGCGCACGACCTGCTGCTGTTCTTCGACGCCGACAACGTGCCCTTCCCGGACATGGTGGAGCAGTTGTGGCGCGCCATGTCGCGCAGCGGGGCCGACAGCGTGGCCGCGCCCTATGTCAGCGTGCCGCCGATGCTGCGCCGCCCGACCCAGGCCGATGCCGTGCTGCTGTACCATCCGCAGGGTGGCCCGGTGGTGCACAGCCTGTTCGACAACGTGATCGGCGATTCCTGCTCACTGGTGCGCCGCCCGATGTTCGACGCGCTGGGCGGTTTCTCGCTCAACCGCGATGCCTGGGAGGACTGGGAGTTCTTCCTGCGCGCCGTCGCTGCCGGTCACCGGCACACCGTCCACGCCGCGCCCGTGTTCTTCTACACGATGGACCAGCACGGCCGGCATCTGACGGCGAACGACTATGACAACCGGACCAGTCTGCTGTCCTGCCTGGACGGCATGCCGACCAGGGCCGTCGCTGACGTGGCGCGCGCCCTTGTGCTCGACATGACCGTCCGGCAGCGCCAAGGCTGACCTCATCCCGCACGCGCGAGGGCCCATGGCGAACACCTTCAGCACCGATGCCGCCGACCACCTGCTGCTGCCCGGCGCGCCGGCCGACTATCTCGACACCAGCGTCCTGGGCGCGGAGAACCGTGCGCTGCTCCACGAGCGGGAGGTGATGCTGCAGATCCTGCGCGACCGTGTTCCCCTGCCCACCACCGACGCCCGGGAGGGGTACTTC
>DASQNQ010000198.1:0-12873 GCA_035644895.1 Acetobacteraceae bacterium | reverse complement strand
GGGCGGGCATGGCCGTGAAGCCGCCGGAGACGCGAAGCGCAAGGGCCGTCACGACACCGCCTCCCCGACCCGCTCGAGCAGCGCGAGCACCTCGGCCGGCTCCACGCGACGGCGATAGTCGGCCTCGGCGCGGGCGAAGAGGATGCGGCGGTCGGCGCCGACCACGAAGGTCGCCGGCATCGGCAGGCGCCAGCCGGCGGGACCGTTCACGACGTCGAGCTGATGGCCGAAGCGGCGGTAGAGCGCGACGAGCGCGTCCGGCAGGTCGAAGCTCACGCCGAAGGCGCGGCCCGCGAGGTCGTCGCTGTCCGACAGCACCGGGAAGGCCAGCGCGTTCGTCCCGGCGGCCGCGCGCGTGCCCTCGGCCGCCTGCGGGCTGATTGCCACCAGCCGGACACCGCGCGCCTCCAGCTCGGGCAGGTGCCGCTGCCAGGCCCGGAGCTGCAGGTTGCAGTAGGGGCACCAGGCGCCGCGGTAGAAGACAATCACGGCAGGCGCGAGGTCATGCAGGCGCCGCTGCCTGCCATCCGCGTCGGGGAGCGTGATGTCGGGCAGGGCGGCGTTGGGCGGAAGGATGTTCGCCTCCGCCCCGCTGCCCTCCAGCTGCGCGATCTGCGCGGCGATCAGTGCCTGCGCCTCGGCGGGGGCCTTGCACGCCCATTCGGCGCGGAAGGCGTCGAGGTCGGCCCGGAGCGCGTCCATCACGCGACGGCCCGCTGGCGGCGCGACGGCGCGACCCAGGCGGTCTTCGCCATGAAGGCGTCGAGCGGCGTGCCCGCCACGTGGTTCGCGTAGTTGCTGATGGTCTTGGCGGCGATGGCCACCAGCAGCTCCAGCACCTGCGCCTCCGTGTAGCCGGCGGCGAGGAAGGCCTCGAGCTCCCCGGGCTGCACGCGGCCGCGCTCCAGCACCAGGGCCGCAGTGAAGGCGCGCAGCGCCTGGAGGCGCGCATCCGGCAGCGTCCGGCCCTCGCGCAGCGCCTCGGTCGTCGCGGCGTCCAGCCCGGCCTTGCCGGCGAGCACCGTGTGGCCGGAGACGCAGTACTCGCACTCATGGATCGCGCTGACGGTCAGGTAGGCCACCTGCTGCTCGGCGGGCGAGAAGCTGGTCTGGCCGAAGAGCTCGAAGAGCTGGCCATAGGCCTGCAGCGCGACGGGAGCAGCCGCCAGCTTGGCGTGCAGGTTTGGCACGAAGCCCCAGCCGGCCCGGGTGCCGGCCAGGATGGGGCGCGCGGCCTCGGGGGCGGTGTCGGCCGTGTGGATCGGGAAGCGGGCCATCTTGGAGATCTCCGTCGCGGCAGGAATGCCGGTGTGCCCTTCGTGCCACCTGCGACGCCGGTGCGGATCGTGCGTCGTGCTTCTGCGCCCTATCCGCTTTCCGGATGGCTGCGCCCCCTGGCAGGCTGGTCCGCATGGACCTTCTTCTGCACTTCCGCACCTTCGTGCGTGTCGCCGAACTCGGCGGCTTCTCCGCAGCCGCGCGTGCGCTGGGCACGTCGCAGCCCGCCGTCTCGCGCCAGGTCTCGGACCTGGAGGAGCGGCTGGGCGCGCGGCTGCTGCACCGCTCCTCCACGGGCGTCGCGCTGACCGGGGAGGGCGATGCCTTCCTGGAGCGGGCGCAGGCCGCGCTGGATGCGGCCGACGCCGCGCTCGGGCTGATGGGCGAGCGTCGTGGGGAGATCGCGGGCCGCGTGCGGCTGGGCGCCGGCATCGCCTTCGGCCGCCTGCACGTCGTGCCGCGCCTCGCGCCGCTGCTGGCGCGCCATCCCGGCCTTTCCGTGGAGCTGCGGCTTGGCGACGGCGCGGCGGACTTGGTGGAGGAGGGGCTGGATGCCACCATCCGCATCGGGGAGATCGCCGACCCCGCGCTGGTGGCACGGCGGATCGGCATGACGCGCCGTGCCCTCGTCGCCTCGCCGGACTACGTCGCACGCGCCGGGCGGCCCGGACACCCGGACGACTTGGCGCGCCACGAGTGCCTGATCTTCACAGGGCTCGCGACCGGCGAGGCCTGGCCATTCGACGGGCCGGGCGGGCGGGTGCTGGTGCCCGTCAGTGGGCGCTTCCGCGCGAACTCCAGCGAGGCCGTGCGGGCGGCCGTGCTGGCGGGCATCGGTCTCTACCTCGCGCCCATATGGCTTTTCGCGGAGGAGCTGCGCGACGGCCGCGTGGTGCCGCTGCTGGAGGGCTGGACACCGGGCCTGCTGCCCATCCAGGCCGTCTTCCCGTCTCGCCGGCAGGTCGCGCCGCGTGTCCGGGCCGTGGTGGAGCATCTCGCCGGCGAGTTCCGCCTCGATCCCTCCCTCAGCGACCATTCCGGAATCTAGACCAGGCCGCCCGACGCGGTCCGCGACCGCCGTGCAACCGCAAGGGTAACCGGGCGGTGTGGGTCAACGAAAGAAGCTTCGCGCATCCAGGAACACGGCTGTCCATGAGCATCAGACCCATCACGCGCAGCGACATGCCCGGCCTCAAGACGATCATAGGGGCGACCGGCCTCTTCCCGCCGGACCTGCTGGACGGCATGACGGCGCCGCACCTCGACGGCGATGCACCTGCGGACATCTGGCTGACGACCGAGGCGGACGGCCTCGTGGCCCTTGCGTACTGCGCGCCGGAGCGCATGACCGACAACACGTGGAACCTGCTGCTCATCGCCACCGCGCCGGGACGGCAGCGGAGCGGCTTCGGCCGCGCGATGGTACACCACGTCGAGCAGTTGCTCATCAGCCGCGGCGGGAGATTGCTCCTCGTGGAGACCTCGGCCCTTCCCGAGTTCGACGGCACGCGTGCCTTCTATCGCGGCCTCGGCTACAGCCAGGAGGCATGCATTCGCGACTTCTACAGCGAGGGAGAGGACAAGATCGTCTTCCGGAGGGTGCTGGCCAGCACGCGCTGACCGGCCCCGGCCGCGACGGTGCTGCCGTCGCTGCCGGGGTTGCCGAGAGCTCAGCGGGGCGTCATGCCAGTGCGGGCGCGGCGGACCATCTCGAGCATCGCGGCCGGCACCCAGACCGTCTCCTGGCTCTCGCCGGAGCCGATGGTGAGCGGCACGAAGCCCTCCCGCGGGCGCTGCGAGAACAGGGCATCGAGGTGCATGATGTTCACGTCCATGCCCGTCGGCTGGGTCACGGTCACGCGGCCGCCGCCCACGAGGTTGCCCTGGCCCATCGGACCGTAGTCGATCTGCAGGTCCATGCCGCTGCCGGTTACGCGCGGGTAGCTCTGCGCCTGGGCGCCGAACGCCAGCGCACCCGACGCAGCGCCGGCGAGGAGGACGGCGGTAAGGATGGTTCTGAACGAGCTGCGCATGGTGCGATCTCCCTTCGTCTCTGGTCGCAGCTGTTCATTCGCGTCCGGCGTCCGAAGGGTTACACATTCTTGCGGTGGAAACTGCGCGGTGCCGCCTGGCCCTGATCACGCCCGCCCGCCGCCAGCCGACGCAGCGCGGCGATGACCTCCGCCGGCTCGGCCCTGCGGGTGAAGTCGGCATCCACGAAGGCCCAGGCGACCTCGCCAGAGGGGCGCAGGACGAAGGCGGCCGGCATGGGGAGCAGCCAGGCACCATTGCCCTGACGCTCGGTCAGGTCGAGGCCGGCGGTCATCAGGAGACGCCGATAGGGCTCGGGCACTCGGAAGGCGATTCCACAGGCCGCGGCAAGGCCGTGGTCCACGTCGGCCAGGATTCGATAGCCGGCGCGATGGCGCAACTTGGCCTCGAGCGCCCGGCCGCCCGTCTCCGGCGTCACCGCGGCAAGGGTGCCGCCGGCCGCCTCGATCTCGGGCAGCGCGTCACGCAACGCATCCAGCGTGGCGCTGCAATAGGGGCACCACACCCCACGGAAGAACGTCACCACAGCCGGTCCGCCGCCGAGCAGGTCGTTCAGACCCACCAGTTTTCCGTCGGTATCCGGCAGCAGGAAGTCCGGGAAGGTATCGCCCGGCGAGAGGGCGCGCCGGGCGACGCCCGCCCGCGCCAGCTCCGCGAGGGTCGCGCCGATGGCCTCGCGCACCTCGGGCGCCGAGGCGCTGCCTGCCCGCACCCCGTCCAGCCTGTCCGTCAGCGTCATCCGGCCCGCCTGCGCATCCCCGTCGCCCTGCACTGGCCGGACAGGATCGCCCGGCTGCCGCCGCGGGTCCAAGTCCGGTCATGCATGGAATCCATCGACAGCCGGCATTGGAAGCCTGCAGCGGCGTTGCGCAACGCTTGGTCCAGCGGCGGAACGGGACCAACCGCCAGCCGAGCAAACCGGCCCCCAGGGCTGCAAGAGAGCGGGAGACGGAGCACGATGACGCAGGCTGCGATTCGGGCGCAGGCATGTCGGCCCCCTTCGGCATGAGCGCCGATCTGGGCTGGGAGGCGCTGATGGCGGCGGCCCAGGACGGTGACGAGCACGCCTATGCAAGCCTGCTGCGGGCGCTGCTGCCGACCTTGCGCGGCGTGGCGCGGCGGCGCATCGGCAACCGTGCCGAGGCGGAGGACGCCGTGCAGGATGCGCTGCTCTCCATCCACCGGTTGCGCCACAGCTGGGACCGGTCCCGCCCGCTGCGGCCCTGGGTGGTCGCGATCTGCGAGCGGCGCTGTGTCGACCGCCTGCGCTCCCTCGGCCGCCGCTTGTCACGCGAAACCTCGATCGATGACTTCGGTGAAGGGCTGCCCGCATCAGGCCCGGAGGGCGAGGCCCATGCCGCCGCCCAGCAGTTGCGGCAGGCCATCGCGGCCCTGCCGGCCAGCCAGCGACAGGCCCTGCGCCTGGCGAAGCTGGAAGGGCTCTCGCTTGCCGAGGCATCCCTTCGCTCGGGCATGACCATCGGTGCGCTGAAGGTCGCCACGCATCGCGCCCTGCACGCCCTGCGGCGGCGGCTCGACCCCGGCGCCGAGCCTGCCTGAACGGCCCTACCCGCCCTGCCAGCCCCGCGCCCGCGCCAGCTTGACGAAGGCGCTGACGGCGGGGTTCATCGGGCGGCCCGCGGGCACTGCCAACAGCAAGGAGAAGCGGGCCGTCGGCTCCGCAAGGCCGCACGCGACCGTTCCAGCAGGTCTCGGCAAGCTTCCGGGCATGAGCGCGACGCCGAGGCCGAGCCGGACGAGCATCCCAGCCTCCTCCAGCCCTCCCACGACGTTCGGGGTTGCCCCCGCCGTGCCGCTCAGGCCGGCGCAGACCTCGGTGGTGCCGCGGTGGCGTGGTACCAGCAGGCGAAGCGAGGCCAGCTCCGCGGCGCCGACGCGGGCATTCGATGCGGCGAGCGGATGCGTCTCCCCCGCCAGCAGCACCACCTCTTCTGCCCAGAGCCGCCAGCAGCTCAGGCGCTCGGGCAACGGGGTGCCTTGCGGCAGTACGGCGATGTCCAACCGTCCCTCCATCAGGGCCTCGATCAGCAGATCCTCCTCCTGCCGCAGCAGCGTCGGCGTCGCCCCCTCGACCCGGCGCGCGACTTCACCAAGGAGCGGCATCAGTTGGTCCAGGTTGACCTCCGGCGCCAATCCAAGACGCAGCGGGGCGGACCCGCCTCCGCTGCGGTGATCGGCGGCCCGGAGGCGCACCGACTCTGCCGCGTCATGGGTCTGCTGCAGCAGCGGCAGCATGGTGCGGCCGAGCTCCGTGAGCTGCGTCATCGCACGCTCGCGCAGCACCAGGGGGCCGCCCAACTCCTCCTCGAGCTTCTGGACGGCGCGCGAAAGGGCGGACTGCGTCACGTTGCACTGCTCCGCCGCGCGCGTGAAGTTCCGCGTGCTGGCCAGCGCGAGGAAGTAGCGAATCTGGGTCAGATCCAAGGGACGATCCGGCGCGGTTATTCGTGGATGGCGGACTGATCCCGCCCGCCCAGGCGGACCGGCGGGTTCGTGGCAGCGACTGCCGTGCTGCCCGGCCTCATCGAACGTTGTTCCACGTCAGCGCGCGGCGAACATCGTCAAGGTTTGGCCTGCCGTTCGTGCTCTGCGCCGCCCTGCCACGCGGCCGCAGGTGCGGGTGTTTTCCGCTTCCTCCGGCACCGCGTTCCCGCCGGTGGTACTCACGAAGCACCATCGCCCTTGGCGTGCCTGGCATGTGCTGAGTCATGGCGTGGCTCCTCTTCATGCCGGTGCGGCCCTGTGGAAACGATGGAAGGGTCATGCTGCCAAGTGGACGGCGTGCCGGTGACGCAATTTCGCTCTTGGCCCGTTTCCGGTTACGGCGCCACCGACCGCAGAACACGCTCTCCCTCCTGCAACCACATCCGTGCCCCCCGCTCGCACCCTATCCGACGTCCTCGGAGATCTCGAAGCGGATTGCGGGAAGCTTCGACACGCCCAGCCTGTTCAGGCCACGGACGCGCCGTCCCGGCGGGTGGCTCCCGCGCTGACGCCGGAGGTAGAGGGCGACCCTGCCTTCGCGCTGAGCGCCCCCGTCTGCGGCGCGTGGCGACAGTCAGTCCCTTGCCATCACGATGGTCGTGCAGGCGCTCTCGAGCTTGGGCAGGTCCCGGGTGGCCGCCATGCGCACCTCCAAACGCGGCACTTCGCCACGGATGACCGGGCAGTACGGATCCGGGCTGTCCAGCGCCCCCATCAGCCGTCGACGGCCGGCGCAGCCGCCGGCGCAGGTGGCGCGGTGCGCGCAGGGCTCGCAGGCCTGCGGCACGGAGCGCGCGGCGACGAAGGGCGGTGTCCCGGTGATCGCCTGTCCTGTGTCGAGCAGGAGGTCGAGAGGGGCGCCGCCGCCAGGCCAGTACACGCAGGGCTGGACGGTGGCGCGCGGCGTCACCCGAACGGTCGCCGAGCCGCAGCCGCCCTGGCGCGGGGGCAGCCCGGCCATGGCGCGCACCAGCGGCTCGCCGACCGCGATGGCGTCGGTCTCGGCGAAGAGCCTCGCGAAGCCCGCCCAGTACTCCTCGTAGGTGAGAGCGAAGCGGTCGCTGCGCACCGCCTGGTACACGTTGACACGAAGCGGCGCGTCGAACGTCTTCGCGATACGGGCGACCTGCGGCAGCCGATCGTGGTTGCTGCGCATCATCACGGCGATGATCGTCACGCCGATGCCCAGGTCTCGGCAGCGCCGCGCCTGACGCTGGATCAGGTCCCAGTTCCCGGCGCCGCGCTGCGCGTCCTGCTCCTCGCGAGTCGGGTAGTCCAGCGAGAACTCTATGTCGGCGAAGCTGCGCAGTTCGGCATCTTCCAGCACCTCGACCGAATGTCCGTTCGAGGTGATGGTGAGCTTCACCGGCTGGCTGTGGAACCACGCCAGCATCTCACGGAAATCCGGATGCATGCCGTTCTCGCCGGTGCCGAGGTTCACCGAGCGCACCGGCAGTCGCTCCATCACCCGGCGTACCTGCGCGAGGTCGAGCCGGTCCGTCCGGTCCGGGTCGCGGTAGCAGAAGGCACAGGCCAGATTGCACTCGTTCGTCAGCCCGAGGCCCAGCGCGAAGCGCGGCGCGGCGGCCGCCTGCTCGTCAACCGTCATGGCGCCGATCCCTTCGTGACGCTAGCATCCGATCATGCATGAACAGACATCCCCCTTGCAGCCCGACCAGGACGGGACGCGCTGGAATGCGCACGCTGCGTCCTACGAGGCGGTATTCGAGCACCTGACGGATGCCTTCGCCGCGCGCGCGCTCGACGGGCTCGAACCCCTGGCCGGGGCGCGGCTGGTCGATCTCGGCGCGGGCGCGGGTGGCGCCGCGGTGCAGGCTGTGGCGCGCGGCGCGCATGTCACGGCATTCGACGCATCGGCGGCAATGGTTACGCGCATCCGTGCGCGCGCCGGCCTGGCGGTCCGGGCGGAGGTGGCGGATGCCCGCGAGCCGCTGCCCTGCGCCGATGGGGAATTCGATGCCGCGCTCTCCTGCCTCGGGCTCGTGCTCCTCCCCGATCCCGTGCCGGCACTGCAGGAACTGGGCAGGGTGCTGCGGCCCGGCGGCCGGCTCGCTGTCGTGACCTGGACCGAACCGCAGCATTACGAGCTCGCCGTCCGGCTCTGGGCGGCGATCGCCGCGGTCCGTGGTGCCCCGCCGCCCCCCGGGCCGGTGCCGGCCCAGCTCCGCTACACCGATCCATCCGCCTTTGGCGCCCTGGTCGCGGCCGGCGGCTTCGCGGTGCGGGGCGTGGAGCGTGTGGAGGCGCGGCTGCACGCTGCCTCGGCCCGCGCCCTGGCCGGCGCGCTCGGCTTCGCGCCGGGCATGGCGGCGCTGCTCGGAACCCTCGGCCCGTACCGCGCGGCGGTGGAGCGGGCCTTCGCCGCGGGGCTCGAGGCCGACCAGGGGGAGGGGCCCGTCGCACTCCGGGCCGTCGCGCAGGTCTGTCTCGCCCGGCGTGCGTAACCTTTCCGCCAGGACGGGCGAAGGCTCCCGCATATGGGAGTGACAGCATGACCGAACGCCGCCGGCTGCTCGCCTTGCTGGCCGGGGCCGCCCTGGCCTCGCCCGCCATTGCGCAGGCGCCGCCCCGCCTCGCCTTCACCGCCATTCCGGACCAGGACGAGACCCGACTGGTCGAGCGGTTCCGCCGCGTCGTCGCCTACCTCGAGCGGACGCTCGGCGTGCCGGTGGTCTACGCACCGGTCAAGAGCTACCCCGCCGCGGTCACGGCCTTCGCCAACAACCAGGTGCAGCTCGCCTGGTTCGGCGGGCTCACCAGCAGCCAGGCCCGCCGCGCCGTCCCCGGTTCGGAGGCCATCGTCCAGGGCGCCGAGGACGCCGACTTCTACAGCTACTTCATCGCGAACGCCGCGACGGGCCTGATCCGCGCCGAGGCGTTCCCCGAGGGCATCGCCGGGCGCAGCTTCACCTTCGGTTCCCGGGCATCCACCTCGGGCCGGGTCATGCCGGAGACCTTCATCCGCCGGCAGTTCGGCCGGGCGCCGGAGCAGGTCTTCTCGCGCGTCGGCTTCTCAGGCGACCACTCGCGCACGATCCAGCTCGTCCAGTCCGGCGCCTTCGAGGTGGGTGCGGTGGACTTCACCGTGTTCGATCTCGAACGGCAGCTCGGCCGTGTCGACGACGCGCGGGTGCGCGTGATCTGGGCCACGCCGCGCTTCCCCAACTACAACTGGAGCATCCGCGGCGACGTGGACCAGCGCTTCGGCCCAGGGTTCAAGGATCGCGTGCGCGCCGCGCTGCTCGCGATCGACGATCCGCAGATCCTCGGCATCTTCCCGCGCGAGCGATTCATTCCTGCGTCCAATGGCGACTACGCGCCGATGGAAGCGGCGGCGCGCACGCTTGGGCTGCTGGACTAGATGGACGGAATGCTGGTCGACCTGCGCGGGGCGGCCGCAGGCTATGCGGGACGCCCAGTGCTCAGCGACCTCGATCTCACGCTGCGCGCGGGCGAGCATGTCGCGGTTCTCGGCCGGTCGGGCGCGGGCAAGTCCACGCTGCTGAACCTCCTCTACCAGCATCTGGCGGACCGAGCGGCCCTGATCCCGCAGGCGGCCGCGCTGGTTGGTACCCTCAGCGTCTTCCACAATGTCTACATGGGCCGGCTGGACCGGTACTCCACCCTCCGCAACCTGCGCATGCTGGCCATACCGGCGCGCGCGGAGGTGGCAGAGGTACAGGCCGTGCTCGCGGGGGTCGGCATGGCGGAGCACCTGTTCCGCCGGGCAGGCGCGCTCTCCGGCGGACAGCAGCAGCGCGTCTCGGTCGCGCGTGCGCTGTACAACGGCCGGCCGGTGGTGATTGGCGACGAGCCAGTGTCCGCCCTCGACCGTTTGCAGGGTGCCGAGGTCCTGGGCCGCCTGGCGGCACGGCACGGGACGATGGTGCTGGCGATGCACGACATTGGCCTCGCCCTTGCTCATGCTCGACGCATCCTGGTGCTGGATCAGGGCCGCGTCGTGCTGGACGCCCCGGCCGCCGACCTCGCCATTGCGGACCTGCTGCCTTTCTATGCCTGAGGCGCGGGAGCCGGCGCGGCTGGGCTATGCCGGCGCGACGCGCTGGTTCCTCCTGGCCGCCTTGGCGGCGCTGCCACTCGCAGACCTCGTCGTTTCCGGCCCCGACCCCTGGCTTGAACTCACGCGCCTGCTGGCCGGCATCCTGCGTCCGGAGATGCTCGCCGTGGCCGGGCGCAGCGTGGTGCTGACCGTCGCCTTCGCCGTCCTCGGCGTCGCGCTCGGGGCGCTGGCCGGGCTGCTGCTCGCCCTTGTCTTCGCCCGCCTCGGCACAGTGCGTGCGCTGGCGGCGGCGATGCGCTCGGTGCACGAGTTGTTCTGGGCGCTGCTGCTGATCCAGGTGACCGGCCTCTCGCCGCTCACCGGCATCCTTGCCATTGCCATCCCGTACGCCGGCATCTTCGCCAAGGTCTTCTCCGAGATCATCGAGGAGGCGGACCTCGCCGCGGACCGCGTGCTGCCGCACCGTACCGATGCCGTCTCCCGTTTCGCCTACGCCCGGATCCCGGTGCTGGTCGGACCCTTCGGCACATACCTGCTCTACCGGTTGGAGTGCGGGATGCGCTCCACCCTCGTGCTCGGCTTCATCGGCCTGCCGACCATGGGCTTCGAGCTCGAGACCTACTTCCGGCAGGGCCGTTACGCCGAGGCCGCGGCGCTGGTCCTGGTGTTCTACGTGCTGATCGGCACGCGGCGGATCTGGGTGCGGCCGGCAACGCTGCCCTTCCTGCTCGGCGGCAGCGTCCTCGCCCTCGCCTGGCTGACCGAGCCGTTGGCTGGCGACAGCATCTGGCAGAACCTCGGGCGCTTCCTCGGCCAGGGCATCGTGCCGCGGCCGCTCCGTGGGGCGGATCTGTCCGATCCCGCCACCTGGGCTGCCCTCGGAACCTGGCTGTGGCAGATCCTGGCGAACCAGGCGCTGCCGGGCGTCGTCGCCACGCTCGTCCTCTCGCAGATCGCGCTCCTCGGCAGCGGGGTGCTCGCGCTGGTCGTCTTCCCGCTGGTCTGCCGCAGCTTCGCAGGCGTGGCCGGCCGGCCGCTCGGGCGGGTCGCGCTGGTGGTCCTGCGCTCCACGCCGGAGTACATGCTCGCCTATGTCCTGCTGCAGACGCTCGGCCCCTCCATGCTGCCAGCGGCGATCGCGCTGGCGCTGCACAATGGCGGCATCATCGGCTACCTGCTTGGCCGCCACGCCGACGCGCTGCCCTACCGCCCCGATGCGCCGCGTGGCATCAATCTCTACGCATACGAGACCGTGCCACGCCTCTACGGGCAGTTCCTCGCCTACGCCCTCTACCGATGGGAGATCATCGTGCGCGAGAGCGCCATCTTCGGCATCCTGGGCGTCGCGACGCTGGGCTACTTCATCGATGCGGCGATCACCGAACTGCGGCTCGACACGGCGATGGTGCTGATCGCGGCGACGGGCCTGCTGTCGCTCGGCATCGACGCGCTGTCACGGTCCCTGCGCCGGCGACTGCGGATCGAGAACCGCCCCGTCCGCCTCTCGGCCGCGGCGACGCCTGCGACCAGGAGCACCCCAGCATGCGCATGAGAGCCGGCCCGGTGGTGAAGGACGTTGTGTTGGTGGGCGCGGGCCATGCCCACGTCGCGGTCCTGCGCGCCTTCGGCATGCGCCCGGTTCCCGGCGTGCGGCTGACGCTCATCACGCGCGAGGTGGACACGCCCTACTCCGGCATGCTGCCCGGGCACGTGGCCGGCCTGTACGCCGAGGACGACATCCTGATCGACACCGGGCCGCTGGCGCGCTTCGCCGGCGCCCGGCTCTACCAGGACGAGGCGGTCGGGCTCGACCTCGCCGCGCGCCTCGTGGTGTGCCGCGACCGGCCGCCGGTGGCCTACGACATCCTCTCCCTCGACATCGGCTCCCGCCCCAACACGGGCGGGGTGCCCGGCGCGGCCGAGCATGCGCTCCCGGTCAAGCCCATCGACGGCTTCCTGCCTCGCTTCGCAGCATTGCGCGCCCGCGTGCTGGAGGGCCGCGCGCGCCATGTCCTGCAGGTCGGCGCCGGCGCGGGCGGGGTCGAGTTGCTGCTGGCGGCCGAGCACCGGCTGCGCGAGGACGTGGCGGCGGCCGGCGGCGATCCCGCCGCGCTCCGCTTCACCCTGCTCGCGGCGGGAGAGGACGTGCTGGCCGGCTTTCCCGCCCGCTTCCGCGCCCGCTTCCGGGCGGTACTCGCCGCTCGCGGCATCGCGGTCGAGACCGGTGCACGCGTGGCCGAGGTGGAGGCGGACGGCGTCACACTCGCCGATGGGCGCCGGATCGCGGCCGACGAGGTGCTCTGGACCACCCAGGCAGCGCCCGCCGCCTGGCTGGCCGAGACGGGCCTCGCGCTCGACGAGCGCGGCTTCCTGCGCGTGGACGCGACCCTGCGGGCGCGTGGGCGCGAGGAGGTCTTCGCCGCCGGCGACACGGTGGCCTTCGACCCGCGGCCTATCCCCCGCTCCGGCGTCTATGCCGTCCGTGCAGGGCCGGTGCTGGCCACGAACATCCACGCCACGCTGATCGGCGGACGCCTGCGCCCCTACAGGCCGCAGCGCGACGCGCTCTACCTCGTCTCGACCGGCGGGCCGCACGCGATCGGCACGCGCAACGGCCTGACCTTCGAAGGGCGTTGGGTGTGGAACCTGAAGGACCGGATTGATCGCCGCTTCATGCGGCGCTTCCGCGACCTGCCGGACATGGCCGCCGCCGCGCCCGGCCAGGCCTCGCCGCTGGCCGACAAGGCGGCGCTGCGCGACATCTCGGCCATCGCCATGCGCTGCGGCGGCTGCGGGGCGAAGGTGGGCGCCACGGTCCTCTCCCGCGCGCTCGGCCGCATCGAACCCTTCCCGCGGCCGGAGGTGCTGGTCGGCCTTGCGGCGCCGGACGACGCGGCGCTAGTGGACACGGGCGGGCCGAGGCTCTCAGTGCAGACCGTGGACTACTTCCGCGCCATCGTGGACGATCCCTGGCGCTTCGGCATGATCGCCGCGAA
>DASQNQ010000197.1:0-7068 GCA_035644895.1 Acetobacteraceae bacterium | reverse complement strand
TCCAACAGCCTGTCCACCACCAAGGACCAGGCGGTCACCGGCTCGGTGTCCGACGCGCTGCGCCTCGGCTGCTCGGCCATCGGCTTCACCATCTACCCGGGCTCCGAGTACCAGTTCGAGATGATGGAGGAGCTGCGCGAGATGGCGGAGGAGGCGAAGGCCGCCGGCCTCGCCGTGGTGATCTGGAGCTACCCGCGCGGCCCGATGCTGGACAAGACGGGCGAGACGGCGCTCGACATCTGCGCCTACGCCGCGCACATGGCGGCGCTGATGGGCGCGCACATCATCAAGGTGAAGCCGCCGACGGCCGCCATCAGCCTCGACGCCGCGAAGTCCACCTACCAGAAGTACCCGGTGGAGGTGAACGACCCGGTGGCGCGCTTCCGCCACGTCGTGCAGGCCTGCTTCGGCGGCCGGCGCCTGGTCGTGTTCTCGGGCGGCGAGGCGAAGGGCGAGGACGCGATCCTGGAGGAGGTGCGGGCCATCAAGGCCGGCGGCGGCAACGGGTCCATCATGGGCCGCAACGCCTTCCAGCGCTCGAAGCAGGACGCGGTGAAGCTGCTGTCCTCGATCATCGAGATCTACAAGTCGTAAGCTGGATCGGAGGGGGCCCCGCCCCCTCCGGAACCGGCAGGATTCCATGACCGAACCAGCCTGCCGCCTGTACCTCATCACGCCGCCCGTCATCCCGGATCTCGCCGCCTTCGCCGGCGACCTCGCCCGCGCGCTGGATGCGGGCGACGTCGCGGCGCTGCAGATCCGCCTGAAGGACGCGCCGGACGACCACATCCTGCGCGCGGCGGAGCGCATCATCCCCGTCGCGCAGGCGCGCGGCGTGGCGGTGCTGATGAACGACCGCCTCGACCTCGCGCTGCGGGCGGGCTGCGACGGCGCGCATCTCGGACAGTCGGACGGAGACCATGCGGAGGCGCGCCGGCGCCTCGGCCCTGACCGCATGCTCGGCCTCACCTGCCACGCCTCACGCCACCTGGCGATGGAGGCCGGCGAGGTCGGTGCCGACTACGTCGCCTTCGGCGCCTTCTTCCCGACCGGCACCAAGGCCACCGAGCACCGGGCCGAGCCGGAGATCCTGGAATGGTGGTCGGAGCTGTTCGAGATACCCTGCGTCGCGATCGGCGGCATCACCGCCGCGAACTGCGCGCCGCTGGTGCGCGCCGGCGCGGACTTCCTGGCGGTGGTCGGCGCGGTGTGGAACCACCCGGAAGGGGCGGACGGGGGCGTGCGCGCCATGAACGCGGCCATCGCCGGAGCGCCGGATCAGGCCTGACCCGCCCGGCTCTACGCCGCGAGGGGGAGCCAGGCTGTCACCCTCGTGCCCCGACCCGGCGCGGTTTCGATGTGCAGCGCGCCGCCCGACTGCAGGGCGAAGCCATGCGCCATGGAAAGCCCGAGGCCCGTTCCCTTCCCGCTCGGCTTCGTGGTGAAGAAGGGCTCGGTGGCGCGCGCCAGCGTCTCCGCGTCCATGCCCTCGCCCTCGTCGGCCACCCACAGGCGCACATAGTCACCCGGCACCAGGCCGGCGGCGTGCCCGGGCGCCACGCGCTCCGCAGCCGCGCCCAGCACCACCTCCCCGCCCCTCGGCATGGCGTCGCGCGCGTTCACCGCCAGGTTCACCAGCATCGTTTCCAACCCCGCCTTGTCGGCGCGGAGGTGGATCGTGCCGGGCGGCGCGGCCGTCCGCACGCGGACGCCGGCGCCGAGGGTCGGAGAAAGCACCTCCGCCAGGTCCGCCAGCAGCGCACCGACTTCGATGTCGTCCGGCTCGAGCTTGCCACGCCGCGCGAAGGCAAGAAGCCGCCGCGCCACGGCGGCGCCGCGTTCGGCGCCCTCGCGCATGCCCCGGAGCAGGCGCTGTGCGTCGGGGCCGAGCGCCACGACCTCCCGCCCGTGCCGGCGTTCGAGCAGCTGGAGCCCCGCGAGCACCACCGCCGCGGCGTTGTTGAAGTCGTGCGCAACGCCGCCGGCAAGCTGTCCCAGCGCCTCCAGTTTCTGTGCGTGCATCAACGCGCCCTCGGCCTGCAGGCGCTGGTGCACGGCGGCGGCGACCTGCGCCTCGAGCGTCGCGTTCATCCTCTGCAGCGCCTGGGCCATCGCGCGCTGCGCATCCGCGCGCGCCTGCACGGCCTGTGCCGCCCACAGCGTGAGGCCCGCAAGGCCGAGCATCAGCACGACCACCAGCGCGGCCGTCGCCGTGCCCGCATCCACCAGCCCGGACCGCACCGCATCGAGGTGCATCCACCCGAGCAGCGGCGGCGCAAGCAGCACCACAGGCAGCAGCCGCGCCGCGAGAACGCCACCCTCGCCCTTCGCCAGCGCCGCGCCCATCCAGCCGCGCCCCGGCCGGCTGAGCAACGTGCCGGCCGAAATCGCCAGCAGGCAGAGCGCCGTCAACCGCGACATCGGCATGAACAGGCCGGATCGTTGGAAGACCCCGCTGCCGTAGAGGTGATTGAGCACGCCGGTGAGCGACAGCACGACGCAGGCAGCGCTGCACAGCGCAGCGACAACCCGCAGCACGCGCCGGGGCGCGTCGAGGAGCAGCAGGCCGACCGCCGCCAGCAGGATCGCCAGCGCGGATGCCGCCGCCATCTCCGCCCCCGGCGGCAGCGGCGCGACGAGCGCGCGCTGCGCGAGGTCGTCGAAGCGCCAGGGCCAGCCCGGGGCCTGCTGAAGCAGCCCGCCGAGCCCGACCATGGCTGCACCAACCGCGCAGACCCGGCTGCCCGTGTGCGGGCCGCCGCGGCTGCCGAGAGCCAGTGACACGGCAAGGAGCAGGATACCCTCGGCCGTCAGCGCGACCATCGGCGGCTGGCTCAGCAGCAGTCCCCAGACCGGCCGCGCATCGGACCACCAGGCGACCAGCACGAGGAGGCTGACGCACAGGACGAGCAGGGCGAAGATGCCGGACAGCAGTGCGGCGCCGCGCCATGGCGGCGGCAGGCCATGCCCTGTCCACGCACCTCCCACCCGACCTCCCTTCGTCTTGGCCGCACAGGTCCCGGCACCCGTAGCTGTGTCGGGCCGTTCTCCGCTCGTCCGGACTGCAACCATGAACGGCAGCCGTGGTTCGCGCGCGCGGGCAGCGCCGTCGGGTGCACGATTGCGTGCCACCCGCTGCGCCCGTGGACGGCCCGCCCACAGCCACGGGCGCGACCTCCCCTGCTGCGCCCGGAACCAGCCCTGCCCGGATCCGTTTGCGGCCCGATCCAGCCAAGGCACCCCACTGATGCCGTTGCCCCCGCAGCGCCTCTCGCGCGAGCTCCGAACCGGCTCCGATCCCGACTTGCGCCGACGGCGCTGGGTGCTCGGCCTCAGCCTCGTCGGCATCGCGGCGGCGAAGATCGTCACCCTTTACCAGATGGGCATCGTCCGCCGCCTGCCGGACCTTCCGGTGCGGCCCTTCGATGCGACGAAGGTGGACGCGGCCCCCTACGCCTATTCCAGGTTGCAGACGCCGGACGGCGCGCTGATGCTCGTCTCCTACGCCGTCACGGCCGCCCTGGCCGCCGCCGGCGGGCGCGACCGGGCGCGGACCAACCCGGCCCTGCCGATCGCATTGGCCGGCAAGACACTCTACGACAGCGCCACGGCGCTCAAGCTCGCGCAGGAGGAGTGGCGGGACACGCGCGCGCTCTGCGGCTACTGCCAGGCCGCGACGGTCGCGTCGCTGTTGTCGGCCGTGATCGCCGTGCCGGAGGCCGTGCGGGCGCTCCGCCACGGCCTCGGCTCCGCACGCGGATAGGCACCGGGTCGCGGCCTGGCCTCAGCGACCGGCGGACGGGGCTGGGACGACCCCGCGGGCCGGGTCCACCGCCCGGTTCGCGAAGCCTCGTGCCAGGGCCGCCGCCAGGTGGTCCAGCCGGTAGGGCTTGGTCAGCACCTCGACACCCTCGGGCGCGCCTTCCGTCGCCAGCAGGGCGCTGTAGCCGGTGGCCAGCAGCACCGCGACATGCGGGTAGGCGCGGCGCACCACGGCGGCCAGTTCCATCCCGCCCATCCGGCCGGGCATGACGATGTCGGAGAACACGGCGTCGATGCCGCGCGGATCGGCCCCGAGCATCGCCAGCGCCTCCTCGGCGTCGAGCGCATGCAGCGTGCGGTAGCCGAGCTCCTCGAGCAGTTGCGCGGCGAAGTCGCCGGCCTGCTCGTTGTCCTCCACCACGAGGACGGTCTGGCCGGCGGAGGACTGCATCGCCTCCACCACGGCGCCACGCCCGGGCTCGGGCGCCTGCGCGCCCGCCTTCGCCCGCGGAAGGTGGAGCGCCACGGCGGTGCCGCGCCCCGGCTCACTTTCCACCACCACGTCGCCGCCCGACTGGCGCGCGAATCCGAAGACCTGCGGCAGGCCGAGGCCCGAGCCCTTGCCGACGGCCTTCGTCGTGAAGAACGGCTCGAACACCCGCGCCAGCACGGCGGGTGGCATTCCGGCGCCGGTATCCTCGACGACGAGGCAGACATAGTCGCCCGGCTGCCGCTCCCCCGCCCCCTCCAGCACGGCGTTGTAGGTTCGGAGCGTGAGCGTGCCGCCCTCCGGCATCGCGTCGCGCGCATTGACCGCCAGGTTCAGCACCGCGACCTCGAGCTGGCCAGGGTCGCAATGCACCGGCCAGAGATCCGCGGCGAGTTCGGTTCTCACCCGCACGCCGGAGCCGAGCGTCTGGCGCAGCAGCTCCGACATGGCGGCCAGCCGGGCGTTCATGTCGAAAGCCTGCGGCGCGAGCGGCTGGTGCCGCGCGAAGGCCAGGAGGCGGTTCGTCAGCTCCCGCGCCATCTGCCCGGCCTGCACCATCCCGTCCAGGATCGCGGTCCGCCGCCCCTCCGGCAGGCCCGGACGGCGCAGCAGCTGCGCGCCGCTCGAGACCACCTGCAGGAGGTTGTTGAAGTCGTGCGCGACGCCGCCCGTCAGCTGGCCCAGTGCCGCGAGCTTCTCGCCCTGGCGCATCGCCTCCTCGGCCCGCCGGCGCTCCTCCGCGGCGCGCAGCAGCTCCGCGGTGCGCGCCTCCACCAGCCGCTCGAGCTCCAGGCGGCTGCGGGCGAGCACCTCGGAGGCCCGCTTCTGGTCGTCGATGTCGGTGCAGGTGCCGAACCAGCGCAGGATGCGTCCGGCCTCGTCGCGCAGCGGGAGCGCCCGCCCGAGCACCCAGCGATAGGCGCCATCATGGCGCCGCAGGCGATACTCGACTTCGTAGGGCTCGCCTGTGGCCAGGCTCCGGCGCCAGCACGCCCAGGCGCCCTCCCGGTCCTCCGGGTGGAACATGTCGTTCCACCCCTCGCCGTCGGTCGCCCCCTCGGGCATCCCGGTGAACGCGTACCACCGGGCGTTGTAGTAGTCGTGGAACCCATCGGGCCGCGTGGACCAGACCATCTGCGGCATCGCATCGGCGAGCGTCCGGAACCGCGCCTCGCCCTCGCGCAGCCGTGCCTCCGCGCCCACGCGCTCGACATGCGCCCAGCAGCGTTCGACGGTGGCCTCGATCAGGCGCACCTCCTCGGGCGTCCAGGCGCGGGCCTCCGCCTGGTGCACCGCCATCATGGCGGCAAGCCGCCCGGCCTTCACCAGGGGGCAGCAGACGATCGCGTGGATGCCGATGCCAAGGAAGGTTTCGCGCCCCTCGCCCGGGGCAAGCTCGGCGGCGACGTCATGGACCAGCAGGGTGCGGCCGCCCCGCATGTCCGCCGCGGCCCGTGGCCCGAAGAGGTCGAGGCTGTACGTGCCGACCGAACGCGGATGGCCCGGTGCCGTCGCGTCCTCGCGGATCGAGAACCCGTCGCCGTCCACATCCACATCCGCGTAGGCGCAACGCGTGGCCCCCAGGCGCTGCCGCAACAGCCGCGTCGCCGCCGCCATCACCTCGACCGGGTCGCAGAGTGCGCGGGTCGCCTCGTCCAGCTCGCCCAGGAAGCGCAGCCGCGCCTCGCTCTCGCGCAGCTCCGCCTCGGCCCGCCGCTCGCCGGTCACGTCGCGGAAGAACACGGAGATGCCGTCCGCCCAGGGGTAGGCGCGCACCTCGTACCAGCGGTCATGCTCGGCGTAATGCGCGGTGACCGACCCGGCCTCCCCGGTCGCGGCAGCCCGCCGGTAGATTTGCTCGAACTCACTGCCCATGAGGCCCGGGTACTCAGCCCAGACCTCGCGCCCGATCAGGTCCGCCGCCGCGCGGCCGAGCAGCCGCTCGGCCTCCGTGTTCACGTGGGTGAATCGCCAGTCGCGGCCCATGGCCAGGAAGGCATCGGTGATGCTGTCCAGCAGCCCACGCATGCGCGCCTCGGCCGCGCGGCGCGCGCGTTCAGCCATCACCTGCGCGGTGGTTTCGGTGCAGGCGCAGAACATGCCCTCCACCGCGCCGCCCTCCCCGCGGACGGGCGTGTACGAGAAGGCGAAGTGCGCCTCCTCTGCGTAGCCGTTCCGGTGCAGCGTGAGCGCGATGTCGTCCATGTGCGTCGACTCGCCGGCAAAGGCGCGGTCGAGGATCGGGCCGATTTCGGCCATGATGTCGGGCCAGACTTCGGCGAAGGGCCTGCCCAGCGCTGCCGGGTGGCGCGTGCCGCAGATGGGCGCGTAGGCATCGTTGTACAGCATGATGCGCGCCGGCCCCCACGCGACGAACATGGGTTGGGCCGAGCCGAGCATGACCGCGACGAGCGTCCGCAGCGGCTGGGGCCAGCGCTTCGGTGGGCCGAGCGGGGTCACGGCCCAATCCAGGCCGCGCATCAGAGCGCCGGTCTCACCGCCGCGGGACAGGAAGGCCGCGTGCGGCGGCTCGAGCGATGGTATCGGTGGGGGCGGGACGGCCATGTGCCGTCCGATGATTGCCAGCAACGCTCACCAGCCGCAACGCCCAGCCGCGATGCCAGGCCACGATGCGCCTGGTGTACTGTCCGCGGTTGGCGGGACACCCGTGATGAGCCTAGGCGGCGAGCACCGCGGTTGGAAGCGGCCGCTTGCGAAGCGCGCCGGGCAGCCTGAAGCCATGGCGCTCGATGGAGGGTAGCGTCGTGGATCTCGCGAAACTCAAGCAGCGCCCGACGGTCGGGGGCGGTGCCCTC
>DASQNQ010000196.1:0-10131 GCA_035644895.1 Acetobacteraceae bacterium | reverse complement strand
CCGGCACCAGCATCCCGCAACCTCGCCCGGATTGACCTCGGCGCTTCTGCCTGTCCCTATCGCGCGGCTCAAGCGGCTGGGTGGGAAGCTTCATCGCATGTTCACGACGCGCCCCGAGATCGCCGGCACCTTCGGCGTGGTGGCCTCCACGCACTGGATCGCCTCCTCCGTCGGGATGGCGGTGCTGGAGCGCGGCGGCAACGCCTTCGACGCGGCGGCCGCGGCCGGCTTCACGCTGCAGATCGTGGAGCCGCACCTGAACGGGCCGGGCGGCGACTGCCCGATCATCGTCCACTCCGCGCGCTCCGGCCGCCAGTCCGTCATCTGCGGCCAGGGCGTCGCGCCGGCGGGGCTTTCGGTGGAGCACGTGAAGGGCCGGCTCGGGCTCGACCTGGTGCCGGGCACCGGGCTGCTGCCGGCCATGGTGCCGGGCGCCTTCGACGCGTGGATGCTGATGCTGCGCGACTTCGGCACCTGGTCGGTGCGCGACGTCCTCTCCTACGCCATCGGCTATGCGCGCCGCGGGGTCCACTACGTGCCGCGCGTCGTCGCGACCCTCAACACGGTGCGCCCCCTGTTCGAAAGCGAGTGGCCGACCTCCGCCGCGCTCTGGCTCAGGAACGGCGGGCCGGAGGCCGGCGGGCTCTATGCCAACCCGACGCTGGCGGACACCTACGCCCGCGTGGTGCGGGAGGCGGAGGACGCCGGCGCGGACCGGGTCCGGCAGATCGAGGGCGCGCGGGCCGCATGGTATCGCGGCTTCGTAGCCGAGGCGGTCGGCCGGTTCGTGGAGGGGACCGAGGCGCTCGACACCTCCGGCCGCCGCAACCGGGGTGTCCTGGCGGCCGACGACATGGCGCGCTGGTGCGCGACGGTCGAGGAGCCGGTCCGCCGCGACTACCGCGGCCACACGGTGCTGAAATGCGGCGCCTGGAGCCAGGGGCCGACCATGCTCCAGACGCTGGCGCTGCTGGAGGGGTTCGACGTCGCGGCGATGGACCCGCTCGGCGAGCGGTTCATCCACACGGTGATCGAGTGCATGAAGCTGGCCTATGCCGACCGCGAGGCCTGGTACGGGGACCCGGACTTCGTCTCCGTGCCGCTGGAGACGCTCCTCTCCGATGCCTATGCGGCGGAGCGGCGGAAGCTGGTGGGCGAGCACGCCTCGCTCGAGCTGCGGCCAGGCCGGGTCGAGGGCAGGCCGGAGCCCTGGGTGGACCACGCGGCCGCCGAGCGGCTGGAGATGCTGACGCGCGCGCCGGGGGCGGGGGAGCCGACGGTCGCGCGGCTCGGCGCCTCGGGCGGCGATACCTGCCACGTCGACATCATCGACCAGGAGGGGAACATGGTGTCGGCCACCCCTTCCGGCGGCTGGTTCCAGTCCTCGCCTGCGATCCCGGAGCTGGGCTTCTGCCTCGGCACGCGCGGGCAGATGTTCTGGCTCGACGAGTCGCTGCCGAACGGCCTCAAGCCAGGCAAGCGGCCGCGCACCACCCTCTCGCCGGCCATGGCGCTGAAGGATGGGCGGCCCTGGATGGCGTTCGGCACCCCGGGCGGGGAGCAGCAGGACCAGTGGCAGCCGATCATGCTGGCGCGCATGGTGGACCACGCCATGACCATCCAGCAGGCCATCGACGCCCCCGCCTTCCATTCCGAGCATTGGCCCAGCTCCTTCTGGCCGCGCGTCGCCCGGCCCGGCCGTGTGGTGGTCGAGGGCCGCTATCCGGCCGAGGTCGCCACCGCCCTCCAGGCGCGCGGGCACCTCGTCGAGGTCGGCGGCGAGTGGTCCGAGGGACGGCTGACCGGGGCGCGGCAGGAAGCGGACGGGCAGCTCTACGCGGGGGCGAACCCGCGCGGCATGCAGGGCTACGCCGTAGGACGTTGATCCGCATGTGAATTGACCGGGCGTCTCGGCGACCCGACGTTGCAGTGATGCACCGACGCACCCTGCTGCCGCTCCTCGCCCTGCCCGGCTGCGCGGCGTTGGGCATCCCCGCCCCGCCCCCAACCGCCGTGGGTCCGGTGAGGCGCACCGAACCGACCGCCCCGAAGGGCCGTCCGCGCCAGACGGACTGGACGACGCGGTTCTGGGAGGAGCTGAGCTCCGCCCAGCGGAACCGCGTCCTGACCCGCCTTCGGCGGCAGACGCCGGCCACCACCGCGCAGGATGCCGCGGCGCGCTGGGACGCGATGGGCCTTCCCGAACGGGAAGGCCTGCTCGGCGGGACCGGCGCCGTGGTGGTGCGCCGGTAGCGGCTATGCCTTCGCCTGCGCCCGCAGCTCCGTAATGGTGGCGCGGTTCGTCACCTGCTCCGGGTTCATGCGCACCTCGATGAAGGCAGGCTTGCTTGAGGCGCGGGCACGGTGGAACGCAGGCACCAGCTCTTCGGTCCGCGTGACCGTCTCGCCATGCCCGCCGAAGCTCTCGATCAGGCGTGCGAAGTCCGGGTTGGTGAGGCTGGTGCCGGAGACGCGGCCCGGGTAGGCGCGCTCCTGGTACATGCGGATCGTGCCATACATGCCGTTGTTGATGACCAGCACGATCGGCGCCACGCCGTGGTGGAACGCGGTCGCGATTTCCTGTCCCGTCATCAGCGCGCCTCCGTCGCCGACGAAGGCGACCACGCAGCGGTCGCGATGGGTGATCGCCGCGCCGATGGCGGCCGGCACGGCGTAGCCCATGGCGCCGTTGGTGGGCCCCAGGAAGTCCTGCCCCTCCGCCACATGCATGAAGCGCGTGGGCCAGGTGGCGAAGTTGCCGGCATCGGTCGTGAAGATCGTGTCCGGCGGCAGGGCGCGGTCCAGCTCCTGCAACGCCACGGCGAGGTTCAGCTCACCCTCGTAGGAGGGCGCCCGTGCCTGGGCCTCCCGCGCCGCCCGCAGTTCCCGCGTCCAGCCGGACCAGGGCGCGGGCCGCACCGGCTCGACGCCGCGGGTGGATAGCGCAAAGGCGTTCAGGTCGGAGACGATGCCGAGCGCCGGGCGGTAGACGCGCCCGATCTCCGCCTGGTCCGGGTAGACATGGACGATCGGGGTGGCGCCGGCCATGTCGAGCAGCGTGTAGCCCTGGCTCACCGGCTCGCCCAGCCGTGTTCCGATGGCGAGGATCAGGTCGGCCCCCTTCGCGAGCCGCACGAGCCCGGCATCGGCGCCGACGCCGAGGTCGCCGGCGTAGTTCGGCGAGGTGCCGTCGAACAATCCCTGTCGCCGGAAGCCGACGGCGACAGGCAGGTCGTTCGCCAGCAGGAAGTCGCGGATGGCGGCGCGGCCCTCCGCCGTCCAGCGGGTGCCGCCGAGGATCGCCAGCGGCCGCTTCGCGTCCCGCAGCATCGCCATGAGCCGCGGCAGCGCCTCGGGCGCCGGATGGGGCGGCAGGACGGGGGCCGGGCCGATGTCCGGCACCGCCGCGCGGTCCTTCTGCATCTCCTCGCTGATCGCGACCACGACGGGGCCGGGGCGCCCGCTCGTCGCGACGTCGAAGGCATGGGCCATCAGCTCCGGGATGCGCGCCGCCTCGTCGATCTGCGTCACCCACTTGGCGATCGGCGAGAACATCCGGCGGTAGTCCACCTCCTGGAAGGACTCGCGGTCGGTCTCCGACACCGGAATCTGCCCGACGATCAGCACCAGCGGCGTGCTGTCCTGCTGCGCGACATGCACGCCGATGGCGGCGTGGCAGGCGCCCGGGCCGCGCGTGACGATGGCGACCCCCGGCCGCCCCGTCAGCTTGCCATGCGCCTCCGCCATGTGGACGGCCCCTGCCTCGAACCGGCAGGTCACGAGTTCGAGGCGGTTGCGGACGTTGTAGAGGCCGTCGAGCAGGTCCAGGTAGCTCTCTCCCGGCACCGCAAAGGCGTGGGTCACCCCCTGCGCGACCAGCGCATCCGCCAGCAACTGCCCGCCCGTCCGGCCTTCCGACATCCCGACCTCTCCTCGACGCCTGCCGCACGGTTTAGCGTGGCAGGCGCGGGGGTGCTACTCGGCCGGTGCCGGATGCGGGGCCCGGGCCTCCCGCCGCTCCAGCTCCGCCAGGCGCCCGGCGATCGCGCCGATCGGCTTCGTGTACGGCGCGAGCAGGACGTACAGCGCGGGCACGGCGTAGAGTGTGATGAAAGTCGAGAGCGTCACGCCGCCCACGATGACGAGGCCGAGCGCCTGCCGGCTTTCCGCTCCCGCCCCCGTCGCCATCGCGAGCGGCACGGCGCCGAGCACCGTTGCGATGGAGGTCATCAGGATGGGCCGGAGCCGCACGACGGAGGCCTCCAGCACCGCGTCGCGGATGGACATGCCACGGTCGCGGAGCTGGTTGGCGAATTCCACCACCAGGATGCCGTTCTTCGCCATCAACCCGATCAGGAGGACCATGCCGATCTGGCTGAACACGTTGAGCGTCTGTCCTGTCAGGTGCAGCGCGAGCAGCCCGCCCGTCACGGCCAGCGGCGTCGAGAGCAGGATGACGAAGGGATGGATGAAGCTCTCGAACTGGGCCGCCAGCACCAGGAACACCACCAGCAGTGCCAGTGCGAAGGTGAAGTAGAGCGCGCCCGAACTCTCCTTGAACTCGAGACTCTGGCCGCGGTAGGAGATCCGCGCCTCCGGCGGCAGCACCTCCCGCGCCACGCCCTCCATGAAGGACAGCGCATCGCCGAGCGCGTAGCCGGGCGCGAGGGATGCGGTGATGGTGATGGCCCTCACCCGGTCCTCCCGCGCCAGGCTGTTCGCCCGTGCCCGCTCGGACAGCATGACGATGTTCGACAGTGGCACCAGGCTGCCCTGCTGCGCGCCACCCGCCCCGATCAGGCCGAGACCGCCGCCCTGAGAGGTGCGGACGAAGATGTTCTGCAGGTCGTAGGGAGTTGCGCGGTCCTGCTCGCGCGCCTGGAGAAGGATCTTGTACTCCTCGCCGCCCTCGACATAGGTGCCGACCTCGCGGGAGCCGAGCATCGTCTCGATCGTGCGGCCCACCGCCTGGATGCCGACGCCGAGCTCGGCCGTCTTTCGGCGGTCGATGTCGACCCGGATCTCCGGCTTCGTCTCGCGGAAGTTGCTGTCGAGGTTCTGCAGCTGCGGGTTCTGCCGGGCCCGCTCGAGAAACCGGTCGCGCCATTGCACGAGCGTGTTGTAGTCCGGGCCGCCGATCACGAACTGCACCGGCGGCTGGAAGCCTCGCTGCCCGAGGGAAGGCGGGTTCAGGGCGAAGGCGCGCGTGCCGGGAATCGCAAGCAGCTGTGGCATGACCTCCGCCGTGATCTGCTGCTGCTTCCGCTCGCGCTCATGCCACGGCGCGAGGCGGACGAAGATGTTGGCGATGTTCGCCTGCGCCGGGCGCTGGAACCCGCCGATGGTGGCGAAGGTCGACTGGATGTCGCCACGCTCTACCAGCGGTTGCAGGATGCGCTCGATGCGCAACACTTGTTCCCGCGTGTAGGCGAAGGATGCGCCCTCCGGGCCCGTGGTCGGGATGATGACGGTGCCCCGGTCCTCGACCGGCGCGAACTCCTTCGGGATGACGTTGAAGAGCGCCACCGCCAGCAGGGTCGTGAGCCCGACGCCGCCCAGGACCAGGAGCGGCGCCCGCAACGCCCGGTCCAGCGTGACGTGCAGGGCCCGGTTCATCGCGACGAAGACCGGCTCCGTCATGCGGACCAGCATCGTCTCGCCCTGGTGGGGCTTCAGCAGCTTGGAGCACATCATCGGGGTGAGCGTCAGCGCGATGAGGCCGGAGAAGACGACCGAGGCCGCCAGCGCGAAGCCGAACTCCGTGAACAGGCGCCCCGTGTTGCCGCCCATGAACGACAGCGGCAGGAACACGGAGACGAGCACCGCCGTGGTTGCGATGACGGCGAAGGCGATTTCCCGCGAGCCCCGGATGGAGGCCAGGAGCGGCTCCTCCCCCTCCTCGATCCGGCGGTGGACGTTCTCCAGCACCACGATGGCATCGTCGACGACCAGGCCGATGGCGAGCACGAAGCCCAGCAGCGTGAGCACATTGATCGAGAAGCCGAAGGCTGCCAGCGCGATGAAGGAGGCGACGATCGAGACCGGGATCGCGACCGCCGGGATGATCGTCGCCCGGAAGGAGCGCAGGAACAGGAAGATGACGATGACCACCAGCACCAGCGCCACCACCAGCGCGTGCTCGACCTCGTAGATGGACTGGGAGATGAACAGGCTCTCGTCGTAGCCGATCACCACCTCCACGCCCTCGGGCACACTGCCGCGGATGCGTTCGACCTCCGCCTTCACGCCGTCCGCCACCGAAAGGGTGTTGGCCGTGCTCTGGCGGAGGATGCCGAGGCCGATGGCGGGCTTGCCGTTGATGCGGTACTCGCCACGGTCGTCCTCCGGCGCCACCTCCACCTGCGCCACATCGCCCAGCAGGATCTGCGCCCCGCCCGCACGCGCCAGCACCACCTGCCGGAACTGCTCAGGGCGGCTCATGCGGGTGTCGGTGCGGACCGTCAACTCCCGCTGGCTGCTCTCCAGCCGCCCGCCGGGCAGTTCGACGTTCTCGCGCCGGATCGCATCCTCCACGTCCTGCACGGTCAAGCCGCGCGCGGCCAGCGCCTGGCGGTCAAGCCATATGCGCATGGATGGCTTGCGCTCGCCCAGCACGAGCACCTGCGCGACGCCCTCCACGATCGCCAGGCGGTCTGCGAAGCGCCGGCGGGCGATCTCGGTCAGTTCCATGCCCGAGAGCTGGTCGGAGACGAGCGCGATCCACAGGATGGGCCGCGCATCGCCGTCCACCTTCTGCACGATGGGCGTGTCCGCCTGCTCCGGCAGGCGGGCCAGGGCGCGGGCCACGCGGTCGCGCACGTCGTTCGATGCGGCATCCACGTCGCGCGAAAGCCGGAACTCGATGGTGATCTGGCTGCGCTCGTCCCGCGACTGGGAGGTGATGAACTTGATGCCCTCGATGCCCGCGACCGCCGCCTCGACGATCTCGGTGATCTGCGTGTCCACCACCGCCGCGGAGGCGCCGCGGTAGGTGGTGGTGACGGAGACCACCGGCGGGTCGATCGCCGGGTATTCCCGGATCGGCAGCCGCGTCAGGGACGCGATGCCCAGCACCATCAGCAGCAGGCTGATGACGGTGGCGAAGACCGGACGCTTGATCGAGATGTCCGAGAGAACCATGGCGGTGCCTCCGGCCCTAGGATGTCGGCGCGCCGAGCGTTTCCGTCACGCGCACGGGTGCGTCATTGCGCAGCCGCTGCACGCCGCGGACCACGACCGGCTCCCCGGCGGCCACGCCGCTGGTCACCTCGACCTCGCCGGGCAGCCGCTGGCCGAGCTTCACCTCGACCCGTCGGGCGCGGCCGTCGCGCACCACATAGACGAAGTTGCGGTCGCCGAGGGGATCGAGCGCCTCCTCCGCCACCAGCAGCGCGTCAGGGCGCTGCTCCAGGACCAGCTCAACCGTCATGAACAGGCCGGGCTTCAGGACCTCCTCCGGGTTCGGGAACTCGGAAATGACCCGGACGGTGCGGGTGGCCGTGTCGATCCGGGTATCGACCACGGCGACCACACCTTCGAAGCGCCGGTCGCCGAAGGCGGAGGAGCGGGCCAGGACCGGGCTGCCGACCTGCACGCGGGCGAGGAACACCTCGGGCACCGAGAACTCCACCCGCACGCGGGAGATGTCGTCGAGCGTCGTGACGATCGTGCCTGGCTGGACGAGCGCCCCCGGGCTCACCTGCCGCAGCCCGACCCGGCCAGAGAATGGGGCCGTGACGCGCAACTCCTCGAGCCGCGCCTGGGCGGACCGGACCCGGCCCTCCGCCTGCCGCGACTGCGCCTCCAGCGTGTCGAGGCGCTGGGCGGCGATGCTCGTGCCTGGCTGGAGCTGGCGCGCACGGGCGAGCTGGCTGCGAGCGTCGTCCAGCTGCGCGCGCGCCTGGTCCACATCCGCCCGAAGCGCTGCCGACTCGAGCTCAAGGAGCGTGTCGCCCTCCCTCACCCGCTGGCCCTCCTGGAAGCGGATGGCGCTGACGATCCCGGTGACCTTGGCCGTAATGGTGACCGCATCGCGGGCGCGGACCGTGCCCACGCTCTCGGCACGGTCGACCACCGTGCCCACCCGGACCGGCCGCACCACGACGCCGACCGGGCCGGCCCCGCCGCCGCGCTGTGCCTGGGGAGCGGTCGCGGCCTCCAGCCCAATGAGGGCGAGCGGCCGCGGCAGGCCGTACTGCTCGCCGTAGACATGCCACGCTGCACCGAGCCCTCCGATGAGAGCCAGTGCGAGCAGCTGAGAAGAGGTCCGCATTCCGACGCCGTCCTTGACCCGAAATGATTGGGCCGCTGGCGCGACCCCGGCAAGAGGGCCAACGCGTTGTTCATGCCCCTATAGCGCAACCCGCGAGGGCTGGGCGTGCCGAAGTGTGACCTTGCAATTGGCGTGCCAATCGCCGCCCCTTCCCGGCTGATCTGCGCCGCGCCATTGTGGACCGGTCTTTCCTCAGCGGGGATGGTTTGATGCGAGCGATCTTCGTGATGGTGAAATGCGAGATGGGCCAAGCCTACCGGGTGGCGCGGGAGATGGCCGACAACATCGAGGAGCTTTCCGAGATGCACTCCATCTCCGGCCAGTACGACCTGCTCGGGAAATTCTATCTGGACGCGGACCAGGACATCGGCCTTTTCGTCGTGGAGCGCGTGCAGACGGTGGCCGGCGTGAAGGACACCTACACCCTTCAGACCTTCAACGCGTTCTCCGGAGGCAAGGCGTAAGCCGGCGGCCACGAGAAGGCCACCTTCCGGCCCTTCGCGCGCCTTCCCCAGGCACCAGATTCGGCGCGAGGAGGTAAACCCCCCATGCGTCTCCTTCCCGCCTTCGCCCTCTCCGCCGCCCTTGCGCTGGGTGCCTGCCAGAACCCGGACGGGTCCGTGAACGTGCCGGCCACCGTGGCGCTTGGTGCCGGCGTGGGCATCGCCGCGCTTGCCCTCTCCGCGGCCGCGGATGACGACAAGCCCCGCCATCGGTACCGCGGCTACGACCGGCGACGCGACTACGGCTATGGCTACGGGCACCCGGTCCAGGGTCGCCCGCGCTACTACGGCGGCCATCCCGGGTACTACCGGGGCTGGTGAGGGGACTCAGCCCCAGGTCCTGAAGTTCGCCATCGAGGAGATGGGCGGCGCAACCCGCAGCTGCGCCAGGTCCGGCACGGGCCGGCGGAGCGCCGGGTCGCCGGCCACCGCCTCCTCGATGGCCGCGGCGACGGCCAGCACCAGCGCGTCGCCCCCGCGCGGCCCGACGATCTGCAACCCGAAGGGCATTCCTGCCCGGTCCACGCCGAGCGGGATGCTGATCGCCGGGTGCCCCACCAGCGTCACGGCGTAGGCCAGCGCCAGCCAGTGGAAGTAGGTCCGGGTCGGCTGCCCGTCGATCTCCGCGGGATAGAGCTCCTGCCAGGAACGCGGGCTGATGGTGATGGCCGGCGAGACGATCAGGTCGTGCTGCGCGAAGAAGCCCTGCCAGGCACGGTAGATGCGCGTCTGGGCCGCGGCCGCCCGCGCATAGTCCTCGAGCGTGTAGCGAAGTCCCTCCTCGACATTCGCGCGCACGTTCGGGCCAACATCCTGCGGGCGCTTGCGTACCTTCTCCAGATGCGCGTTGAGGAAGGCCGCCGCGCGCAGGATCTCGAAGGCCTCGTCGGCATCTCGGCAATCCGGCGCCGCCTCCTCGACCCGACCGAAGAACGGGGTCAGGGCGGCCACGCGGCCCGCGAAGACCTCGCGGATGTGGCGCTCCGTTGGCGCGAAGCCGAAGTCGGGCGTCGCGGCGACCCGCAGGGTGGAGAGGTCGAGCCGCCGCGGGGGAAAGAGGTCCGGGTCGCCCCGGCGCACTGCCCTGCCAGGCAGCGTGTAGGCCAGCGGGTCCACCGCGTCGTCATCCGCCATGGCCGAGAGCAGCAGCGCGCAGTCCGCCGCCGTCCGCGCCATCGGCCCGAGCACCGGCAGGTTCGACCAGCCGAGGCCACGCCGTTCCGCCGGCACCAGCCCCGGGGAGGGCCGGAAGCCGACGATGCCGTTGAAGGCCGCCGGGTTCCGCAGCGACCCGCCCGTGTCCGAGCCCGAGGCGATCGGCACCATGCCCGTGGCAAGCGCCACCGCCGAGCCGCC
>DASQNQ010000195.1:0-1683 GCA_035644895.1 Acetobacteraceae bacterium | reverse complement strand
TCCATGCCGACGTGGGTGACCCCTTTCTCCAGCAACCACGCGCGCAAGGCCGCGAGGTCCTGGCGCATGGTGCCGAAGCTGCGCACCTCCTTGGTCGGCCGGCGTCCTGCCGCGCCGAGGATGACGCAGGCCACCACCGAGCCCTGATGCACATCGAGCCCGGCGGCGCGTTCGATGGGTGCTTCCATCGCCACCTCCCGAGGTGGCGGGCGCGGCGCCGCGGGACGGGAAACAGAGGCTGGCCCACGTGCTGACCGGACAAAGCCGGCCGCGACCTTCGGTGGTCCCTGAACGCAGCGCGGACCGATCGCTTGTGCGGGGTCGGATGCCACCTACCCATCACCGGCCTCCACGCGTCCGCCGCCCAACATGTTGGCGAGGTGACACGCCGTTCCACCCCGGCCCATTTTCCCCTCGAGGCGGTGCGCGGGACGCGCTGGGCATCTCTTGTCGGGTTCCGGGGTGGTGGGCCCAGGGGCTGGGTAGCGTGTCCGCAGGGCCTCTGCGATGGTGGACGAGGACGGCCCCCGAGCCGGCCACCCCGCGTGAGGAGCCTCCGCCATCATGGCTGGACCGGATCCGGACACCCTGTCGGGGCTGATGGACGACGCCAAGTGCTTCGCCCTGGTGCGCCGGCACCGCTGGCCCGGTGGCGTCCGCTGTCCCGCCTGCGACAGCCGTGCGGTGATCCGGGACGGCTGCGACGACACGCAGCCGAACCGGCAGCGCTATCGGTGCAAGGGATGCGCGGGGCGCTTCGACGACCTCACCGGCACGGTGCTGGCCGGCCGTCACCAGCCGCTGCGGGTGTGGGTGCTGTGCCTCTACTTCATGGGCCTGAACCTCTCGAACCGGCAGATCGCGGCCGAGCTGGGCCTCGACGCCGCCGACGTGCAGGCCATGACGGGGCAGCTGCGCGGCGGCCTGGTGGCCAGGACCCCGCCGGTGCGGCTGGAAGGCGAGGTGGAGATCGACGAGGTCCACGTGGTCGCCGGCCACAAGGGCCAGCCCGCGGCGGTGGCCAAAAGGGGCGGCTTGGCCGGCGCCGCAGGCTGAAGGCGGCGCCGGGCCGCGGCACGCTGGCGAAGGGTTCGGCGCACTGCGCCGGACGCCTCCGATCCTCGGCCTGATCCGGCGCGGCGGGCGGGTGGTCCTGCGCATGCTGGCCAACGTGCGGCAGACCACGATCAAGCCGGTCGTCGAGGCCGCCGTCGCCGAGGGAGCGCTCGTCCACACCGACGAGTACGGCAGCTACGCCCGCCTGGAGGCCTGGGGTTACCGCCACAAGACCGTCTGCCACGGGCGGGGCGAATACGCCCGCGACGAGGACGGCGACGGCTTCTGCGAGGTCCACGTCAACACCGTGGAGGGCTTCTGGTCGTTGCTGCGCTCCTGGCTGCGGCCGCACCGGGGCATCCCGCAGGCTTGCGGCACTGCCGCAAGGCTGCCGCTCTACCTCGGCTTCTTCCAATTCGTGCACAACGCCCGCCGCCGCGGCAGAGCCTTGCTCGGAGCCCTTGTCGCCGCCCTGGTAACGTGAGGGGCCCTTCACCACCCCGGAACCCAACAAGAGATGCCCAGCGCGTTCCGCGCACCGCCTCGAGGAGAAAATGGCGCCGGGGTGGAACGGCGTGCCACCTCACCAACATGTCGGGCGGCGGACGCGTGGAGGCCGGTGATGGG
>DASQNQ010000194.1:0-3108 GCA_035644895.1 Acetobacteraceae bacterium | reverse complement strand
CATCTACGTCATCGGCGTCGGCATCATCCGGCCAGAGATGGCACCCCGCCTCCCGCCGGAGGAGAGGAACGTGCCCGCGCTGACCATCATCTGGTCGCTGGCGACCTCCTTCCTCCCGCTCGCGCTGCTGATCTCGTCCGTTCTCGGCTCCATCATCATGGGGCTGGCCACGCCGTCCGAGGCGGCGGCGATGGGCTCGCTCGGTTCCGTCATCCTCGCCATCGTCTACCGTGCCTTCACCTTCGAGAAGCTGAAGGAGAGCGTGTTCCTGACGGCGCGTACCTCGGCGATGGTGTGCTGGCTCTTCGTCGGCTCCTACATCTTCTCCTCGGTGTTCGGCTACCTCGGCGGACAGTCGGTGGTGGAGGAGTTCGTCAAGAGCCTGCCGCTCAACACCTTCACCTTCATGCTGCTCGCGCAGGTCATCATCTTCATCCTGGGCTGGCCGCTCGAGTGGACGGAGATCATCGTGATCTTCGTGCCCATCTTCCTGCCCTTGCTGGACGATTTCGGCGTGAGCCCGATCTTCTTCGGCATCCTCATCGCGCTGAACCTGCAGACCTCGTTCCTGTCCCCGCCCGTTGCCATGGCCGCCTTCTACCTGAAGGGCGTGGCGCCGCCACATGTCCGTCTGGAGGACATCTTCAAGGGCTGCATGCCCTTCATCTACATCGTCGTCTTCACCATGGCCCTGGTCTACGTCTTCCCGGCCGTCGTGACCTGGCTGCCCGAGACGCTCTACGGCGGCACGGCGGCCGTGCCGGGGGCACCCTCCATCCTCGACGCACCGCCCGCTGGCGGCTTCCAGGAGGGTGAGGAGATCACGCTCCCGCCGCTCAACTAGGTGGACAGTGTGACGGATAATCGGGCCGCGCAGGCGGCCCGCTGGCTGGTGGAGGCGTTCGAGACGGGCGACCCGCTCGGCCCGCTGCCGCCGGAGATCGCCCCGCGCGACCTGGCCGAGGGGGAGGAGGTCGCGGGCGCGGTGCTCGACGGGCTTGCGCTTCCGCCCTGCGGGCTGCGCCTCGGCCCCGATGGCCTTGCCGGACCAGTGGTGGGAGGGCGGCTGCTGGCCGACGGCGTGCCGGTCGCGCTCGCCACGTTGCGCCACCCGCGCGCGAGCGCGGCGGTGGTCGGCGTGCTGGCCGAGGCGCTGGATCCTGACGCGGCGGGCGCGCCCATCCTTGCCGCTCTCCACCCCGCGCTCGACATCGGCGCGACGCGCTTCACGGAACCGCCCGCCGACCCGGCACTGCGCGCCGCCGACCTGGGCGGGCTCGGGCTGATCCTGCTCGGCCGGCGCATCCCCGGCGCGGCACCCGGGCCGGCACGGGTCGCCCTCGGCCCACCCCGCGCCCGGCGCTGGGACGGAGAGGCCAACCTCGCCGCGCGCCTCGGCGAGGCGGCGGATGTCGCGCGCCGCATGGGCGGACTGCCGGCCGGGGCGCTGTTGGTCGTCGCCGGGCTGACGGCGCCCGTGGTGCCGGAGGTCGGCACGGCGCTCGCGGCACGGATCGAGGGGCTGGGCCGGGCCTCGGCGAGCTTCGCCTGATCAGCCAGACCTGAACCGCGCGACGGCCAGGCGGTCCCCGCGCAGCGCATCCTCGACCTGCGCCCGCGCGTCCGTCGTCTCCACCAACGCGACAATCCGCTCGTACCAGGGGCAGGCACCACGCACGCGCGCCTGGAACAACCGGTCCAGCGCGGCCGCCGCCGGAGATTGCCCGCCGCAGCAGGCGCATGCGGCCGCATGGGCCGCCAGCAACGGATCGAAGCTGGCCAGGGCGACGGCGCCGGCGGGCAGGGCGGGCGGCGGCGGCGCCTCGACCAGCAGCCCTGCGGGCGGGCCGGCGCGCAGGGCTGCCAGAAGGGCCGCGTCATCCGCAACCAGTGTCACGGGAATGCGTGCGTCGAGCGACCAGGTCATCTGCTGGACATAAGGATATGTTTATGTCATTTGCAAGCGCATGGATGACCTCCTGGCCCAGCTCCGCGCCGCGGCGGAACCAACCCGGTTACGGCTGCTGGCGCTCTGCGCCCGCGGGGCGCTGTGCGTGACGGACCTGTGTGCCGTGCTCGGCCAGTCCCAGCCACGCCTCTCGCGCCACCTCAAGCTGCTGGTCGAGGCCGGGCTGCTCGAGCGCGTGCCGGAGGGCGCCAACGCCTATTTCGGCCTGCCCGCCCAGGCCGACCTCGCGCGCCTGATCCTGGCGCGGCTGCCCGAGGACGACCCGCTGCTGGCCGCCGACCGCCGTGCCGCCGCGCGCGTCGCCGCCGAGCGCGCCCGCGTGGCCTCCGAGGCATTCCGGCGCCACGGCATGGATTGGGACGAGACCCGGGCCCTCGGCCTGGCGGCACCCGCGATCGAGGCGGCGCTGCTCGGCCTGCTGCCGCCGCATTTGGGCGCGCTGCTCGACATCGGGGCGGGGACGGGCCGGCTGCTGGAGCTGGTGGCGCCGCGCTGCGACCGCGCGGTGGGCGTGGATGCCAGCCGCGACATGCTGGCCCTGGCCCGCGCGCGGCTGGCCGAGCGGGGGCTGGCGGAGCGCGCCACCGTGCGGCAGGCCGACATGTACCGGCTGCCCTTTCCCGACGCCGTGTTCGACGCGGTGACCATGCAGATGGTGCTCCACTACGCCGAGGACCCGGCGGCTGCGCTGGCCGAGGCCGCGCGCGTCCTGAAGCCTGACGGGCTGCTCGTGCTGGTGGACCTCGCACCGCATGACCGGCAGGAGCTGCTGGACCGCCACGCGCATCGCTGGCCCGGCTTCGACGACGCGGCGCTGGCCGGCTGGCTCGGCGCCGCGGGCTGCGCCGCCGCGCAGCCGCAGGAACTTCCGGGCGAGCTGCCCATTCGCCTCTGGCCCGCGCGGCGGCTCGCCGGCCGCGTCGCCGCCATTCCCTCCCTTGCCTTCTGACCTCCGGAGTACGCAACCATGGCGTCACGCCCCCATCTCCTCGATGCGCTGCGCGACCAGGTCCTGCTCTGCGACGGCGGGATGGGCGCGCGCGTCCAGGCCATGTCGCTCGACGTGGACCGGGACTACTGGGGCAAGGAGAACTGCACGGAGGTGCTGAACCTCTCGCGCCCCGACATCGTGCGTGAGA
>DASQNQ010000193.1:0-18325 GCA_035644895.1 Acetobacteraceae bacterium | reverse complement strand
TGCTACGCTTGCGCCGAGGTGTGACGTCGGCGGGGCGTGACGCGCAAGCTGGACGCCCCGTGACGCCATGCTGAGGGCATTGGTTCTGGGCTCGGCCGCCGGCGGGTGTTTTCCACAGTGGAACTCCGCCGGAGCCGGATGCCAGCGGGCGCGCGCCGGCGACCCGGCGGCGCGCCCGCGCACCCAGACTTCGCTCGCCGTCAGCGCCGATGGCGAGCGCTGGATCCTGCTGAACGCGGCACCCGACCTGCGGGCGCAGATCGAGGCAACGCCTGCCCTGCATCCGCGCCCTGCGCCCGGCCGCATCCGCCACTCCCCGATCTCGGCCGTCGTCCTGACCGGCGCGGAGGTGGACACGGTGGCCGGCCTGCTGACGCTGCGCGAGCGCCACCCCTTCGTGCTGCACGCCTCCGCTGCAACGCTCGCCGTGCTCGACGCCAACCCGATCTTCAACGTCCTGAACCGCGACCTCGTCCCGCGCCGGGAGCTACGGACCGGCGAGGCCGTGCGCCTGGTCGATGCCGGCGGCGCGCCGCTCGGCGTCACGGTCGAGGCGTTCCGGGTGCCGGGCAAGGTGCCCCTGTTCCAGGAGGCTGCCGATGGCGCCGACCCCGGACGGGCGGAGGATGACAGCACCATGGGACTTGCGGTCACGGCCGGTGGGCCTGGCCTGCTGTTCATCCCCGGCTGCGCGGCCATGAACGCATCGATCCGCGCCCGCATCGCCGAGGCCCATACGGTCTTCTTCGACGGCACGCTGTTCCGAGACGACGAGATGATCCAGGCCGGCGCGGGGCCGAAGACCGGCACGCGCATGGGACACATGAGCCTCGACGGGCCCGGCGGCACGCTGGCCGCCCTGCGTGGCCTGCCGGTGCGCCGGCGCATCCTGATCCACGTCAACAACACGAATCCCATCCTCCTGGATGACAGCCCGGAGCGCGCGACAGTGCGCGCGGAGGGCTGGGAGGTGGCGGAGGACGGCATGGAGGTGGTGGTGCCATGACGGTGGCCATGACCGAGCCGGCGCTGCCGGCCGAGGAGCTGGAGCGTCGCCTCCGCGCCATCGGGGATGAGCGCTATCACGTCCACCATCCGTTCCACCGCCTGCTGCACGGCGGCAGGTTGGACAAGGGCCAGGTGCAGGCCTGGGCGCTGAACCGCTACTACTACCAAGCCTCCATCCCGAGGAAGGACGCGACCCTGCTGGCGCGGCTGCCGACGACGGAGCTGCGGCGTGAATGGCGCCGGCGCCTGGAAGACCACGACGGCGACGGCAGCAAGCCGGGCGGGGTGGAGCGCTGGCTGAAGCTGACGGACGGCCTCGGGCTGGACCGTGACTACGTCACCTCCCTGGAGGGGCTGCTGCCGGCGACGCGCTTCGCGGTGGATGCCTACGTCGCCTGGGTGCGCGATCGGTCGCTGCTGGAGGCCATCGCCTCCTCCCTGACCGAGATGTTCTCGCCCGACATCATCTCCCAGCGCGTCTCCGGCATGCTGCGCAACTACGACTTCGTCACGCCCGAGACGCTCTCCTACTTCACGCCGCGCCTCACCCAGGCGCCGCGGGACGTGGAGTTCGCGCTGGACTACGTGCTGAGACACGCGCGGACGCGGGCCGAGCAGGAGGCGGCGCTCGGCGCGCTGCGCTTCAAGTGCGACATGCTCTGGGCGCAGCTCGACGCCCTGCACTTCGCCTATGTCGAGCCGCGCCTGCCGCCGCCCGGCGCGTTCCGCCCGTCATGACGGCCGACGTCACGCCCGACACGGTGCCGCGGCTCGCCAGGGGCGCCCGGCTGCGGGAGGACGCGGCGCGCGGCCGCTGGGTGGTGATGGCGCCCGAGCGCATGTTCGTGCCCGACGACACGGCGCTGGAGGTGCTGCGCCTCATGGACGGCACCCGGAGCATCGCGGCGATCGTGGATGACCTCATCACGCGCTACGAGGCCCCGCGGGAGGAGATCGCGGCGGACGTGATCGGCCTCGTGCAGGACCTGGCCGGGCGCGGCCTGGTTTCGCTGACATGAACGCCGCCATCGAACCCCCGCTCGGCCTGCTGGCGGAGCTCACGCATCGCTGCCCGCTGCGCTGCCCCTACTGTTCGAACCCGCTGGAACTCTCGCGCGCCTCGGCCGAGCTGGACACCGCGACCTGGGCCCGCGTGATGGCAGAGGCGGCGGCGCTCGGCGTGCTGCAGGTACACCTCTCGGGCGGGGAGCCCACGGTGCGGCGCGACCTGCCCGACATCGTGCGGGCCGCCTCAGGCGCCGGGCTCTACACGAACCTGATCACGGCCGGCGTGCTGCTTGACGCGCCGCGGCTCGCCGCGTTGGTGGAGGCCGGGCTCGACCACGTGCAGCTCTCCATCCAGGACACTGAGGCTGGGTCGGCCGACCGGATTGGCGGCCTTGCCGGGGGGCACGCGAAGAAGCACGGCGCGGCGCGCCTGGTGCGCGAGGCCGGGCTGCCGCTGACGCTCAACGCCGTCGTGCACCGCCAGAACCTCGACCGCCTGCCGGAGATGATCGACCTCGCGCTCGCCTTCGGTGCTGGCCGGCTCGAGGTGGCGCATGTGCAGTACTACGGCTGGGCGCTGGTGAACCGGGACGCGCTGCTGCCGACGCGCGCGCAGCTCGACGCCGCGACCGCGACCGTGGAGCGCGCGCGGGCGGAGCTGCGCGGCCGGCTGGTCATCGACTATGTCGTGCCCGACTATCACGCAAAGCGCCCGAAGTCCTGCATGGGCGGCTGGGGGCGGCGCGTCATGGCTGTCTCGCCGACTGGCAAGGCGCTGCCCTGCCACGCGGCGGAGGGGCTGCCGGGCTTCGCCTTCCCGAATGTGCGCGACACCTCGTTGCGCGACATCTGGGAGCGGTCCGAGGCCTTCGCCCGCTATCGCGGGACGGGCTGGATGCCCGAGCCGTGCCAGTCCTGTGACCGGCGGGAGCAGGACTGGGGCGGCTGCCGCTGCCAGGCCTTCGCCCTGACCGGCGACCCGGCCGCGACGGACCCGGCCTGCTCCCTGTCCCCCCACCACCACCTGCTGGACCTGGCGGTGCAGGAGGCGGCCGCGGCGACGGATGCCTTCACCTACCGCGAGATCGGCCGCGCACCGGCCGAGGCCGGCTGATTCCGCTGCATCCGCGACCCCCCTTCGCGCGCTGAGGGGGCGAATGGCCGCCCGGAGCGGCCGAGGAGGCAAGGCATGTCCGACAGCAACGGCGGTGTTTCGATCGCGATCACGCCCATGCACCGCACCGAGCAGGGCATCTGGGAGTCCGGCCCCCGCAAGGGCGCACAGTTCTTCCTGGTGGAGTTGGTGCAGTCCGAGGGCGAGGAGGCCGAGGTGGTGGTGGAGTGCCGGGACGAGCGCTCGGCGGCGCTTGCCGCCCGGGTGGTCGGCGCGACGCTCGCCGCGCTCGGCCTGTCGGAACCCTCGGAGGAGGGCGAGGACGTCATCGAGGCCTTCGACGAGGAAACCGCCACGATCCTCGCGGACAACGAGACGCCGGAGGTGGAGGCCGCCTCCGGCGAGTGGCGGTCCGAGGAGGGCGACGACGAGGACGAGGAGGAGCAGGCGCCCCCGCGCCCGTCCTGATCCGCCCGTCAGCCGCCCCTTGTCGCCTTGGTCGGCAGCGTTCCGAACACCGTCTCCGCCTCGATCCGCAGGATGTCGGCCGGCCGCGGGAAGGGTTCGGGCGCGGCCTCGCCGGGCCTGCGCTCCCGGCCGATGCGGGCGAAGAAGGTCTCGAGCCCGCCGGGCATGAGCAGCCACAGGAAGGTCAGCGGCGCGTCCGGCGCAGCGTGGAACGCGTGGGCTCGCCCACGGCCGAGGAACAGGCACGCGCCGGGTGAGATCTCCCGGCGCTCCCCCTCCAGCAGGGCATGGCCGTTGCCCTCCAGGATGAAGATGACCTCCTCATGGTCCGGATGGACGTGCTCCCGCACATGGCAGCCGGCGGCGACGGTCTGCGTGCCGAGGGAGAAGGGCGTCTCGGCGCCGATCTCGGCTGCCGCGAGCAGGCAATGGACGAAGCCGTTCGCCGGCACGGGTTGCCAGTAGGACCGCCCGCCTCTGGGCGGCACCAGCATCATCGGTCCCCTCGCGGCGGCATCGGTCATCTGCGGGCTCTTTCCTTGTTGACGCCACAGGCTACCACACGCCGATCAGGTACCCGCGCTGCCGGCCCGTCCCGGTGCGCGCCTGCACCTCCGCGTTAGACACCGTGATGCGCCGCTTCAGGCCGCGGAGGCGCGCAAACAGGGCGGCCGCAAGCTCCTGCCGCACCGCCTCCAGCGCCGGCTCGGCGCCGAGGTCGTGGAACTCCGAGGGGTCCGCCTCCAGGTCGAAGAGCTGCGGGCGGAAGCGCTCGTGCCAGACCAGCTTCCAGCGCGACGTGCGCAGCATCCAGGCCCGCCCGTCCTCCGGCCCGAGCCCGAGGGCGCGGCGCGAGAGGCGGAAGCTGTAGTCCAGCTCGCTCACCGCCGCCGTCCGCCAGCCGGGGGGTGGCGTTCCGTGCAGGAGGGGCATGAGGGACCAGCCCTCCAGGACATGGTCCTGCGCCGGCAGGCCGAGCGCGTCGAGGAAACTGGGCGCGAGGTCAATGGCCTCGGCCAGCGCATCGCACGCCCCGCCACGCGTGGCATCGGCTACCGGGCGGGGGTCGCGCAGGATCAGCGGCACGCGGACGGACTGATCGTGAAAGAGCTCCTTCTCGCCGAGCCAGTGGTCGCCGAGGTAGTCGCCGTGATCGGAGGTGAAGACGACCAGCGTGTCCCCGTCCCGGCCGGTGCGGCGGAGCGCCTCCATCAGGCGGCCGAGGTGGTGATCCACCTCTGCGATGAGGCCCATATAGGCCGGGATCACCGTCTCCCGCACCTCGCGCCGACTCCAGGTGCGGCTCTCCTCCAGGTCCATGAACGCGGCCTGGACGGGGTGCGGCGCCTCCCGCTCGGCCGGGTGTGCGACCTGGGGCAGCACCTGGTTCGGGCCGTAGAGCGCGTGGAACGGTGCCGGCGCGATGTAGGGCCAGTGCGGCTTGATGTAGGAGACGTGCAGCAGGAAAGGTTGATCGCCCGCCTGTTCAAGGAAGGCGATCGCCTGGTCGGTGGTCCAGGCCGTTTCGCTGTCCTCGGCGCGGATCCGGGCGGGCTGGCGCGCATGGCGCATGTGCCACCCGGACAGCGGCTCCCCCTCCGCTCCCTCCACGGCGTTGGCCCACCTCTCCCACGGATGCGGGCCTTCGTAGCCGCTGGCGTGAAGGAAGCGCTCATAGGCGCCCTCGCCACTGGTCGAGACGGAGGGGTGCAGCCCGTCATCGCGCGCAAACGGCTCGAATCCCGCCTCGGCCGCGAGAAGCCCGGCGCCGCTGCCCGGATCCAGGCCGAGCCGCGCGAGCCCGGCGCGGTCGGGCACGGCATGCGTCTTGCCGCATACCGCTACACGCAGCCCGTGCGGATGAAGGTGGTCGCCCAGCGTCGGCTCCCCCACCCGGAGCGGCACGTTGTTCCATGTGGCGCCGTGGCTCGCGACATAACGGCCCGTGTAGAAGGACATGCGCGAGGGGCCGCAGACTGGCGACTGTACGAAGGCGCGCGTGAAGCGAAGCCCGGAGGCGGCCAGCGCATCGATGTTCGGTGTGGCCAGGTGCGGGTGCCCGGCGCAGCCGAGATAATCGTGCCGCAGCTGGTCGCACATCACGAAGAGCACGTTGCGCAGAGCCATGCCGGCCTCCTTGTCGGTCCGATTGTCCGGCTGGAGGACACCTCCGGCAAGGCAGCCGGGACATGCGTGACTCGTGCTTCATCTGTTCCGGAAGATGATCGCAGTTCGCTGGAATGTGTGCAGGCGATTGAACGCACACGTGGAGATCGGTCGGCGCCGGCCGGCGATGGTGCGACGCTTCTTCTCTTCCTTTCAGGCACATCCAATGCGGTTCGACCGGAACGAGGGCAGCGTTTACCCTGACTCACGTGTAAGGGAGCGCAGTCGCGAAGCCGTAATATACGATTGGCAACCGAGGAGATCGCCGCGAATGGCCGTCATCCCAACCGCCGCGTGCCGCGTCCGGCGCGAGGAGGCTTCTGCACGCGACCAGCATCTTGCCGGCGCCAGGCAATCCTCGCTGTTCGAGGGCGTTCCGGCCGCCGCCGTGGAGCGGCTTCTTGCCACTGCCAGTGTGCACCGGCTTCCGCGCGGCGCCACCCTGGTTGGGCAGGGGCAGACCGACCTGCCCGTCATCCACATCCTCGTCTCCGGCAGCGTCGGCCTGCGCGCGGTGACCGAGGACGGGGATGCCACCCTGCTCGGCATTCTCCGGCCTGGCGCGGTGTTCCTGCTCACGCCACTGCTGCTCGGCGCCGCGTCCGACGTTTCGGCGGAGACGCTGACCTCGACGCGCGTGGTCGCCATCCCTGCCGTGGAGTTCCGCCGCGTGCTCCTGACGGAGCCGGCCCTGTCCGCTGCCGCGCTGCGCCTCATGGCGGCGCATTGCCGGGACCTCGCCGAACAACTGGTCGACGTGAAACTCCGAGGTGCGGAGGAGCGGCTGACGCGGTTCCTGCGCCAGCGGGCGGCAACCGGGCCGCGTGACGCTGCGGCGCCCGTGGAAATGCCCGAGCCGAAGTCGGCCGTTGCGCTGCGCCTCGGCATGACGCCGGAAAGCCTGTCCCGCTCGCTCGGCGCCCTGGCCCGGCGCGGCGTGATCCGCCATCAGGAGGACGGAGGCCTCGCGCTGCTGCGCGCGGCGCCGCCACTGGCCCGGCCCAGGCTAGTCGCCTAGTCCACGGCCTCGGGCTTCACCGGATCGAGGCCCGCAGCCAGCGCGATGCGCACCATTTCCGGCAGAGACTTGACCCTCAGCTTGTCCATGATCGCCGCGCGGTATGTCTCGACGGTGCGGACGCTCAAGTCGAGGTCGGCCGCGACGGCCTTGTTCCCCTTCCCTTCGACAAGCTTCGCGAGCACCTGCCTCTCTCGCGGCGTCAGTCCGGCGACGAGTGCGGCCGCCCGCGCGCCATCCGCACCGGAGCGTTGCGCCCCGGCCACCGCCTCCAGAATGCGTTGCGCGGTGTACGGCTTCTGCACGAAGTCCTCGGCTCCGGCGCGCATGGCGCGCACGGCAAGCGGCACGTCCCCGTGTCCGGTCATCACCACGACCGGGGTTCGGTTTCCCGCATCGCGCAGGCGCCGCAGGAGGACGATGCCGTCCTCCCCGGCCCCGAGGCGCACGTCCATCAGCAGGCAGGCGGCATTCTGTGCGACGCCGGCATTGAGCAGTTCGTCGCCCGATGCGAATGCCTCAGCCCTGTGACCCGCGACCTCGAACAGCTCGCGCAGCGAGTCGCGCGTCGCGGCGTCGTCGTCCACGATGACCAGCAAGCCGCTCCGCTGCCCACCAGGTTCCTGCATCGGCGTCATCCCGAGAACGACTGCGACCTGAATGTTGCAGCCCGCCGTCCGTTGCACATCCAGACCGCACCCTCCCAAAGCTGTGAAACCACTGTATGCCCTGGCCAGGGATCGCACATTTCCCTGCCTGACCATGAAACATGCCGCTCCCCGATGCCCTTGTGCAACATCCGGGTCGGCGAACAAGCCCGGAGCCGATCGCGTTGCCATCCCTGACAGCCGAGGTCCGTCCGATGCCGTCCGGCCGGGCAGAAGCGCCTGCGATGCGCCGGGCGTGGCGCGACAGCCTCCGGCTCCGGCTGCTGTCGCTGATCGCTCTCGTCAGCCTTCCCCCGATTGCATTCGAGACGCTGCAGCTTGCGCAGATGCACCGTCGGGACCACGCCGCGGTGGAACGGGAAGCACGGCTGCTCGCACATCGTTTCGCGGTCGAGCAGGACCGCATCGTTGAGGGTGCGCGCCAGTTGCTCTCCGCCGCCAGCGCGCTGCACAGCATCCGGACGATGAATGCAGAGATCTGCAACGTCACCTTCCGCCAGATTGCCGCCCAGTTTCCGACCTATGTCCTGCTCTCCGCGGCCTCTGTCGCGGAGGAGCGCACGTTCTGCTCCAGCCATGCCGCCGGACTGCATGTCGGCGACCGACGTTGGTTCCGGCTGGCACTGGAGGTGGACGGCTTCGTCGTGGCCGAGCAGATCGCTGGCCGGCAGACGGGGCGCCGCGTGCTGAACTTCGCTCAACCCGTGCGGGGCGAGGACGGGCGGACGATCGCGGTGCTCAACGCCGCGCTCGACCTCGACCGGATGGCCGAGGCGCTGGCCGCCGTGCCGCTGCCCTCCGCCGCGGCCCTGGTTGTCGCGGACCGCAACGGCATGGTGCTTGCCTCCCTGCCCGACCGCGGCCTGAACGGACGATCCCTGCCGCCCCCGCTGGAAGCCCTGGTGGCCACGGCCGGGGACACGGTGGTCGAAGCAGATTGGGCGGGTGCGAGGCGCATCACCGCTGTCATCTCGGATGCCGCCTCGGCCGCCGACGGGATCTTCGTCGCGGTCGGCCTTGACGGGAAGCAGGCGCTGGCTGCGGAGCGCGGCCGGGCCTGGTCGTCGATCCTCGTCGCCGGCGCAGCCGCCTTGCTGGCCGCCCTGATCGCGCTTTGGTTCTGCGCGCGCCACGTACTACGCCCTATCGAGCACCTCCGGGGCGCCGCGGAGGCGTTCGAACAGGGCAACCTCCCGGTTCGTTCGCGCATCGGCGGCGCCTCGGAGCTGCGCCGCCTGGGCCACGCCTTCGAAAGCATGGCCGCCGCGGTGGAACTGCGGGAGGCGCGGTTCCGCGGCCTGGCCGAAGCCGTGCCCAGCATGGCCTTCGAGACCGACGCCACAGGGGCGAACACATGGACCGCCGCGGCGTGGCACCGGTACACCGGCCTCACGGCCGGCGCCGCCTTGGGCGACGGTTGGCAGCAGGTCGTCCACCCGGAGGATCTGCCCACCATCGCCGAGGGATGGAAGGCAGCGGTGCGCACCGGCTCGGCCTTCGGAATGCGCATGCGCGTGCGGCGCGCCGATGGGGCATGGCGATGGCACCTGGTGCGAGCGGTGCCGGCGCGAGGCGCCAGAGGCACAGTGCTCCGCTGGGTCGGCTCCGCGACGGACATCCACGATCTGGTCGAGGCGCAGCACACGCTGGCCGAGGCGGAAGAGCGGCTGCGCCTGGCCGTGGAGGGGGCGGGCCTCGCCACCTGGGACTTCGACGTGGGCTCGGAGGATGTGCGCTGGTCGCACAGCCACTTCACCCTGCTCGGCTACGAGCCGCACCCGGAGGGCCACGCCAAACTGTCCATGTGGTCGAGCCGTGTCCACCCGGATGACATGCCGTCCGTGATGGCCGCCTGCGAACAGGTGATCGTCGCGGGTGGGTCTGTGCGCGTGACCTACCGCGCGATTCGCCTGGACGGCGAGACCATCTGGATCGAGGCGCATGGCAGCGTCCTCGCCACGGGGGACGGGCGGCGCCGCTTTCTGGGCGTGATGAAGGACATCACCGCGGAGCGGGCCGCGCTCGACCGCCTGGCGGAGACGGAGGAGCGCCTACGCCTCGCCATCGAAGGCACGGATGAGGGCCTATGGGACACCGACCTCGTCACCGGCCGCGCCTGGGCGAGCGACCGCTACTACACGATGCTGGGCTACCGGCCGGGCGAGCTCGACCTGAACGTCGAGACCTGGCACGAGCTCATTCACCCCGATGACATGAAGACGGCGATGCGGGTCCTGACCGATCACCTGGAGGGACGGACACCCGCCATGTCCGCCGAGTACCGCATGCGGCACAGGGACGGGCGCTGGGTCTGGGTGCTGGATCGCGGCAAGGTCGTGGCGCGCGACAGGTCCGGGCGGCCGCTCCGTGCCGTCGGGACGCACCAGGACATCACCCGCCGCAAGATGGCCGAGGATGCGCTGGCCGCAAGCGAGGCGCAGCTGCGCGCCGTCCTCGACACCGTGCCGGAATGCGTGAAGGTCGTGGACGCGCAGGGTTTCCTGGCGTCCATCAACGCGGCCGGACGCCAGATGATCCAGGCCGGGCAAGACACGGTGCTGGACGCGGCGGCGGCCGCGTCCCTGGTGGCCGAACCAGACCGTCCGGCGTGGCTGGCGCACCATGCGCGCGTGTGCGCGGGCCAGCCCGACGCGCTCGAATTCGGCATCGTGGGCTTGCATGGCGTCTGCCGCCGCGTGCACAGCCAGGGCCTTCCCATGCGCCTGACGGACGGTTCGACCGGCTATCTCGGCGTCACCCGGGACGTGACGGAGCGGCGGGAAGCGGAGGCGCGGCTTCGGAGCCTGCAGGCCGAGGCGATGCGCGCCTCCCGCATCGGCGCGGTGGGCGCGATGGCGGCGGGGCTGGCGCATGAGCTGAACCAGCCGCTCGGCGCCATCGCCAACTATGCCTCCGCGGCATCCATGCGTCTCGACGCCATCGCCGCGCGCGACGCCGCGCTCGCCGGCGACGTTTCCGGCGTGCGCCGCGTGATGGACCGCATTACCGGCCAGGCAGTGCGCGCCGGCGACATCGTGCGCCGGCTGCGAGACTTCGTCGGCGAGGCCGAGCCCGAGCTGGCCACGTTGCCGGCCGCACTGCTGGCCGAGCGCGCCTGCGTGGACGCGCGCGCCGCGCTGGAGGGACAGAGCGCCGGCGACCTGCGCTTCGGCCTGCACGCCGAGGTGCAGCCAGGCACGGGCGACATCTACGGGGACGGCGTGCAGCTGCAGCTCGTGCTCGCCAACCTCATCCGGAACGCGGCAGAGGCAGTCCAGGTCCGGACGGATGGGCGGATCGTCGTCGCGGCACGGCGCGTCGAGGAGGGCGTGGAGTTCACCGTTTCCGACAACGGGCCCGGCATCGGGCCGCGTTCGCTTGACCGGCTGTTCGAGCCCTTCAGTTCCTCGAAGCCCGGCGGGATGGGTGTCGGGCTGGCCATCTCCCGCACGATCGTCGAGGCGCATGGCGGGCGGATCTGGGCGGTGGCGCAGGGGCCGCATGGCGGAGCAGCCTTCCATTTCACCATCCCCGACCCGGACCGCGCCCTTCGAGGGGCCGTCGAGGGCACGTTCCGATCGGCCTGATCAGGTCGATCGGACTTTCGTGCCCTGGAGCATGCCTACGCCAGGCGGACACCTGCGATGCGCCCAGGACAGCCCTGCGCCGCCTGGCTAGCCTGCGGGGCGGCGGTGACGGTGGTCGGCCACGCTCCGGATGGGCACCGGTGGCCGAGCACTCCGCGCGGCAGCGCGACGCACTGGGCGACGCGCGCTGGGCCACGGTGTGCGAAGGCCCAAAGCCTCGCACCAGCCTCGATGGCGAGCCTCCGGGCTTCGCGTGCCGCGCGACCGGGCGGTCACGTCACCAGCGTCGCCCCGTCGAACAGCTCGTCCCGGGTGACGAGACGGCGCGAGAGGTGCTGGGCGTGCGACCAGCGGCAGAGCGTGTCGATCTCGGCGCGGTTGGCGCGGACGCCATAGCGCCACGGATCCGGGCCGAGCAGCGCCCGCATCGCGGACCATTCCTCGGCGAGAAATGGCAGCATCGTGGCAGGTGAGCTCGCGGCGATGATCGTTTCCCACTCCGCCTCGGCGACGCGCTTCGCCTCGGCGAAGGCCTGATAGAGGAGAAGACCGAGATGCGGATCGCGCGCCAGGATCTCCCTCCTTACGCCGATCAGGTGCATGATCGGGAAGAAGCCGGTGCGGCGGTGATACGCCTCGGCCGCCTCGCGTGGTTCGGTGAACAGCCGCAGCACGCGGCCGTCGCCTGCAGTGAAGGCCCGCGGCGGCGTCGGCGACAGGACGGCATCCAGTTCACCGGACAGCAGGGCCTCGTTCAGCGTCGCACCATCGGGCAGGGGCCGGACGTCGAGTTCCGGCGGCAGCTCGAGAGGCAGCCTCTCCTTCCGCCCCGGCGCATTCGTGCCGGCGGTGCGCCACCGGATGGCGTCGACCGCGACGCCGTGCTCGTCGGCCAGGATGCCGCGCAGCCAGAGGCCCGCGGTCATGCCGTATTCCGGGATCCCGACGGCCCGCCCCTCCAGGTCCTTCGGGGCAGCGATCCCCGCATCCCTGCGGATGTAGATGCAGCCGTGGCGGAAGGCACGCGCGACCGGCACCGGCAGGGCCACGTACGCCGCCTCGCCCCGCGAGACCTGGACGATCTGGGACGAGAGCGACAGCTCGGACACGTCGAATTCCGCCCGCGTCACCGCCCTTGGAAAGCTCTGCTCCGACGGCATCGGCAAGGCCAGGAGGCGAACGCCCGCAACCTCCACCCGCCCATCGAGCAGCGGGCGTACCCGGTCATACGCGCCGCACGCCAGTGTCAGTGTGATCACGTCAGTCCGCCCGGATGCCCGCGCGTTGTATCAACGTGCGGAAGCGATCGAGTTCGGACGCGACGAGCTGCCGGAAGGCGTCTGGCGAGCGAGGGGCGGCTTCGGCGCCCTCCATTGCGAGGCGCTGCTGCATCTCGCCCTCGCCCAAAAGCCCGTTCACCGCGGCGTTGAGGCGCGAGACCACCTCGGCCGGCATCCCCGCCGGTCCAACCAGGCCGTGCCACTGCACCATCTCGAAGCCCGGCACCGCCGCCGCCCCGACGGGCGGCACGCCCGGGATGATGGGCGAGGCTTCACGGCCGCTCATGCCGAGCGCCAGCAACCGTCCCTCGCGCGCGGCCGGGAGCACCACCGGCGCACCGGCGAAGCTGCACTTCACGCGTCCGGCCAGCAGATCGGCCAGCATCTGGCCGTTGCCCCTGTAGGGCACGTGGACGAGGTCGATTCCGGCCGCATCGCAGAAAGCCGCCATGGTGATGTGCGACGCCGCGCCGTTGCCTGCGCTGCCGTATTCGATGGTGCCCGGGCTGGCCTTCGCGAGGGCTACGAACTCCGCGGCCGAGCGTGCGGGGACGGAGGGATGCACGACCAGCACCGAGGGAAGAGTCGCGACCAGGGCGACCGGCGTGAAGTCGCGCATCGGATCATACGGGTTGTTCGGATAGATCCAGGGGTTCACGGCAAGCGTGCCGACATGGCCCCACATGAGGGTGTATCCATCGGCCGCCGCGCGTGCGACCTGGGCCGCGCCGACCGTGCCGCCTGCGCCGCCGCGGTTCTCCACCACGACCGGATGGCCGCCCAACGCCTGCTGGAGCTTCTGGGCCAGCGGCCGCGCAAGCAGGTCGTTCGATCCGCCGGGCGGAAACGGCACGACGATCACGATTGGACGCGCGGGCCAGCGCTGGGCCGCCGCGGGAAGCGCCAGGACCGAGGCGGTACCGGACAGCATGAGGTGGCGGCGGGGCAACATCGTGGCTCTCCTGTCCCGTGACGTGAGGAAAGGGGGGATCGGCGGATGCCGAGCATCGGGAGCGGCAGCGAAGGGGAGCATGGTTCGCCAGCCGGAGCAAACCGTGAGGCGTCGCGGTGGACGCACCTCCGTCCCTGCACGGCAATGGGTTTGGCCGAGCCGGCCGTTTCCGAGGGCACCCCGATGATCGGTCGCCGAATGCCGGGCGAACCCGTCTTGCAATCTATCGACCGGCCTACTACCATACTAGCCGACTTTGCGCCTCGCTGCTACGCGGCGCGTTCGCCTGAGAACGGGAGAAGGCGCAGATGTCTGATTTGCACGCAGCCCCGCCCTTGCCCGCCCGGGTGCGCGCGACACCCGCCTTTCCCCTCCTGGCGGAAGGATCGGCCTCGATTGCCCCGCAGGTGCTCCGCCTGCTGCGGGACAGCATCGTACGCGGCGACCTGCTGCCCGGATCGCTTCTCTCGGAGGCCGAGATCGCCCGGCGGCTCGGCGTCAGCCGCCAACCGGTGCGCGAAGCCTTCATCAAGCTGCAGGAGGCCGGGCTGCTCTCCGTCCGGCCGCAGCGGGGCACGGTGGTCAGCCGCATCTCGGTTGCCGCCGTGTTCGACGCGCGCTTCGTGCGCGAGGCTGTGGAGGTCGCCGTTGTCCGCGCCGCGGCCGAGGCCCATTCGGCGACGCTCTCGGCACGACTGGGGGAGCTGATCGCCGCGCAGGAGCGCGCCGCCGCGGCTGCCGACGCGCCCGGCTTCCTGCGCCTCGACGAGGCCTTCCACCGCGCCCTTGCCGAAGGCATCGGCCGTGCCTTCGCCTGGACGGCGCTCGAAGCCATCAAGGCGCAGATGGACCGCGTGCGCTTCCTGTCGTTCGAGGGGGCGACGCCGCTGCCGGACCTGATCCGGCAGCACCGAGCCATTGCCGCCGCCATCGCTGCCGGCGACGCGGACGAGGCCGAGGCCGCGATGCGCGCCCATCTGCGCGAGATCCTGGCCAGCCTGCCGCGCGTCGCGGAAGCCCACCCGGACTACTTCGAGCCGGCCGGCCACGGCCGGACCGCACCGCGCAAGGAGGACGCGCCATGACCATTACCCGTCGCACCCTGATGCTGTCCGCCGCCGCTGCCCTGGCCCTGCCCGCCCTGCACACGGCGCGCGGCCAGGGCCGCGTGACGCTCCGCCTCGGGCACCTGGCGAATGACCAGAACGTCTGGCACCGCGCCTGCCTGCACCTCGCCGAGCAGGCCCGCGCCCTGTCGAACGGCCGCATCGAGGTGCAGGTCTTCCCGAACGAGACGCTCGGCCGCGAGATGGACGTCATCAACGGCATGCAGCTCGGCACCGCAGACATGACCATCACGGGCGAGTCCCTGCAGAACTGGGCGCCGCTCGCCTCCCTTCTCGCGGTTCCCTATGCGGTCACCGGCCTCGCGCAGATGGACCAAGTGGCGGGCGGGCCGATCGGCCAGCAGGTGAGCGCCGAGATCGTCTCCCGCGCCCGCGTCCGCCCGCTCGGCTACTTCGCGCGCGGGCCGCGGAACCTGACCGCCAACCGCGCCATCCGCACGCCGGAGGAGCTGAACGGGCTGCGCCTGCGCGTGCCGAACGTGCCGCTCTTCGTCTCGGTCTGGCAGGCGCTGGGCGCACGGCCGACGCCGATGGCCTTCGGCGAGGTGTTCACCTCCCTCCAGAACGGCACGATCGACGGGCAGGAGAACCCGCTGGCACTCATCCGCAGCGCCAACTTCAACGAGGTGCAGCGCTTCGTGAACCGCACCGAGCATGTCTGGAGCTGGATCTACATCGCGATCAGCGAGCGGCGCTGGCAGGGCCTGTCCGCCGCCGACCGCGAGGTGGTGGCCGAGGCCACGCGCCGCGCCCAGGCATTCGAGCGCGGCCTGTTCCAAGAGGACGAGCGCAACCTGGAGGCCGACCTGAAGGCGAAGGGCATGACCTTCGTGGACAGCGACCGGCAGGCATTCGCGGCCAAGGCGCGCCCGGCGGCGCTGGCCGGCGTGCGCGCCGAGGCCCGCCCGCTGCTCGAGCAGATCCTCGCCACCCAGGCCTGATCCGCGTTCCGGCAACCGGTCGCCTCGCGCAGCCGCGCGGGGGGCCATACTGGATCCTTTCCCATGATCCTCACTCCGCTGGCCTGGCTGCACGCGGTGCTTCGTGCGCTGGTCGCCACCTGCTTCGGCATGCTGCTCGCCGCCGTGCTGGTGCAGGTCGTCTCCCGCCTGGTGCTGCCCAACCCGCCCGTCTGGACCGAGGAGCTGTCGCGCTTCTGCCTGCTGTTCTGCGCAGGCCTCGGCATCGGGCTCGCGCTGCGGTCCGGCGAGCTGGTGGGGGTGGACCTGCTGACCATGATGCTGCCGCGGGCAGGCAGGGCGGTGGCCGAGATCCTCTCCTGCGTTGTCATGATCGGCTTCGGGCTGCTGCTGGTGCAGCCGGCCTGGTCCTTCGTGGACATCGGCTCGCTCCAGACCTCGCCCGCGCTGGGCTGGAACATGTTCTGGGTCCACACGGCGGTGCTGGCTGCGCCGCTGGCGCTGATCCTCGGGGCGGCGGAGCGGCTGGCGCGCGTGGCGGCCGGGCTCCCGCCGGAGGTGCGCGCGCGATGACCCCGCTGCTGCTGCTTGGCGTCGCATTCCTGGCCGGGCTGTTGGCCGGCATGCCGGTCGCTATCGTGCTCGGCTTGTCCTCGATGGCCTACCTGCTGGCGGGGGACATTCCGCTCGAGGTCATCCCGCAGAAGATGTTCGCCGGCATGGACAGCTTCGTGCTGCTGTCCATCCCCGCCTTCGTGCTCGCGGGCAACCTGATGAACGGCGGCGGCATCACGGATCGCATCCTGCGATTCTCGAACAGCCTCGTCGGTCACCTGCGCGGTGGGCTGGCGCAGACCAACATCGTGGGCTCCATGATCTTCGCCGGCATCTCGGGCACGGCGGCAGCGGACGCCGCAAGCCAGGGTGCGGTGCTCATCCCGGGCATGAAGCGCGTGGGCTACACCGTGCCCTATGCAGCGGCCGTCACCGCCGCCTCGGCCGTGGTGGGACCGATCATTCCCCCGTCGGTGCCGATGATCATTGTCGGCTCGCTCACCGGCATCTCGGTCGGCCAGATGTTCCTGGCCGGCGCGGTGCCCGGCCTGCTGCTCGGCCTCGGCATGATGGTGCCGGCCTATGTGCTTGCCGTACGCCACAACCACCCGCGGGAGGACTGGCGCGGCTGGCGGGAGGTGCTCGCCTCGGGACGCGAGGCGGTGTGGGCCATGGGCATGATGGCGCTCGTGCTGTTCGGCATTGTGGGGGGCTTCTTCACGCCGACCGAGGCGGCCGTGATCGCGGTGCTGTATGCCACCGTCGTGGGCCTGTTCATCTACCGCGAGCTCGGCTGGCGCGACCTGCCGCGGCTGCTGACGGACAGCGCCATCTCCGGCGCCGCCATCATGGTGCTGGTGGGCTTCGCCAACGTGTTCGGCTGGATCCTGGCATCCGAGCGCGTGCCCCAGGCGCTGGTGGAGGTGATGCTGTCCATCAGCACGGAGAAGTGGGCCGTCATGCTGATGATGAACGTGCTGCTGCTGTTCGTCGGCATGTTCATGGAGACGATCGCGGCGCTGATCATCCTGTTCCCGCCGCTGCTCGCGGTGGCGCAGCAGGTGGGTATCGACCCGATCCACTTCGCTACCTTCGCGGTGCTGAACCTGATGATCGGGCTTGCGACGCCGCCCGTCGGCGTGTGCCTGTTCATCTGCGCGAGCATCGGGCGCATCTCGCTGTGGGAGATTACCGTCGCGATCTGGCCTTTCCTGCTTTCCAACTTCACCGTGCTGGCACTGGTGACGGCGATCCCCGAAATCTCGCTCTGGCTGCCGCGCCTGTTCTACGGCTGAGAGGTGACCGACATGACGATGACCGAAGCCTGCGTGCTGCACGCCCAGCGTGACCTCCGGATCGAGCGTGTCGAGGTCGGCCCGCCCGGCCCGGGCGAGGTGCTGGTCGCCGTGGGCGCCGGCGGTATCTGCGGCTCCGACCTGCACTACTACCTCGACGGCGGTTTCGGCGCGGTGCGCGTCCGGCAGCCGATCATCCTCGGGCACGAATTCGCCGGCACCGTCGCGGCGCTCGGTCCGGACGTGACCGGCCTGCGGGAGGGCGACCGCGTGGCGGTGAACCCCTCCAACCCCTGCGGCGCCTGCGAGTACTGCGCCCGGCACGAGCCGCAGCACTGCCTGGAGATGCGCTTCTGGGGAAGCGCGATGCGCTTGCCCCACGTCCAGGGCGGCTTCCGCCGGCGCCTGGTTGCCGCTGCCCGGCAATGCGTGCCCGTGGGCGACACGACCTCGATCGGCGAGGCGGCGATGAGCGAGCCGCTGGCAGTCGCCCTGCATGCCGTGGTGCAGGCGGGCGAGGTGCGCGGCCGCCGCGTGCTGATCACGGGCTTCGGCCCGATCGGCGGCGTGGTGCTGCTGGCGCTGCGCCATGCCGGCGCGGGCGAGGTCACGGTGACCGACATCGTGGACGAGCCTCTGGCAATGGCACGACTTCTTGGCGCCGGCGCAGCCGTGAACGTGGGCGCCGACCCGGCTGCGCTGGCCGCGGAGGAGCGCGACAAGGGCCGCTTCGACCTGGCGTTCGAGTGCAGCGGCAATCCCCGGGCGCTGGCCCAGGCCATCGCCTGCGTTCGCCCACGCGGAACAATCGTGCAGGTGGGTGTCGGCGGCGCCTTCGACGTTCCGATGAACGCCGTGGTGGCGAAGGAGCTGCGCCTGGTCGGCACCTTCCGCTTCCACCCGGAGTTCGAACAGGCCGCCCGCCTGATCGGGGCCCGCGAGATCGACGTCCGCTCCCTCATCACCGCTACGCGCCCGCTGGCCGAGGCGGAGGCAGCCTTCGCGCTGGCCGCCGACCGGCGGGCGGCGATGAAGGTACAACTGGCTTTCGACTGAGAGGCATCGCACGATGGAAGAGACCTGGCGCTGGTTCGGCCCTCTCGACGACATCCGGCTGGAGGAGGTGCGGCAGACCGGCGCCTCCGGCATCGTCACCGCC
>DASQNQ010000192.1:0-34504 GCA_035644895.1 Acetobacteraceae bacterium | reverse complement strand
CCGGCGCGACCGGTGGGAGCGCTGCACGGCCGAGGCGCTGGAGCGCGGCCGCGACGTGCAGTGGCTCGGCCACAAGGCGCGCACCGCGACCGTGCTGCTGGAGCGCCTGATGGCGGTGGCCGTCATCTTCCTCGGCGCGCGCATGGTGTTCGACGGTTCCATCACCATCGGCCAGATCGTCGCCTTCCAGATGCTGTCCGGCCGCGTCACCGGCCCGCTGATGTACTTCGTCAACCTGATCCGCGCCTGGCAGGAGGCCTCCGTCGCCGCCCGCCAGCTCTCCCGCATCATGGAGGCCGAGCCCGAGGCACATGGCGGCGCGCACCTCACGCCCGCGCTCGACGGCGCGATCCGGATCGAGGACGTCCACTTCACCTATGAGGGTGCGAAGGGTGCGACGCTGGAGGGCATCTCGCTCGACATCCCGGCCGGCAGCACCATCGGCGTCGTCGGCCGCAGCGGCTCGGGCAAGACGACGCTGATCCGCATGATCCAGGGCCTGCTGGAGCCCGGCGCCGGCCGCATCCTGGTGGACGGGCACGAGCTGCGCGACCTCGACCGCGCGCACCTTCGCCGCTCCATCGGCGTCGTCCCGCAGGAGGCCTTCCTGTTCCGCGCCACGGTGCGCGACAACATCGCCGTCGCCCATCCCGACGCCACGATGGAGCAGGTGGCGGAAGCGGCGCGCGAGGCTGGCGCCGACGCCTTCATCCGGCGCCTGCCCCAGGGCTACGACACCCTGCTGGAGGAGGGCGCGGTGAACCTTTCGGGCGGCCAGCGCCAGAGGCTTGCCATCGCCCGCGCGCTGCTGCGCCGCCCGCCCATCCTGATCTTCGACGAGGCGACGAGCGCGCTCGACATGGAGACGGAGGCCGAGATCGGCCGCAACCTGGAAACCGCTTCGCGCGGCCGCACGCTGATCCTGATCTCCCACCGGCTCGCCGCCGTGCAGCAGATGGACATGATCCTGGTGCTGGACGGCGGGCGGGTGGCGGGCTTCGGCCCGCATGCGGAGCTGCTCGGCTCCTGCCCCGCCTACCGGCAGCTCTGGTCGGCGCAGCCCGGCGCGGCGCCGCTGCCCGCGCCCGCCCTGCACATCGCGGCGGAGTGACGGGCCATGACCGCCACCGCCAGCCTGCATCCCGCCGCCCAGGCGCTGCTCGACCGCCGCCTGCCGCTGCCGGTGCGCAGCGTGCTCTACCCCCTGACCCTGGTGGTCGCGGCCTCCCTCACCTGGGCGAGCCTCGCCGAGGTGGACCGCATCGTCACCGCGCCCGGGCGCATGGTGACCACCGAGCGCCCGATGGTCGTCCAGCCCTTCGAGCGCGGCGTGATCCGCTCCATCGAGGTCGCGGCCGGCCAGCGCGTGGCGCAGGGACAGGTGCTCGCGACGCTCGACCCCACGCTGGCCGAGGCCGCATCGCGCGAGGTGGGCTCGCGCCGCGACCGCCTCGCCGCACAGGTCTCACGCCTCTCCGCCGAGGCCGAGGGCACCGCCTACGCGCCCGCCACGCCGACGGAGGCCGAGGCGCTGGAGGCGCGGCTCTCGGCCCGCCGCATCGCCGAGCACGCCACGCGGCTGGCCGGCTTCGATGCCGCGGAGCGGCGGCGCCTGGCGCGGGAGGAGGCGCTCGCGCCCCTGCTCCGCAGCCTGGATGCGCGGCTCGCCATCGCGCGCGACGTGGAGGCGATGCGCCAGGATCTGCGCGCGCGGGATGCCGGCACGCGGCTGTCTCTTCTGCAGGCGCAGTCCGAGCGCCTGACGCTTGAGGAGGGGATCGCGACGAGCCGCCTGGAGCTGGAGGATCTGCGCCGCCAGGCCGACACGGCGCGCGCGGAGCGCGACGCCTACGCCGAGGCCTGGCGCCGCGAGGTGTCCGAGCGCCTGGTGGAGGCGCGGCGCGAGCTGGACGCGGTGACGCAGCAGCTCGCCGCGGCGGAGCGGCGGCGGGACCTGGTGGTGCTGCGCGCACCCTCCGACGGCATCGTGCTGGAGGTGGCGCGGCGCTCCACCGGCTCCGTGGTGCAGGAGGCGGAGACCCTCGTCACGCTGGTGCCGGCCGCCGGCACCCTGGAGGCCGATGTCGAGATCGGCGCGGCCGATGTCGGCCATGTGCAGCCCGGCGCGACGGCGCGGGTGAAGCTTTCCGCGCTGAGCTTCCAGCGGCACGGTCTGCTGGAGGGCACCGTTCGTGTGGTGGACGCCGATGCCGTGCCCGCGGGCGGCGGCGCGCGGCTGGCGCACAGGGCGCGGGTGGAGATCCCGGTGCAGACCCTGGCCGGCGCGCCGGCGGGCTTCCGGCTGCTGCCAGGCATGGAGGTACAGGCCGAGGTGAATGTCGGCCGGCGCACCATCATCTCCTACTTCCTCGAGCCGATCCTGCGCGTGAAGGACGAGGGCCTTCGCGAGAAGTAGGCGAACGGCGCCGCGCCGCCGGCGTTGGCGCAGCATGAACGCACAACGTCTCCACGACCCGCGGCTCTCGGATCCGCCCGACCTGCCGGGGCTGCCGCCCCTGCAACCCGGCCTGCCCGACCCGGCGCCGCCCGGCCCGGTGCCGGAGCTGCCCGGCCTGCCCTCGACCCAGCCCGAGCCGGGCCAGCCCACCGCGCCGCCCTCGCCCGGGCCGGATGTGCCGGGCCAGCCATCCATCGCGCCCACCCCGGTGCCGGCCGAGACGCCGGTGCCTGCCACCCCGACGGAGGTGCCGACCATCTCGCCGCCGGGGCCAGGACCGATTCAGCCCGTCGCCTGAGTAGGGAGCGGCCTCAGGGCCGCTCGATGCGGCCCCGGTCGCGCAGCGGGAAGACGTCCACCGGGCCGCCGAGGTTGGCGCCAAGCTCCGAGCGGTCGCCGGCCTGCGCCTCGCCCGGCGAGACGGGGCTGGCCACGGTGCCGGCCGCCGGATCGTCACCGATCTCGTCGCCGCCCCGGCGGCGCTGCCCTCGCTGCGCCATGGGGCGGTTGTCGGGCGCCATGTTGTCCGTGTTGCCCCGCGCGTCGGGGTCCTGCCTGTCCTGGTCGGCCATGTGTGCGGTCCTCTCCTGCTGAGAGGGCCCGAACGCCCCGCCGCGCACCGGGGTTGCCCTAGCCGGCCATCGCATCCTCGATCCGCGCGGCGTAGCGGACGCGCGGCGGGCGCACCCCCTGGGAGTGCAGCACGTGGCGGATCGGCGGCGTCGCGCCGGTGATGACGATGCGGGCGCCGCCCCGCTCCGCCTTGCGCAGGAAGCCCTCGATCACGTTGGCCGCCGTGCTGTCCAGGATGGGCACCGCGCTGAAGTCGAGCACCAGCGTGCGCGCCCCGTCTGCGATGCGGTCCAGCACCGCGCCCACCGTCCCCGCCGTGCCGAAGAAGAAGGCGCCGGAGATGCGGTAGACCACCAGGTCCGGGTCGGTCGCGCCGCCCGGGTCGTAGGGCGTGCGCGCGGCACCGCGCGAATCCGCGCTGTCCTCCTCCACGATCCGGCGTCCTGGCTCATGCGCCTCGACGCTCACGGCCTGCGCCATCCGGTTGAGGAACAGGACGGTGCCGAGCGCGACGCCCACCACGATCGCCTCCGTCAGGTCGCGCAGCACGGTCAGCGCCATTGTGGCGAAGAGCACGACCCCATCCCCGCGGGAGGCGCGGACGAGGGCGGCGATGGCGTGGCGCTCCACCATGTTCCACGCCACCACCGCCAGCACGGCGGCCAGCGCCGCGAGCGGGATGAAGGCCGCGAGCGGCGCCGCCAGCAGCATGAATGCCAGCAGGAAGACCGCGTGCAGCATGCCCGAGACGGGGCCGACCGCGCCTGAGCGGACATTCGTCGCCGTGCGCGCGATGGTGCCCGTCACGCAGATCCCGCCGAACAGGCCCGATGCGATGTTGGCGACGCCCTGCGCCACCAGCTCGCAGTTCGAGCGGTGCCGCCGCCCCGTCATGCCGTCCGCCACCACGGCCGAGAGCAGCGATTCGATGGCGCCGAGAAGGGTGAAGGCCAGCGCGTCGGGCAGCACCGCGACGATGCGTTCCGGCGTCGCCTCGGGCAGGCGCGGCGCGGGCAGGCCCCCCGGGATGCCGCCGAAACGCGACCCGATCGTCTCGACCGGCAGCGCGAACGCCCAGGCCAGCAGGGAGCAGAGCGCGACCGCCACCAGCATCCCCGGCCAGCCCGGCCGCAGCCGCTTCAGGCCCAGGATCACGGCAATGCCGAGTACCGCGACGCCGACCGCCGCCGGATTGATCGTCGGCAGCGCCGCGCCGAGTGCCGCGAGCTTCGGCAGCACCTCCGCCGGCTCCGGCCCGCCGAGCCGCAGGCCCAGCAGCTCCCGCACCTGGCTGGCGAGGATGATGACGCCGATGCCGGCGGTGAAGCCGACGGTCACCGGGTAGGGGATGAACTTCACATAGGTGCCGAGGCGCAGCAGCCCGAGGGCCATCAGCATCGCCCCCGACAGCATGGTCGCCAGCAGCAGGCCCTCCACCCCGTGCCGCGCGACGGTCGCGGAGACGAGCACGATGAAGGCGCCCGCCGGCCCGCCGATCTGAAACCGGCTGCCGCCGAGCAGCGAGACGAGGAAGCCGCCGAGGATCGCGGCGTAGAGCCCGCGGTCCGGCGTGACGCCCGATGCGATGGCGATCGCCATGGACAGCGGCAGCGCGACGATCGCGACGGTGAGGCCGGAGAGCGCGTCCGCGCGAAGCTGGGCCGGGCCGTAGCCCTCGCGCAGCACGGTGATCAGCTTCGGGGTGAAGAGGTCGGCGAAGCCGGGTGGCGCTGCGGGGCTCATGCGCGCCAGCATGGCACGCGCCCTGTTGCCGTCACCCTGCCGGCGGCGCGAGCCTCGCATGCTGGATCAGCAGCACCGTCTTCGCGTCCGCGATCCGCCCGTCGAGCACCATGCGCCAGGCCTCGTCCAGGGGCAGCTCGACCGTCTCGATCTCCTCTCCCTCGGCGCGCAGCCCGCCGCCGGCGCCGGGACGGTCGGCGGGATCGTAGGCGGCGAGGTAGAGGTGCAGCCGCTCGGCCGAGGCGCCGGGGCTCATGAACAGCGTCATCGCATGTCGCAGCTCCCGGAGGCGGTAGCCGGTCTCCTGCTCCGCCTCCCGCGTGGCGGCGAGCGCCGGGTCCTCGCCCTCCTCCACCACGCCGGCCGGCACCTCGACCAGCATGTCGGGCCCGCCGCGCAGGTGGGCGGGCAGGCGGAACTGGCGCGTCAGCAGCACCGTGCCGCGACGCGGGTCGAGCGGCAGCACCGCCGCGCCGTCGCGCTGGTGGTAGACCTCCCGCAGCTGGCCCTGCACCGTCCCGTCCCGGCGCGCATAGTCGAAGTGGTAGCGACGCAGCGGGTTCCAGTTCTCGGCCAGCGTGTCCACCTGCCGGATGCGCACGCGCTCCTGCATACCAGATCCTCCTGCCTGCGAGGTGAACGGCGCGCGGGCGGGCACGTTGCCGGTGCTACGACTCGAAGATCGCGACGGCCCGGGTGAAGCCGGCCGAGCCGCCGAGGATCTTGAAGGGGAAGCAGGCCACCATGAAGCCGGTGGGCGGCAGGTCCTCCAGGTTCGACAGCTTCTCGATGTGGCAGTAGGCCCGTACCATGCCGGCGCGGTGCCCTTCCCAGATCAGACCGGCGTCGCGCGTCTCGGCGTAGCGGCGCGCCGTGTGGACGAAGGGCGCGTCCCAGGACCAGGCGTCGGTCCCGCAGACGCGCACGCCGTGCTCAGTCAGGAACAGCGTCGCCTCGCGCCCCATGCCGCAGCCGCGCGCGACGTAGTCGGCCTGCCCGTAGCGCGTGCCGGCCGCGGTGTTCACCAGCACGATGTCGAGGGGCTGAAGCGCCACGCCGACACGGTCGAGCTCGGCCTGTACCTCGGCTGCCGTCACCACATGCCCGTCCGGCATCGCACGGAAGTCGAGCTTCACGCCACGGCCGAAGCACCATTCGAGCGGCACCTCGTCGATCGTCCAGGCCCGCTTCCCGCCGTCCATGGTGGAGTGGAAGTGCCACGGTGCGTCGAGATGCGTGCCGGTGTGGGTGGAGCAGTTCAGCCGCTCGATCGCCCAGCCCTCCCCGCCCGGCAGGTCGTCCGCCGCCAGGCCGGGGAAGAAGCGCACCACGTCCGGCGCGCTTGCCTTGTGGTCGATGTAGGTGATCTCCGGCGTGTGGCCCGGCGGGTCGGACGCGATCCCGGCCTGGAGCGCGACGGACAGGTCCACGATGCGCCGCGGCATGGGCGTCCTCCTCCGCGGGAGGCCGCCCGGCGCGGGATGGCGGGGCTGGGCTGCCGCCTGCGCAGGCTCCGGCTTCCCGGCGGCGCCGGTCAATCCCCCGGCCGCGCCCGAAGCCCGGCGTGCGCTCAGAAGGTCTCCAGCGCGTTGTCCACGATGCCGGCCAGCTTCGAGGGCCAGCGGCAGCCATAGCCGTCCGAGTTGGTCAGCTGGATGATGCCGCGCTTCACGTCCTGCGCCACCGTCGCCTCGAACTTGCCCATCCAGAGCTCCAGGTGGCAGGAGAGGTCGGACAGCTCCGTGTGCAGCCCTTCCAGGGCGTGGATGCGCAGGTGCTCCTCGGTGAAGAAGGTCTCCGACTTCAACCAGGCGCGCAGCGCGTCGTATCTCGGCTTCAGCTCATTGATGGTGAGGTCGCGGAGGACGTTGTGCGCGGCGTGCTCCTCCGCGGTCATGCGCGTGTAGACGAAGCCGAGGTAATTGGCGTGGTTGTGCGCGAAGGAGACCTGCGTGTCCGGCAGCCGCTGGAGGAGTCGCTCCACGAGCCCGTCCCTGAGGCCCCGCTGATGCGCCTGGGCGGCCATGGCGGCGCGGAGCAGGTCGCGCAGCTGCGCGAGCCGCTCGCGCCGTTCCTTCCGCTCCGCCTGCTGTTTCTGCCGAACAGCATCCTCGCCCATGCCCGACGTCCCGGGCTGGCGGCGCCGGTGCAGCATGAAGGCGACCGAGGCCGCGGCGCCAAGGCCGGCGGGGGCAAGCCACATGGCATGGGAGGAGAGGGACACGGCGCGGACACCCCGGGGTTTGCGGTGATGCGAAAGCGCGTGCCGTCTATCTCCCCCATGTAACGATTTTGCTACCCAGCCCGCCCTGGTTGCCGAACACGCTAAATTGTTAACCGGTGGTTGATGTTTTGCTCCGGCTGCGTTAAGAAAGGGGCGGTACGGGATCGGGGGTTCGCCATGCGGGCAGGGTCGCAACTCAGGGTGCTGCTGGTCGAGAACGACGACACGGTCGCTGACCTGCTGGAGACAGAGCTGGCCGCCTGGGGCTGTCATGTCGTCTCCACCTCCCTCGACCACCGGGCCCTGGTGCTGGCGCTGCACCGCCCCTTCGATGCCGTCGTGGTCAGCCTCGGGCTGGGCGGATCGGGCGCCGGCGCGCTGCTGAACTGCCTGGCCATGACGGCGCCCGGTTCGAGCCTTGTCGCGCTGCACGCCGACGACGTCGCCCCTGCCGCCCGCCTGCCGCTCGGCGACGTGCTGCTGGTGCGCCGGCCGCACGGGCCGGAGGAGGTCTCGACGGCGGCGATCGAGATCGTCGCCGCCGCAGCACAGGCGACGGTCGCGCGCTAGGCCCTGGCCGGACCGCCCGCCCGGCGCCCACACGCGCTTGGCATGTCCTAGCGTGCCGGCCGCTGCAGGCCGATGGACTGCGCGACGCGGCCAAGCTCCTCATACTCCAGCCGCATGGCGCGGCCCATCTCCTCGCCCTCCTGCCAGCGCGCCGTGACGCCCTGGCTTTCGAGCAGCTGGCGGAAGCGTTCGGAGGCGCCTGCCTCCCGGAAGGCGGCGCGCAGCGCCGCCAGGCGGTCGGCCGGCACGCCGCGCGGCGCGACCATGCCCCACCAGATCGTCGTCTCCTCCTCCGGAATGCCCAGGGCGCGCAGGCCGGAGGCCTGGGGGAAGGCCGGGTGGTCTTCGGCGGAGGTCAGCAGCAGGCAGCGCGCCTGCCCGGCGCGGGCCGTGTTCATCACCACGGCGACCGAACCGCCGTAGAGGTCGATGTGCCCGCCCATGAAGGCGTTGAGGGTCTGCGACGCGCCCTGGAAGGGCACGGCCTGCACGCGCAGGTCCAGGCGCCGGAACAGGCGCTCGGCGGCCAGGTGCATCGTCCCGCCCACCCCCTCGTTGCCGTAGGACACGCTCTCGGCCGGGCGCGCGCGGATCATCCCGATCAGGTCCTGGGCGGTGCGCGCCGGGTGGTCGGGGCGCACGCAGATCGTGAAGGGCGCGTGGCCCACGATGAACATCGGCTCGAAGTCGTCGAGCGTGTAGCGCGTGCCGAGGGTGTGCGGCACCGACGTCATCGGCGCGTTCCAGACGAAGGCGATGGTGTGCCCGTCGCGCGGCGCATCCAGCACCGCCTGCAGCCCGATGGTGCCGGACGCGCCGGCGCGGTTCTCGACCACCACGGGCTGGCGCAGCGCGGGCGCGGCCAGCTCCGCCAGCATGCGCGCGAAGACGTCGGTGCCCCCGCCGGCCGCGATCGGCACGACCACGCGCACCGGGCGCTCGGGGAAGGCGGGCGCCTGCGCGGCCGCGCCGCCGGCAAGGCCGAGCACGGCCGCCACGCCCGCCAGCAGCGCGCAACGCCGGAGAAGCTTCATCATCGTCCGATCCCTTCCCTGTCTTGCGCGCCGCGGCGCGCCGGCCCTCTACTGCGCGGGGCATGGAGGCCGCCGCGATGAAGCTGATCGACCTGAGCCGCGAGATCCATCACCGGATGGCGCGGCTGCCCAACCATCCATCCATCGAGGTCCACCCCTTCAGCACGCATGAGGAGGTGCGGGAGGCCGAGGGCTACGCCTTCTCCTCCGCCACCATGGTGCTGCACATGGGCGATCATGCGGGCACGCATGTGGACGCGCCGGTGCATTTCGACGCGCGGCCGGGTGCGGCGACCATCGACCAGATGCCCCTCGACACCTTCTTCACCGAGGCGGTCTGCCTCGACCTCTCCCACAAGCCGCTGCGCAGCGACATCACGGTCGAGGACCTGGAGCGCGCGATCGAGGCGGCCCGCGTCGAGATCCGCCCGCGCGACACCGTGCTGCTCCACATGGACTTCTACCGCCGTGCCCATGGCACGGAGGGCTACGTCACGGACTTCCCCGGGCTGACGAAGGAATCGGCCACCTGGCTCGGCGCCAGGGGCATCGGCATGTTCGGCGTGGAGGCCGTGAGTCCCGGCCGACCGGGCCGCAACAACTTCGAGGTGCACCATGTCTGCCGCGACATGGGCTTCACGCACATCGAGGGGCTGGTGAACCTCGACCAACTCGTGGGCAAGGGGCGCTTCCGGTTCATCGGCTTTCCCCTGCGGATCCGCGGCGGCACCGGCAGCCCGATCCGCGCCGTGGCATGGCTGGAGGGATAGGCGGTTCCTCATCCGCGCAGGCCAAGGGCGCGGACCAGCTCGCCCCATTTCCGCACCTCCTCCTCCAGGTGCCGCGCCGCGGCCTCGGGCGAGGGATCGGCGACGGTGTCCACCCCGGCCTCGGCCAGGCGCCGCGCCACGGTGGGGTCGCGGATCGCCCGGGCGGCGGCGTCCGACAGGGTGCGCACCACCGCGGGCGGCGTGCCGGCCGGCGCATAGACCGCCTGCCAGGCCGAGGCCTCGTAGCCAAGCACCCCCGCCTCGGCCAGCGTCGGCAGGTCCGGCAGCATGGAGGAGCGCGCGGCGGTGGTGACGGCGATCCCTCGCACGCGCCCCTCGGCCATCAGGGGCGCGAGGAGCGTCTGGCTGTCCACCATGAAGTCCACGCGCCCGGCCGTCAGGTCGCTGACGGCCTGCGGCGTGCCGCGATAGGGCACGACGGTGAATGCGACACCCGCGAGCTTGCGGATCAGCTCGGCCGAGAGGTGGGAGGTCGCGCCGATGCCGGCCGTGCCGAAATTCGCCTCCCCGCCCCGCTGCCGCAGCCAGGCGAGGAAGGAGGGCACGTCGCGCGCCGGCACGCCCGGATGCACGGCCACCACAAAGGGCTGGCGCGTCAGCAGCGCCACCGGCGTGAAGTCGCGGACCGGGCTGAAGGAGAAGTTCGGGTAGAGCGCGTCCATCGCCGCATGCCCGACGCTGCCCACCATGATGGTGTGCCCGTCGGGCGCCGCGCGCGCGACCGTCGCGGCGCCGATGGTGCTGCCGGCGCCGCCCTGGTTCTCGATCACCATCGGCCGGCCGAGCGTCGCGGCCATGTGTTCCATGACGATGCGCGCCACCACGTCCGTGAGCCCGCCCGCCGCGAAGGGCACGACCACCCGGACGGGGCGCGAGGGGAAGCCCTGCGCGGCGGCGATGCGCGGCCCGAGCGCGATCAGGCCCGTGGCGCCCAGCAGGGCGCGGCGGCGGATGGGCATGCGCCTTCCCCTTCTGTCTCCCGACCCGCGCGATACTATTGCAGCCATGGGCCGGCGCCAGGGCCGGAATGGACGGGAGAGCGCCGAATGTCCGGCAGGCTGACCTTGCAGGAGCCCTTCCGGGCGGTCTTCTACGCGCCCTTCTACGCCGCGCTCGCGCGCGGGGACTTCCCGGCCGAGGGGGTGGAGGTCCGCCTGGTCACGGTGGGCGAGCCGGAGCGCGCCGTGGCGAACCTGCTCTCGGGCGCCGCGGACCTTGCCTGGAGCGGCCCGATGCGCGTGATCCGCGACCATGCGCGGGACGCGGCCAGCCCGCTGGTGTCCTTCGGCGCCGTGGTGATGCGCGACCCCTTCCTGCTGATGGGGCGCGGCCCGGCGCCGCCCGGCTTCACCCTGCGCGACCTGCCGCGCCTGCGGCTCGGCACGGTGTCGGAGGTGCCCACCCCCTGGTGGTGCCTGCAGGACGACCTGCGGCGCCTCGGCGTCGATCCCGCCGGCGTGCCGGCGGTGCATGGGCGGACGATGCGGGAGAATGCGGAGGCGCTGGCAACGGGCACGCTCGACCTCGCGCAGCTGTTCGAGCCCTTCGCCTCGGAGCTGGAGGCCCGCGGCGTCGCCCAGCCCTGGCACGCGCAGGCCGCGCGGGGCCCGACCTCCTACACGGCCTTCTATGGGACGCGCGCCGGGATCGCGGCGCGGCGGGAGGGCTGCATGGGGATGGTGCGCGGCGTCGCGCGCACCCTCGCCTGGCTGCGCGCCACGCCGGCGGAGAGGGTGGCGGAGGTGATCGGGCCGGGCTTCTTCCCCGACCTCGACCCGCGGCTGCTGGCGGCCGGGATCGCGCGCTACGGGACGCTCGGCATCTGGGCGGAGGCGCCGCGCTTCCCGGAGGAGGCCTTCACGCGGCTCGAATCGGCGATGCTCGGCGCGGGCGCGATCGCGCGGGCCCCGGGCTTCGCGGCCTGCGTGGACACGGCGATCGAGGACGCGGCACTCGTCTGAGAGGCGCCTGGTTCAGCGCCGCGCGAGGCCCTTGCGGATCTCGCGCTCCACCGCCGCGCGCTCGGCCGAGCCGATGCGGCGGACGATCTCGCGCACGATGGCGGGCGAAATGCGGTGGCGCTTGGCGAGGTAGGCGATCTCGTCCTCCACCTCCGGGCCGGTCGCGGCGGGGGCGGGGGCGGGCTTGCTGGTGGGCGGCATGGGCGTCTGTCCTGGGGCAGGTCCCGCCCCGCCACCCCTACCCGGACGGGCGGCGGCGAAGGCGGATGGGGAAAGCTGGGATCCCCGCCGCCGGCCTGCGCCGGCAACGGGGGGCTCCGGGATGGAGAGGCAGCCGGCTCAGCCCATGATTTCGAGGATGATCGCTCGGATCTCCTCGGGGGTGAGGTTCGGCCTCTCCGGGGTGCGGTACGTATGAATGGGGGGTGCCGCCTCGCGCCCCGGCACGGGCCGGGCGAGGGAGGGCTGGTGGTGCGGTATCATCGAAGTCCTTGGTGGCACCTTGGCATGCATCTCCGCCGCTCGGGCGAGGCGCTCATCCAGGTGCCTGTGGGTGAAGCCGGCCCGGCCGCAGGAGCATCCCGCGCAGGCTGGCCTCCGCAACATGGCCGTTGCAACGCGCCGGTGCAAGGGGAATGCGCGCCCCCGGGCCTGGACGGGTGACCTGCCCCGGCTCCTCCGCCCCCATTCCGGGGAAGCGCGGCGGCGGGGCGCTACTCCACCTGCATGCGCAGCTCCCGCACCAGCGGCCGGACGGCGGCGACCTGGGCGTGCACGGCGGCGCCGAACTCGGCCGGCAGGTTGCCTCCGGGCTCCGCGCCCAGCTCCTCGATCCGCGTGGCGATGGGCGGATGGCGCGCGGCCGCCGCGACCTCGGCGTGCAGGCGCGCGATGGCGGCCTCTGGCGTGCGGGCCGGCGCGAAGAAGCCGTTCCAGCCGAGCAGCTCGGCGTTCGGGAAGCCCTGCTCGCGAACCGTCGGCACCTCGGGCAGCGCGCGGGCGCGGCTGGCGGAGAGGGTCGCGACGGGGCGCAGCGTGCCCGCACGGATGTGCTGAAGCGAGGAGGAAAGCTGGTCGCCGCCGAAATGGATGCGTCCGGCCAGCATCTCCTGCACCAGGGGCGCCGCGCCGCGGAAGGGCACGTGCTCCATCTGGAAGCCGCCGTCGCGCTTCAGCACCTCCCCCACCAGGTTCACCGTGCTGCCGGGCCCGGTCGAGCCGTAGAAGCCGGGCGGGTTCTGCGCGCGCGCCCAGGCGACCAGCTCGGCCAGGTTGCGCGCCGGCACCTGGGCGTTCACCAGCAGCATCATCGGGACGTTGGCGCCGAGGGAGATGGGCGCGAAGTCGCGTTCGATCGAATGCGGCGCGCGGCCCGCGAACTCCAGCGCCGCCGTGGTGGTGGAGAAGGTGAGGTTGTGGAACAGCAGCACCTGCCCGTCCGGCGCGGCCTTCGCCACCGCGTCCGCGCCGATCGACCCGCCGCCCCCGCCCCGGTTCTCGACCAGCACGGGCACGCCAAGCGTCTCCGTCATGCGCTGCGCGTAGAGCCGCGCAAGGATGTCCGTGGTGCCGCCCGCCGGGAAGGGAACGACGACGCGCACCGGGCCGGCGGGCTGCCAGGCTTGCGCGCGCAGGGTGGCAGGCATCGAGAGCAGCGCACCCGTGGCGATGGCGAGGCTGCGGCGCGTGACGCGACCGTTGGCCGTCATGGCGTTTCCCTTTCCCGTGCGCCGTCCCGCGGCGCTTCCGGCGAAGGGTGAGGCCTGTGCGCCCGCCGCGTCAACGCCGCGTGCCCGGCGCCGCCGGTGCGGGCGGCGCCGGGCGGCCTGCGTCAGCGCTGCGGCACGCCGCCGCTGTTCGCCGGGTAGGCGCCGGAGGTGTTCGACCCGGTTGCGCGGTCGTAGGCGCGCGAGGCGGCCGTGCCCGGCGGGTTCGCGGCGCGCCCATCCGACTGCGAGGGGAAGGCGCCCGAGGTGTTGGTGCCCGCCGCCCGGTCGAAGGCGCGCTCGGCCGCCGTGCCGGACGGGTTGCTGCGCGTGCCGTCCGGCGCCGTCGGGCCGCTGGCCGTGGCGCGGTCATAGGCGCGCTGCGCCGCCGTGCTCGGCGGATTGCCCGGTGCGCCGTCGCGCGTGTCGGCGCAGGCCGCGACGCCGGTCAGCACGAAGGCGGCGGCCGTGAGGCCGAGGATGCGGTTCATGGTGGTGATCTCCTTGCAGCATGGCCCGGATGGGCCGGAAGCTGCATGGAAACGTCGCGGCATCGTTCCGCGTTTCTGGCGATCCTCATGGTGTGAGGCGCACCGGCACGCGCTCCTGCATCGAGCGCAGCGCCGCATCCGCGAGCACGAGCGCCTGGCGCCCATCCTCCGCGCCCACCGGCATCGGGGCGCCGGCGGTCGCCGCCTCGACGAAGGTGGCGAGTTCCTGCCGGTAGGCCTCGGCATAGCGTTCGAGGAAGAAGGGGAGTGGCTTGTCCGCCGCGACGGCGCCTGCATCGGCCAGCTCGACGGTGGTCTGGACCGGATTGCCGGCAATCAGCCGGCCCGCGCTGCCATGCACCTCGATGCGCTGGTCGTAGCCGTAGCTCGCGCGGCGGCTGTTGTTGATGTGCGCCATGCGGCCGGAGGCAGTGCGCAGCAGGACCATGGCGCTGTCCACGTCATTGATCGCGGCGAGGGCCGGGTCCACCAGCGCGGCGCCCCAGGCGAAGACCTCGGTCGGTTCCTCGCCCAGCAGCCAGCGCGCCATGTCGAAGTCGTGGATCGTCATGTCGCGGAACAGCCCGCCCGAGACGCGCAGGTAGTCCGTCGGCGGCAGGCCGGGGTCGCGGCTGGTGATCACCACCTGCTCCACTGCGCCGATCGCGCCCGCGCCGATGCGACGGCGCAGCTCCGCGAAGTGGGGGTCGAATCGGCGGTTGAATCCGACCATCATGGGCACGCCGGCACGCCGCACCTCGACGAGGCAGGCATCCACGCGGGACAGCGACAGGTCGATCGGCTTCTCGCAGAAGATCGCCTTGCCCGCGCGCGAGGCCGCGATGACCAGCCCGGCATGCGTGTCGGTGGAGGAGGCGATGATCACCGCGCCGACCTCGGTGTCCGACAGCGCGGTGGCCGTGGTGCTGGGCCGCGCGCCGTGGCGGGCAGCCAGCGTTTCCGCCGCGCGGGTGTTCGGGTCCACGACATGCTTGAGGCGCGCCCTGCCGCTCGCCGCGAGGTTGGCGGCGTGGATCGCGCCGATGCGCCCGGCACCGAACAATGCGAAGTGCAGCATCAACTCTTCCCGGCGGCGGCCTGGTCAAGGCCGCTTGTATGGTCCATCGCGAAACCGTAACACGCCCCCCTCACCCGGAAAACGGGGGATGGCCCGAGGGGGGAGAGCATGGGCAGCATTCGCCTGACAGCGGCCGAGGCCACGATCCGGTTCCTGGCCGCCCAGCGGGCGCGGCTCGATGGGCAGGACCTGCCCCTCTTCGGCGGCGTCTGGGCAATCTTCGGCCATGGCAACGTGGCGGGCCTCGGCCCCGCGCTGCACGCGCACCGCCGCGCCCTGCCGACCTTCCGCGCGCACAACGAGCAGGCCATGGCCCATGCCGCCATCGCCTTCGCCAAGGTCCATGCCCGGCGCCGCATGATGGCCTGCACGACCTCGATCGGGCCCGGCGCCACCAACATGGTGACGGCGGCGGCGCTCGCGCATGTGAACCGCCTGCCGGTGCTGCTGCTGCCCTCCGACGTCTTCGCCAGCCGCCGCCCGGACCCGGTGCTGCAGCAGGTCGAGGTGCCGGGCGACGCCACCGTCTCCGCCAATGACTGCTTCCGCCCCGTCAGCCGCCTGTTCGACCGGATCATGCGCGCCGAACAGCTCCTCTCCGCGCTGCCGGCCGCGATGCGCGTGCTGACCGACCCGGCGGAGTGCGGCCCCGTCACGCTTGCCTTCCCTCAGGACGTGCAGACCGAGGCCCTGGACTGGCCGGAGGCCTTCTTCCGCCCGCGCCTCTGGCGCCCACGCGCGCCGGAGCCCGATGCGGAGGAGCTGCGCGAGGCGGCAGAGGCGGTGCGCGGAGCGCGGCGGCCGCTGGTGATCGTGGGCGGCGGCGTGAAGTATGCGGGCGCCGAGGCCGCGCTCGCGCGCTTCGCCGATGTGCATGCCCTGCCGGTTGCGGAGACGCAGGCCGGCAAGGGCAGCCTGCCCTGGGACCATCCGCGCAACATGGGAGGCATCGGCGTGACGGGAAGCGAGGCCGCGAATGCGCTCGCGGCGCAGGCGGACCTTGTCGTCGCGGTGGGCACGCGGCTCGCCGACTTCACCACCGGCTCCCGCGCGTTGTTCGCGAAGGCGCGCATCCTGGCCTTGAACGTCGCGGGGTTCGACGCCGCCAAGCACGGGGCGCAGCCGCTGGTGGCCGACGCCGCGCGCGGCCTGACCGCGCTGGAGGGCGCGCTCTCCGGCTGGCGCGCGCCGCCCGCCTGGCAGGAGCGCGCAGAGAAGGCGCTGGCGCGCTGGCACCGCGTGACGGAGCGCGCGACAGCCGCGCCGAAGCGCGGCGCGAAGGGCCTGCCGACCGATGCGCAGGTGCTCGGCGCAGTCAACCGCGCCATGCCGCCGGGCGGCATCGTCGTCTGCGCCGCCGGCGGCCTGCCGGGGGAGCTGCACAAGCTCTGGCGCGCGACCGACGCGGCCTCCTACCACCTGGAATACGGCTACTCCTGCATGGGCTACGAGATCGCCGGCGGGCTCGGCGCGAAGCTCGCGGCACGGTCGCGCGAGGTCGTGGTGCTGGTCGGCGACGGCAGCTACCTGATGATGAACAGCGAGATCGCGACGGCAGTGGCGATGGGGCTGAAGCTCACCGTCGTGGTGCTCGACAACCGCGGCTATGGCTGCATCCACCGGCTGCAGGCGGCGACCGGCGGCGAGCCCTTCAACAATCTCATCCCCGATGCCGCGCCGCGCGTGGACTTCGCGCAGCACGCCGCGGCGCTCGGCGCGGAGGCGCGGCGTGTGGAGGGGATCGCGGGGCTGGAGGCCGCGCTGCCCGCGGCGCTCTCGGCCGCGCGCACGCAGGTGATCGTGGTCGAGACCGACCCGGCGCACGGCACGGCGGAGGGCGGCGCCTGGTGGGAGGTGCCGGTGAGCGCCGCGCCGCGCGGCAAGGCGCAGGAGGGCGCGCGGCGCGACTACGAGACGCAGCGCCGCCGCCAGGCACAGGGAGCATGACGATGGCCGTCCGCATCGGGATCAACCCGCTCACCTGGACGAACGACGACATGCCGGAACTCGGCGCGGCGACGCCCTTGGAGACCTGCCTGGCCGAGGCGCGGCAGGCCGGCTTCGCTGGCGTCGAGCTCGGCAACAAGTTCCCGCGGGAGGCTGCGGCGCTCGGGCCGATCCTCGACCGCCACGGCCTCGCCCTCGTCTCGGGCTGGTACGGCGCGCGGCTGCTGGAGCGCGACGTGGAGGCCGAGATCGCAGCCGCCGAACCGCACCTCGCGCTGCTTTCCGCCATGGGCTGCGACGCAGTGGTGTTCGCGGAGGTCTCGTGCGCCATCCATGGCAGCCGCGCCACGCCGCTGTCGCGCCGGCCCGTGCTGTCCGAGGCGGACTGGGCGGTGCTGCTGCCGCGCATGTCGGAGATGGGGCGTCGCCTCGCGGCGCGCGGGATGCGACTCGCCTACCACCACCACATGGGCACGGTGGTGGAGACGGAGGCCGATGTGGACCGCCTGATGGCGGGCACGGGCCCCGAGGTGGGGCTGCTGCTGGACACCGGCCACATCACCTTCGCCGGCGGCGACCCCGCCGCGCTGGCGCGGCGCCATGCGGGCCGCGTCGCGCATGTCCACTGCAAGGACGTGCGGCCCGCCGTGCTGGCAGACGCCAGGCGGCGCGACCTGCCCTTCCTGGAGGCCGTGCTCGCCGGCGTCTTCACCGTGCCCGGCGACGGAGCGGTGGACTACCCGGCCGCGCTGGCGCCGCTGGTCGCTGCCGGCTACCGCGGCTGGCTGGTGGTGGAGGCCGAGCAGGACCCGGCCAAGGCGCACCCGCTCACCTACGCGCGCATGGGGCACGACAACCTCGCCCGGCTTGCGCGGGCTGCGTTCGGCTAGCTTTCGCCCGGAGGGCCCGGCAGGGGCTCGTAGGCCTCGGTCGCGATGTTCGTGCCGAACTGGCCGCGATCCTCGGGCAGGGGCGGCCGGGCGCGCCCCTCCTCCGTCCCGGCGGCGGCCGGGGCGGGCAGGTTCGGCGGCGGCATCGGGTTCTCGGTTGCACCGGGGGTGAAGAAGGGTTCGTCCACCGGGGGCGGCATCCAGGCGGGGTCCGGGCCGCCGTCCAGCGGCAGGGCGCGCTGCACGGGGCAGGAGCAAACGTAGCTGTCATCGGCCAGCCGGTTCGGCACCGTCTGCTCCCCGCAGAGCGGGCATTCGACCGCCTCGTGCCGGCGGGGGCTGGTGGCGTGGGGGTTGGACTGCGGGAGCGGGTCGTTCATGAGGGCCGAACGCCCGGGGCGGCGCCCGGTGCCACGGCGCTTGCGCACGGGCCCGGGACGACCGCATCCTGCCCGCCAAGGACATCCGGACCGGGAGGAACACAACATGACCTTGCAACGCAGAACCCTGATGGGCGCCACGCTGGCCGCGCCCGCCCTGCTTGGCCGCGCCGCGCAGGCCCAGACGCGCCTGCGCTGGGCGCATGTCTACGAGACGAACGAGGCGTACCACACCCAGGCGCTGTGGGCCGCGCAGCAGATCCAGCAGCGGACGAGCAACCGCTGGTCCATCGAGGTCTTCCCGGCCAGTGCGCTCGGCAACGAGCCGACGATCAACCAGGGCCTCGCCCTCGGCACGGTGGACATGATCTACACCGGCGTCGCCTTCGCCGGCTCCACCTTCCGCCCGATCGCGATCAGCAACGCGCCCTACGCGCTGCGCGACTTCGAGCACTTCATGGCCTACCGCCAGAGCGACCTGCTGCGCGAGATGATGGCCGGGTACAACCGACAGACGAACCACCAGTCCCTCGCCCTGACCTACTACGGGGAGCGGCACGTCACCGCGAACCGCTCCGTGCTGCGTCCGGAGGACATGCGGGGCATGAAGCTGCGGGTGCCGCAGGCGCCGCTGTTCCTGATGTTCACGCGCTCCGTCGGCGCGAACGCCACGCCGATCGCCTTCGCGGAGGTCTACCTCGCGCTGCAGCAGGGCACGGTGGACGGGCAGGAGAACCCGCTGCCCACCATCCAGGCCAAGAAGTTCTACGAGGTGCAGAGCCACATCTCGCTGACCGGCCACATCACGGAGAGCCTGCTGACGATCGTCTCCGGCAACACCTGGCGCCGCCTGAACGACGCCGACAAGGGCGTGTTCCAGGAGGTGCTGCGCGAGGCGTCCGACCGCGCGACGAACGAGATCCGGCAGGCCGAACTCGCCCTGCCCGCCTGGTTCGAGCAGCAGGGCAAGACGGTGCAGCGCCCGGACCGCGCCGCCTTCCGCGCCGCGGCGCTGCCGCTGCACAACGATGCCCAGGCCGGCGCAGGCTGGACGCGGGAGCATTACGACCGCCTCCAGGCCATCGCCAGCAGGGCCGGCTGATCAGGCCACGACGATCGGGGTGAAGGCCCGCCGCCGCTCGATGGCGGGCCAGTCCCAGGCGATGCCGTTGCCCGGCTCGGCCGGCGGCGCGGCGTGGCCCTCCCGCACCACGACACGACTCGAGGCGATGTCGTCGAGCTGCGGGATGTGCTCGAGCCAGGCGCCGTTCGGCACGGCGGCGACCAGCGGCAGGTGCAGCTCCATCAGGAAGTGCGGGCAGACGGGCACGTTGAAGGCTTCCGCCATGTGGGCGACCTTGAGCCAGGGCGTGATGCCGCCGATGCGCGCGACGTCCACCTGCACGACGGAGCAGGCGTTGCGCGCGAGATAGTCGCGGAACTGGGCGGGGTGGTAGAGGCTCTCGCCCACCGCAACGGGAATGCGCGTCGCGGCGGAAAGACGCACATGCCCCTCCACGTCCTCGGCCGGCAGCGGCTCCTCGTACCAGGCGAGGTCGAGGCCGGCGGCCTCGAAGGCGGCAGCGCGGCGGATCGCCTCGGCCACCGTGAAGCCCTGGTTGGCGTCGGTCATCACCTGGAACTCGGGCCCGACCGCGGCGCGCACGGCGGCGAGGCGCCGTACGTCCTCCTGCAGGCGGGGGCGGCCGACCTTGATCTTGGTGCCGGCAAACCCCTGGCCGCACGCGGCCTCGGCCTCCGCCACGATTTCCGCCTGCTCCATGTGCAGCCAGCCGCCCTCGGTCGTGTAGACCGGCACGCGCGGCTGCGCGCCGCCCGCCAGCAGGTGCAATGGCCGGCCGAGCTTCACGCCGCGCAGGTCCCAGAGCGCCGTGTCGATGGCGGCGAGAGAAAGCGCAACCAGCGGCCCGACCGAGAGCGCGTGGGTGGCCATGAACAGGTCGCGCCAGATCGCCTCAACCTCCTCCGCCTCCCGCCCGACGAGCCTGGGCGCGAGGTGGTCGCGCAGCAGCGCGACGACCGAGGACCCGCCCTGCCCGATCGTGTAGCTGTAGCCCGTGCCCGTGGCGCCGTCGGCATCCGTGATGCGCAGGATCGGCGTCTCCTGCGCCGCGAAGGCCTGGATGGCGTCGCTGCGCGCCACCTTCGGGGCGAGATCCACCTGCATGATCTCGATGCGGGCGATTCTGGACATGTCTTCACTCCCTCCCTTGCGCGCGCGGATGTTACTCTGCCTGCCGTCCGGAGGGAGCGGGAAACTTGGCGAAGCGCGATGCGCAGGAGGAGGAGCTCTTTCTCGAGCTGATCAAGGAGGAGGAGCAGGCCTCCGACCCGCCTGTCGACATGGCGCCGGAGGATTGGATCTCCTTCGCGCTGTTCTGGGCGCTTTCGGGCATCGTCTTCCTGCAGTTCTTCTCCCGCTACATCCTGAACGACAGCATCGCCTGGACCGAGGAGATCGCGCGCTACGTGCTGATGGTGCTGTGCTTCACCGGCAGCGCCATGGCGGCACGGCGGGGCACGCACATCGCGGTGGAGTTCCTGCCGAACGTGCTCGGACCGCATGCGCGGCGCTGGGTGCACCTGGGCGCGGCGCTCGTCGCGGCCGCTTTCTTCGCCGTCTCGGCGTGGCTCTGCTGGCAGGTGGCCGAGGCGATGCGCTTCCAGCCCATGGTGGTCATCGACTGGCCCCTCTCCTGGGTCTACTGGGGCATCCTGCTGGGCCTCGTGCTCACCACCATCCGCGCCCTGCTGGCCGCCTTCCGCCGCTTCCGGGAAGGTGAACCGGAGGTGCCGCCGGATCCCTCCGTCGGCGGCGTGAAGGTCTAGCTTCGATGACATGGGTCCTGTTCGCGAGCTTCTTCGCGCTGCTGCTCGCCGGCGTGCCGGTGGCCGTCGCGCTGGGGGCCGGCTCGCTGCTCTATGTCTGGCTGGACGGCTCGGTGCCGCCGCTGGTGGTGCTGCACCGCATGGCGTCCGGCGTGGACAGCTTCCCGCTGCTGGCCATCCCCTTCTTCGTGATGTCTGGCAGCCTGATGAACAGCGCCGGCATCACGGAGCGAATCTACTCCTTCGCGACCGCGCTGGTGGGCTGGCTGAAGGGCGGACTCGGCCACGTCAACATCGTCGGCAGCGTGATCTTCGCGGGCATGTCGGGCACGGCTGTGGCCGACGCGGGTGGCATCGGCAACATCGAGATCCGCGCGATGCGCGACCACGGCTACCCCCTGCCCTTCGCGGTCGGGCTGACGGGCGCCTCGTCCACCATCGGACCGATCATTCCGCCCTCCCTCCCGCTCGTGATCTACGGCGTCGCGGCCAACGCCTCGGTCGGACAACTCTTCGCAGCCGGCCTCATCCCCGGCCTCGTCATGGCGCTGGTGCTGATGGGGGCGGTGACGGTCGTCGCCTACCGCCGCGGCTTCGACCGCGACGCGCAGTTCCGCTGGGCGCGCCTGGGCTACACGGCAAAGCGCGCCTTCCTGCCGCTGATGACGCCGGTGCTCCTGGTGGGAGGCATGACCAGCGGCGCCTTCACGCCGACGGAGGCCGCGATCGCCGCCACGTTCTACGCGCTGTTCCTGGGCGCGGTGGTCTATCGCACCCTGACCTGGCGGTCCTTCCTGCGCGTCACGATGGAGACGATCGAGACGACGGCAGTGGTGCTGCTGATCGTGGCCGGCGCCTCCATCTTCGGCTGGCTCATCACCACCACCCGCGTGACCGAGGAGATCGCGGCGGCCGTGCTCTCCATCACGCGGGAGCCCTGGATGGTGCTGCTCCTGGTCAACATCCTGCTGCTCATCGTCGGCTGCTTCCTGGAGACCATCGCCGCCATCACCATCCTGGTGCCCGTGCTGCTGCCCATCATGATGGCGATCGGCGTGGACCCGGTGCACTTCGGCATCATCATGGTGCTGAACCTGATGATCGGGCTGCTGACGCCGCCCGTCGGCATGGTGCTGTTCATCCTGGCGCGCGTCTCGGGCCTCACCTTCGAGCAGACGGCGAGAGCCTGCGCCCCCTTCCTCATCCCGCTCTTCGTCTGTCTCGGCCTGGTGACCTACTGGCCCGAGATGGTGCTCTGGCTGCCGACACTCGTTTACCGCTGATCAGGCGCGGATCGCGTCCAGCCCCTTCCAGTCGAAGGCGATGCCGTGGCCCGGGCGTTCCGGCGCCACGGCGGCGCCCTCCTCGATGCGCAGAGGCTCCGCGATGTAGCGGTCGAGGCCGAAGCCATGCGCCTCGAGGTAGGACCGGTTCGGGCAGGCAGCCAGCAGGTGGACCGTCACGTCATGCGCGCCGTGGGACGTCACGGGCAGGTTCCATGCCTCCGCCAGGTGCGCGATCTTCATGAAGGGCGTGACGCCGCCGCAGTTCGTGACGTCCGGCTCCGGGTAGGTCACGCCCTCCGACGCGATCAGGTGCTTGAAGTCCCACAGCGTCCGCAGGTTCTCCCCGGCGGCGATGGGCAGCCCGCCGTCGCGCAGCACCCGGGCATGACCCGCGACGTCGTCCGGCGAGATCGGCTCTTCCAGCCAGGTGAGGTCGTGGGGGGCGAAGGCGCGGGCGGCGCGGATCGCCTGGTCGGCGGTCCACTTCATGTTCGCGTCCACCATGAGGGGGAAATCCCGCCCGAGATGCTTCCGCATCGCCGCCACGCGCTCCACATCCTCGGCCAGGATGGCGCGGCCCACCTTCATCTTGATGGCGCGGAAGCCCTTGGCGAGGTTGTCGTCCGTCTGCCTGAGCAGCGCATCGAGCGGCAGCATCAGGTCGATTCCGCCTGCATAGCAGGGCACGCGCGCATCGAAGCCGCCGAGCAGCCTGTACAGCGGCAGGTTGGCCCGCTTAGCCTTCAGGTCCCACAACGCCATGTCGAGGGCCGAGATGGCGAGAACGGTCGGCCCGCCGCGACCGCCATAGTGCAACTCCCACCACAGCCGGTTCCAGATCCGCTCGATCATGTCGGCATCCTCGCCGGGGACGATCTCCGCGATCTCGCGCACCAGCACGGCATCCACGGCCGCGCCGTTCCGGCCGACGGTGAAGGTGTAGCCCACGCCCTCGGCACCATCGGCATCGCGCACGCGCACCGTGTTCAGCTCGAAGGCGCGCATCTCGCCATGCATGCTGTCGGTCAGCGTGACCGGCAGCGGGACGCGGTAGAAGCCGGTCTCGAGCGACGCGATGCGGGCCATGCTGGGGTCCTCCTGTGGCGCGGAGCCTAGGGCAGGGCCGCCCTGCCCGGAACCCATGCGGCCCGCCCCCGTTGCCCGGCGGACCGAAGCCCGGAGCCGGAACCATGCCGCTGACGACCACGCTCGACCGCTACGCCCCCTACGCGCTGGCCGCGCTGCGCATCGTGACGGCGCTGATCTTCATGGCGCATGGCACGCAGAAGCTCTTCGGCTTCCCCGCCCCGCCGGGCAGCGGGCTCCCGCCGGTGATGTCGCTGTTCTGGGTCGGCGCCGTGCTCGAACTCGTCGGCGGCGCGCTGATCCTGGTCGGGCTGTTCACGCGGCCCGTGGCCTTCGTGCTCTCGGGCGAGATGGCGGTCGCCTACTGGATGTTCCACGCGCCGCGGAACTTCTACCCGGTGCTGAACGGCGGCGACGCCTCGATCCTGTACTGCTTCGTCTTCCTGCTGCTGGTCTTCACCGGGCCCGGCGCGCTGGCACTCGACAACGCGATGGGGCGCCGCGCGGGCGCCCCGGTCACGCGGCCCGTATAGGGCCTCACTGCTCAGGCCGCAGACCCAGCTCGGGCGCCTTCCGCGCCCAGAAGGCCGCCTCCTCCCGCACCGCGACGGCGAACTCGGCGCGGGAGCGGCGCGGGGCGGGCTCCAGCCCCTCGGTCGCCAGGCGCTCGATGAAGCGCGGGGTGGAGGTGGCGCGCCGCGCCGCCTCCTCGTAGCGGTCGAGCAGGGCGGCGGGCGTCGCGGCGGGCGCGAAGACGCCGTGCCAGCCACGGATGACGAGGCCGGGCAGCCCGGATTCGGACAGCGTCGGCACGTCCGGCAGGGCGGGCATCCGCGTCTCCCCCGTCACGGCCAACGCCCGCAGCCGCCCCTCCCGCACCAGGGCGATGCCGGGCGGCGGGGAGGAGAAGTTCATGTGGATGTTGCTGGCCACCACGTCCATCAGCGCCGGCGCCGTGCCGCGATAGGGCACGTGCTCCATCGGGATGCCGAGCGCGTCCGAGAAGAGCAGCCCCGCCAGGTGGTTGTTCCCCCCGACGCCGGAGGAGGAATAGGTCATCGCCCCGCGCCCGCGCGCGCGCATCATGGCGATCAGCTCGGGCAGCGTGTTCACGCCGAGCTTCGGGTCCACCACCAGCACGTACTGGTAGGAGGAGGTCTGGATGACGGGCGTGAGCTGCGCCGCCAGCTCCACCCGCTCACCCGCCTGAAGGTAGGGCGCGATGACGATGTTGGTGGAGACGGCGAACAGCAGCGTGTGCCCATCCGGCCGCGCCCGCGCGACGGAGAGCGAGCCGACATAGCCTGCGGCCCCGGCCCGGTTCTCGATCACCACGGACTGGCCGCCGAGCTCCTGGCTGAAGCCGGAGGTGAACTCCCGCGCCGCGATGTCCGTGCCGCCGCCGGGCGCGTAGGGCACGACGCAGACGATGGCGCGGGCCTGGGCGCGGGCGATGCCCGGCGCGGCAAGCGCCGCGGCGGCGAGGGCCGGCAGGGCGCGGCGGGGGATCTGGCTCATGGACGTTCAGGCTCCCTGGGTTGTCTTGGCCCGCCGGAGGGCGTGGCGCTCCCGGGCATTCCGCAGCAGGGCGAGGCTGCGGTACAGCCCGTGGACCATCTTGCTGTAGGGGATCGCAACGAAGAAGGCCAGCACGAGGCCGAGGTGGAGGGCCAGCATCAGCCCCATCGCGCCCGTGTGCCGCACCGCCAGCAGCAGCAGCCCGGTGGCGGAGACCAGGAACAGCAGCGCGAGGATCGCGTACTCCCCCCCTAGCAGCCGCCGCGCCACCGGCGCGGGATCGGTCACCACCTTCACCCAGGCCAGCCCCGCCGTGCCGATGCAGAGCAGCACGCCCCCCCAGGTGCCGAGCTGCACGGGCAGGCTCCAGAACGGGTGCGGCGAGGTCCAGCCGAACAGGTGGTGGTAGGCCGCGCCGCTGGTGGTGGCCGCGAAGCACAGCAGGAAGCCGTAGAACATGGCGTGGTGCAGCCAGCGCCGGGTCTGGGCAAAGCTGTCGTCCAGGTCGTTGCAGCCATGCCCGCCGCCGCCGAGGTTGCGCAGCGTCAGGATGTCCACCGCCGCATCCCGCGCCGGCGCCACGCCGGCCGGCGCAGCCCCGCCCCGCCCCGTCGCCTGCCAGTAGCGCCACCCGCCCATCGCCAGGGCGACGACCGAGAAGCCGAGCGTCGAGGTGGCGAGCGCGTTCATCAACCAGAGTGGGATGATGCGGTAGAAGGCCCCCGGCCCGGTCTGGGAAGACCAGAGCACCGCCGGATCCTGCACCGCCACGGCGACCACCATCGCCAGCATCGCGAACAGCGCCGCGAGCAGGGAAACGGCGGTGCCGTTGCGCTCGAACAGCCGCCCCATCGGCGCCGGCCACGCGTACGTTGCGTAGCCCTCCTGCCGCAGCGTCGCAAAGGTCGCGGGGACGTTCACCCCGAAGGGATGCGGCGGCGCGTACTGGCAGGCGTGGTAGCAGCCCTTGCAGGAGTGGCAGAGGTTCGCGAGGTGCGTCAGGTCGCCTGCGGTGAAGTCCCGCCGCATCGCCATGGCGGGGAAGACGGCGCAGTAGCCCTCGCAGTAGCGGCAGGCGTTGCAGATCTCCATCTGCCGCCGCGCCTCGGCGACGGTGTCGGTTTCGGGCGCCGCTGGCCTAGTTGCGTGCATGGCGCGCGGCCTCCTCGCCCGCGATGCGTCCGAAGACGGTGCCGATGGTCATGCCGAAGCCGGCGAGATACCCCTGGCCGAGGATGTTGCCGGCCATGATCTCGCCGGAGGCGAACATGTTCGCGCTCGGCCGGCCATCGGCCATGATCACCCGCGCGCGCTCGTTCACCTTGACGCCGAGGAAGGTGAAGGTGATGCCCGGGCGCAGCGGGTGGGCGTGGAAGGGCGGCCGCTCGATCCGGCGCGCCCAATGGCTCTTGGGCGGGGCCAGCCCCTCCGTCCGGCAGTCATCCAGCACGCCGCCCCGGAAGGTGCCGGGGCGGACGGCCGCGTTGTACCCGGCCACCACGCGCTCCAGCTTCGCCGGGTCCAGCCCGCACAGCCCGGCCAGATCCGCGATGCTGTCCGCGCGGTGGGGCGGGAAGACGCTGGGCAGGTAGTCGTGGATCGCCTGGGCGTCGGAAACGGCCCAGGCCACCTGCCCCGGCTGCTGCGCGATCAGCCGGCCCCAGATGGCGTAGCGCTTCGGCCAGACATCCTCGCCCTCGTCGTAGAAGCGCTCGACGTCGCGGTTCACCACGATGGAGTAGGGCACACAGTCGAGCCGCATGGCCAGCCCGCCATCCTCCATCGGGGCGCGGGCGTCGTTCGCCACCGCATGAAACTGCGTGGGGTCGCCCACCTCCTGCACCCCCTGGTCGAGCAGGTTCCGCAGAACGCGGCCCTGCGCGTAGGGCGTGCCGCGGATCTGGAAGTTGTCGGCGGCATCGCCCCAGTACTGGCGCAGCCACTCCCGGTTCGCCTGGAACCCGCCCGCGGAGGCGACGAGCGACTTGAAGCGCAGCCGCGCGGGGAAGCCGCGGTGCGACAGCACGGCCTCCGTCGCGAAGCCCTCCTGCACCTCGATGTGCTGGACCTCGGTGTCGTAGAGGATCTCGATGCCGAGACGCTCGGCCGTGCGGTACAGCGCGTTCACCAGCGCCTTGCCCCCGCCGAGGAAGAAGGCGTTGGTGCGCGACAGCGACAGCGTGCCGGAGAGCGAGGGCTGGAAGACCACGCCGCAGTCGCGCAGGAAGCCCGGCGCGTGCTGGCTCGCGCGGATCGTCATGCGGGCCAGCGCCTCGTCCGTCCGGCCGCCGGTCACGCGCAGCAGGTCGTCCCAGTACTCCTCCTCCAGGTAGCTGTCGGTCAGCACGTCGGTCGGCGCGGGGTGCAGGGCGCGGAGGTTGCGGGTGTGGCGCGAATTGCCGCCGCGCATCGGCTTCGGCGCGTGCTCGGCCACCACCACCCGCGCGCCGGCCTGGGCGGCGGTGATCGCGGCGCAGAGGGCGGCGTTGCCGCCCCCCACGACCAGCACGTCCCAGAGGCGGTTCAGGTCTGGCATGGGCACGCTTGTATCCAACGGGATACAACGTTGTCCAGACGTGCTTCCCCGCGGCCCGCCCCTCCGCTAGACCGGGCGCCGATGGACGGCAGCACCCGCCCCGAGTCCGCCTATGAGCGCATCCGCGCCGCGATCCGCGACGGCGCCCTGGCGCCCGGCGTCCCGCTGACCGAGGCCGACCTGGCGGCGCGCTTCGGCGTCTCCCGCACCCCCGTCCGGCAGGCGATCGCGCGGCTGGAGGCCGAGGGGCTGCTGACGCACGAGCCGCGCCGGGGCCTGTCCGTCACGCAGCCCGACCACGCCCAGGTGGTCGAGCTGTACGTGATGCGCGAGCTTCTGGAGGGCGCGGCCGCGCGGCTCGCCGCCCAGCACGCGACCGACACGGAGATCGAGGCCATGGCCGAGCTGGTGGAGGCCGAGCCGCCCCTGTTCGGCGATGCGGCACGGCTGGCCGGCGTCAACCAGCGCCTGCACGGGCTGCTCTACCTCGCGGCGCACAACCGCTACCTGCTGCGCAGCCTGGAGCAGCTTTCCGCCACCATCGCGCTGCTGCCCACCCTGCTGACACTCGGCGGCCGGGCCGAGGCCGCGCATGCGGAGCACCGGGCCATCCTGAAGGCGCTGCGCCGCCGCGACGGGGACGGGGCCGAGGCCGCCGCCCGTCTCCACGCCCGCAGCGCGCAGCGCCATCGGCTGGCCTGGCTGGCGCGCACCGCGGGCGTGCCGAAGGCGGCGCCCGGGGGCTGACACCGGGCCGGACGCCGGCTACCCGAGAAGCCGCCACAGCAGCGGCAGGATCAGCGCCGTCGCCAGCGCGTTCAACCCCATCGCCAGGCCGCTGAAGGCACCCGCCGTGGCATTCACGGACAAGGCCCGCGCCGTGCCGATCCCGTGCGCGGCGGTGCCGATCGCGAGCCCCCTCGCCCGCCAGTCCCGCACGCGCACCAGGTCCAGCACCACCGGCCCGAGCGCCGCGCCGACGACGCCCGAGAGGATGACCACCGCCGCCGTCAGGCTCGGCAGCCCGCCGATCCGCTCCGCAATCCCCATCGCGACCGGCGTGGTGACGGAGCGCGGCGCAAGCGAGGCCGTGACCTCCGGCGCCGCATCCAGCGCCAGGGCGAGCGCGATGCCCACCCCCGCCGCGAAGGCCCCGCCCAGCACGACCGAGAGCGTCGCGGCCAGCGCCGAGCGCCGCACCACCTGCCACTGCCGGTACAGAGGCACGGCCAGCGCGACCGTCGCGGGGCCGAGCAGGAAGTGGACGAACTGCGCCCCCTCGAAGTAGGCGCGGTACTCCACCCCGCCCGCCAGCAGCGCGCCCGCCAGCGCGGCCACCGCGAACAGCACCGGGTTGGCCAGCGGGTGCCGCCCGAGCGCGCGCTGCAGCCGCAGCGCCAGCAGCCAGGCGGCGAGCGTCGCGGTCAGCGCCGCCAGCGGCTCCTGCGCCAGGTAGACCCAAACCTTCGCGAGGCCGGTCATCCGAGCCGCCGCAGCAGCGCCTGCGCCAGCCGCCCCGTCACCGCGATGGCGGCCAGCGTCCCCGCCAGCACGGCGAGCGAGATCGGCGCCCAGTCCCGCGCCAGCACCGGCAGGTAGAGGATCACGCCCACACCCGCCGGCACGAAGAGCAGCCCGAGATTGCCGAGCAGCCCGTCCGCCGCCTGCCCCAGCGGCGCCGGCGCCTCACCGCCGCGCAGCAGCAGCACGGCGAACAGGATCACCATGCCGACCACCGGCCCCGGCACCGGCAGGCCGAGGGCGCGGGCCGCGACCTCCCCGGCCAACTGGCAGGCCAGCAGGGACGTGAGCGCACCGATCATTGCGCAGGCCTCTCCTCTCGCCACGGCTCGACGCGCGCCGTGCCCCGTGCACACTGGCACCGGCTTGAGGAGAGGGAAACGACGCGCATGCCAGACCAGATGCCGGGGGAGCGCCTCGACGCGGCCATGACCCGCGCGGGCATCGCGCTGACGCCTGCCGAGCGTGAGAGCATCCTCGGCGTGGTGCCGCTGCTCGATGCCCTGCTCGCGCGGCTGCGCACGCCGCGCGGCGTCGAGGTGGAACCCGCGACGGTCTTCGCGCCACCGCAGGCGCAGCCATGACCGCCCTGCCCGGCACGCTCGCCGACGCCGCGCGGCTGGTCGCGGCGCGCGAGGTCTCCCCGCTGGAGCTGGCCCGTATGGCGCTCGCGCGGGCGGAGCGGCTGGACCCCGCGCTGCACGCCTTCATCCGCCTGACGCCTGACCTCGCCCTGCGCCAGGCGCGGGAGGCGGAGGCGCGGCAGATGGCCGGCACGCTGCGCGGGCCGCTCGACGGCATCCCGGTCGCGCACAAGGACATCTACGAGACGGCCGGCATCCCGACCACGGGCCATTCGCGCGTGCTGATGGACCACGTGCCCGCGCGCGACGCGGCCGCCGTCGCGGCCTGGGCCGAAGCGGGCGCCGTGATGCTCGGCAAGCTCGCGACGCACGAGTTCGCCTGGGGCGGGCCGTCCTTCGACCTGCCCTGGCCGCCCGCTCGCAACCCCTGGGACACGTCGCGCTTCACCGGCGGCTCCTCCTCCGGCTCCGGCGCGGCGGTCGCGGCGGGCATCGTGCTCGGGGCGACGGGGTCGGACACCGGCGGCTCGATCCGCGGACCCGCGCAGCTCTGCGGAATCGCGGGCATCAAGCCGAGCTACGGGCTGTGCAGCCGGCGCGGCATCCTGCCCCTCGCGCACAGCCTCGACACGGCCGGGCCCATCGCCTGGAGTGTCGAGGACTGCGCGATCCTGCTGCAGGCCATGGCCGGGCACGACCCGGAGGACCCGTCCTCCGCGGCACGGCCCACGCCCGACCTCCTGCGCGGCATCGGGCAGGGCGTGCGCGGCCTGCGCGTCGGCGTGGTGCGCCACTTCCACGAGCAGGACATGAACACGAGCCCCGCTGTCCGCGCCGGCGTGGACCGGCTGGCCGAGGTGCTGCGCGCCGAGGGCGCGGAGGTGCAGGACGTCACGCTCCCGCCACTGCTCGACTTCCACGCGCCGGGCTGGGTCATCCTGATGGTCGAGGCGCACGCGGTCCACGAGCCCTGGCTGCGCACGCGCTTCAGCGACTACGGCGAGATCCTGCGGGAGCGCCTGGCGTTGGCCGCGCTGCCCTCCGGCGCCGACTACGTGCAGGCGCAGCGGCGCAGGCGGGAGCTGTGCGCGGCGGTCGCGGAGGCGATGCGGGAGTGCGACCTTCTGGTCACCGCATCGCAGCCCGCCGAGGCGGTCGCGATCGAGCGCGTGCCGAAATTCGCCTCGCTCGAGATCCCGTCGCTGACGATCCCGTTCAACCTGACGGGGCAACCCTGCGTCTCGGTCTGCACGGGCTACGGGCAGGACGGGCTGCCGGTCGGCGCGCAGATCGTGGGCCGCCCCTTCGAGGACGCCCTCGCCATCCGCGCCGGCCACGCCTTCGAACGGGCGACGGAGGGCGAGCGGCGGCGCCCGGCGGTCGGCTGATGTTCACCTGCCAGAAGCGCCCCGCCTCCGGCCATCGCGGCGTCGTCTGCACGAACCACCCACTCGCCTCCGTCGCCGGGGCGGAGGTGCTGCTGGCCGGCGGCAACGCGGTGGACGCGGCCGTCGCGAGCCTGTTCGCGCTGACCGTGGTGGAGCCGATGATGGTCGGCGTCCTCGGCGGCGGCGTGGCGCATCTGCGCATGGCCGATGGCCGCCACGCGGTGGTGGACGGCCTCTCCGTCGCGCCCGCCGCCGCGCGGCCCGACATGTACCGCATGGCGCCGGATGCCGGGCCGGAGGTGCGGGAGGCGGCGGACCGCGCCAACGCCCTCGGCGCGCGCGCCGTCGCCGTGCCGGGCGCGCTGCCCGCCTGGGCGCACACCCTCGCAGCCTACGGCACGATGTCCCTGGCGGATGTGCTGGAGCCCGCCATTCGGCTTGCCGCGCGCGGCTTCGCGGTCACGCCCTACCTCGCCGACGCGGTTGCCGACGCGGCGGCGGACCTGGCGCGCGACGCGGATCTCGCCGCGCGCTTCCTGCCCGGCGGCACGCCGATCCGCGCAGGCGCGCGCCTGGTGCAGCCGGACTACGCCGCGACGCTGCGCCTCATTGCGCAGGAGGGCGCGGGCGCGCTGCATGACGGCGCGCTCGGGGGGGCGCTGGTCGATGCGCTGGCGCGCGGCGGGGGCATCCTGACGCGCGACGATCTTCGGGCTGCCGCGCCGGTGGAGCGCGCGCCGGTCCGTGGCCTTTATCGCGGCTTCGAGGTGTTCGGCCCGCCGCCGCCCTCCTCCGCCGGCGTGCATGTCGCGCAGATGCTGAACATCCTGGAGGGCTTCGACCTCGCCGCCCTCGGCTTCGGCACGCCCGATGCCGTCCACCTGCTGGCCGAGGCGCTGAAGATCGCGTTCGCGGACCGCGCGGTGGCAACCGCCGATCCCGCCTTCGTGGAGGTGCCTGTCGAACGCCTGACCTCGAAGGAGTACGGGCACGCCCGGCGGGCCGGCATTTCGATGGAACGGGCGAAGACCTTCGCGGCCGACCCGTCGCTGCACGAATCGCACAACACCACCCATGTCACGGTGGCCGATGCGGCGGGCAACGTCGTGGCCTCCACCCAGACAGTCAACAGTCTCTTCGGCGCGCGCATCGGCATCCCCGGCACGGGGATGATCGCCAACAACTACATGCTGAACTTCGAGCCCCGCTCGGGCCGCGCGCTGTCGGTCGCGCCGGGCAAGCGCGTCTTCACCTCCATGGCGCCGATGATCGTGCTGCGGGACGGGCGGCTGCGCTGGGCGCTCGGCCAGCCCGGGGGCCTACGCATCTTCGGTTCGGCGATGCAGGCGCTCATCAACCTGATCGACCACGGCATGGACCTGCAGCGTGCGGTGGAGGCGCCACGGGTCTGGACGCAGGGCTTCGGCCTCGAGATCGAGCCCGCCATCCCGGATGCCGTCGCGCAGGCGCTGGCTGTGCGCGGCCACGCGGTGCAGCGCGTGCGCACCATCGGCGGCGGGCTGAACGCCATCGCCTTCGAGCCGGATGGCGGGATGACCGGCGCCGCCTGCTGGCGGGCGGACGGATCGGTCGTGGCGCTCGGCGGCGGGCTGGCCCGCGCGGGGGTGCGCTTCTCCCCCGATGCGCCCGCCGTGCCTTGACCGGGCGGCGGGGCCGGAGAGACTGCAACGAATGGACACCGACCTTTCCGCCCGCCTGGATCGCATGCTCGCCGCGCTGCCGCGCCTCTTTCCCGGGCCGGGCGGCGCCGTGGCCGTACTGCGGCGCGGCGAGGTGCTGGCCCGCCATGCCTGGGGCTATGCGAACGCCGAGCGGCGCATCCCCTTCACGCCCCGCACGCTGTTCCGGATGTGCTCCGTCACCAAGCAGTTCACCTGCGCCGCGGTGCTGGAGGCCTGCCCGGACCCGGAGGCGCTTGCGGGCGCCGTGCGCGCGCGCCTGCCGCGGCTGGAGGCCACGCCCCCCTCGGTGCTGCATCTCTGCCACAACCAGTCGGGGCTGCGCGACTACTGGGCGGTTGCGATGCTGCATGGCGCTCCAGCCGAATCCGCCTTTGGCGATGCGGAGACGGCGCAGGTGGTCGGCGGCACGCGCAGCCTGCACTTCGCGCCCGGGACGCGCTTTTCCTACGTCAACCAGAATTTCCGACTGTTGTCCGACGCGTTGGAGGATCATACCGGCCGCTCCTTCGGGGAGCACCTCGCGCGCATCTTCGACCGCACGGGCATGGAGACGGCATTCCTCGCCGCCGACACGCGCGCCATGCCCGACGGCACCGAAGGGTATGAGGGCACGCAGGCCGGCGGCTTCCGCGCGGCGGAGAACCGCCTGATCTGGACCGGCGATGCGGGGCTCGGCGCCTCGCTCGACGACATGATCGCGTGGGAGCGCCACATCGACGCCTCGCGCGACGATCCGGGTTCGATCTACGCCCGCCTCTCCGCCCCCACCGGCTTCGCCTGCGGGGCGCCGGCCTCCTACGGCTTCGGGCTGAACCGCGGCACGGAGTTCGGCCGGGCGCTGACCGGCCATGGCGGCGCGCTGCGCGGCTGGCGCAGCCACCGCCTGCACGTGGCGTCCGAGCGCGTCTCGGTCGTGGTGCTGTTCAACCACCTGTCGGACGCCCATGCCGCCGCGCTCGACCTGCTCGGCGCCGTGCTGGGCGAGGCACGGCCCGCGGCGCGCGAGGACCTGCCCGCCCCCACTTGGCTCGGCACCTATGTCGAGCCCGAGACCGGCCTCTCCGCCCGGGTCGAGGCGGCCGGCCCTGGCCGCGTGCGGCTGCGCTACGGCCAGGGACCGGAGCGGCTGGACCTGCAGGCGGACGGGGGCGCGACGAACGGCCGCACGCGGCTGGTCCCCACCCCGGAGGGGCTGCGGATGGAGCGCCCGCAGGACAACCAGGCGGGCCTCCTCCGCCCCGCGGATGGCGAGGCGCGGCCCGACATCGCTGGCCTCTACCGCTGCGCGGAGCTGGACGCCGAGCTGCTCGTGGCCGATGCCGGCGGGGTGGCCTATGGCGGCTTCTCGGGCCGCCTCGGCCAGGGACGCATGGAGCTGCTGGAGCCCGCGGGTCCCGACGTCTGGCACCTGCCGATGCCGCGCGCATTGGACCACAGCCCGCCCGGCGACTGGACGATCGCCTTCCGGCGCGACGCCGCCGGCCGCGTCGCGGGCGCCCAGGTCGGCTGCTGGCTGGCGCGGCGCCTGCCCTACGAGAGAATAGCCTAGGCCACCCGCGCGCCCTGCCCGCGTTGAGCCCCGACGAACACCGGGAGGAGGGCGGCGCATGCCCCTGCAGCACTGGCCGGAACGGCTCTGGATCGTGCGTCATGGCGAGAGCGCCGGGAACGTCGCGCGCGACGCCGCCCATGCCTCGAACCTGACGCACATCGAAACGGGCGCGGCGCGCGACGTGGACGTGCCGCTCAGCCCGCTCGGCCATCGCCAGTCCGCCGCCCTCGGCCACTGGTTCGCGGCGATGCCGGAACATGAACGGCCCGAGATCGTCCTTGCCTCCCCCTACCGCCGCGCCTGGCAGACCGCCGCGATCGTCGAGGCGGAGGGCGGCCTTGCCCCCGATGCCTGCCCGATCGTGGCCGACGAGCGGCTGCGGGAGAAGGAGTTCGGCGTGCTCGACCGCCTGACGCGGCTCGGCATCGAGCAGCTGCACCCGGACCAGGCGGAGTTCCGCCGGACATTGGGCAAGTTCTACCACCGCCCGCCGGGCGGCGAGAGCTGGTGCGACGTGATCCTGCGGCTGCGCAGCGCGCTGGACAGCATATCGCTCCATCACGGCGGCGCGCGCGTGCTGGTGGTGGCGCATCAGGTCGTCGTGCTCTGCCTGCGCTACCTGATCGAGAACATG
>DASQNQ010000191.1:0-23737 GCA_035644895.1 Acetobacteraceae bacterium | reverse complement strand
TGGAACGCGCTGGCGGACGACCTGAAGGCTGCGGTGCGCTTCGCGTGCCAGAGCGTTGCGGAGGAGATCACCACGGAGTACGACGCCCGCCACCCGCAGGCGCTGGCCGAGCTGGTCAGCCGCCACCAGGTGGTGCCGCGTGAGGTGCCGCGCGACCTGCTGGTGGCCTTCGGCACCTCCGCCGGGCAGATGCTGGCGGAGTTCCGCGCGCACCAGGACCCGATGGTCAAGCGCATCGCCGACAGCTACGCGGCCTTCCGCAACCGCAGCCAGGCCTACATGCTCCAGTCCTACGCCGGGAACTTCAACGCCCGACAGCTCCCGATCAACTGGGGCTGAGTTGGCCGTCTTCCTGCGCCTCGCGGACGGCATCGACGCCGCGAGTCGCCTGATCGGCCTCTCGGTGCGGTGGCTGGCGGTCGTGCTGGTGCTGGTGCAGTTCGCGGTGGTGGTGCTGCGCTACGCCTATGGCTCGTCCTTCGTCTGGATGCAGGAGAGCGTGGTCTACATCCACGCGACGATGTTCATGCTGGCCATCGGCTACACCTACCTGCTGGACGCGCATGTGCGGGTGGACTTCTTCTATGGCCGCTGGTCGGAGCGCGCGCGGGCCTGGACGGACCTGATCGGCGTGCTCGTCGCGGTGGCTCCCTTCTGCGCCCTGCTGGTCTGGGCGAGCTGGACCTACGTGGCGCGCTCCTTCCTGCTGGGAGAGGGGCCGTTGCAGGTGGGCGGGCTGCCGCTCACGCCCTGGCTCAAGGCACTGATCCCGACCATGGCGGTGCTGCTAGCCCTGCAGTCGGTCTCGGTGCTGATCCGCTCGGCCACCGTGCTGGCCGGTGGGCCCGGCCCGGTCTTCCCGCAGCGCCGGCAGGCGGCCGAGGGATGAACCTCACCACGGCGGGGTCCATCCTGGACCTCATCATGATGGTGGCGCTCTGCCTGCTGATCATGACGGGCGTGCCCGTGGTGTTCGTGCTGACGGGCTGTTCGATCGTCTTCGGCGCGCTCGGCATCCTGTTCGGCGCCTTCGACCCCTTCCTGTTCGGCGCGCTGGCGCAGCGCGTGCTCGGCACCATGACGAGCGAGGTGCTCGTCGCCATCCCGCTCTTCGTCTTCATGGGCATGATGCTGGAACGCTCCCGCATCGCGCCCGACCTGCTGGAGGCGATGGGCCGGCTGTTCGGCTCGCTCCGCGGCGGCCTTGCGGTCTCGGTCACGCTGGTGGGCGCGCTGCTCGCCGCCTCGACGGGGATCGTGGGGGCGACGGTCGTCACCATGGGGCTGATCGCGCTGCCCGCCATGATGCGGCGCCGCTACGAGCCGGCGTTTGCCTGCGGCACGATCTGCGCGGCCGGCACGCTCGGGCAGATCATCCCGCCATCGACAGTCATGGTGATCCTGGGCGAGGTTCTGGCGGCGGCCTACCAGCAGGCGCAGCTCGCCCAAGGGAAGTTCTCGATCGAGACCATCTCGGTCGGCCAGCTCTTCGCGGGTTCCATGATCCCGGGCCTGATGCTGGCCGGCCTCTACATCCTCTACCAGGTGGTGATCTGCTGGCTGCGGCCGGAAATGGGACCGCCCATCCCGCGGACGGAGCGCGAGGGCGCCTCGGCCGGCGAGCTGGCGCGGGCGCTGGTGCCGCCCATCGTGCTGGTGGTCGCGGTCCTCGGCTCCATCCTCGGCGGCATCGCGACGCCGACCGAGGCGGCGTCGGTCGGCGCGGTGGGCGCCACGCTGCTCGCCGGCCTGCGCATCGTGCCGGGACGCCCCTGGCCCATCTATGTCGCCGGCCTCTCGGCGCTCGGGCTCGTCGTCCTCGGCGCCGTCTTCGACATGCGCATCGGGCGGCAGGAGATCGCGGGCCCCGACCGCATCGCGACCTGGGTGGCGCTGGCGCTCGTCCTCGGGCTCGCCTGGGGCATCCTCGTCTCGCTCCGCCGAGCCTTCGCGGGCGGCATGCTGGGGCAGGTCTCCCACTCCACCATGACCGTCACGGCGATGATCTTCGCGACCCTGATCGGCGCGACGCTGTTCAGCCTGGTGTTCCGCGGGCTTGGCGGGGACGAGATGATCCGCGCCTTCCTCGAGCAGGTGCCCGGCGGCAAGTACGGCGCGCTGTTCGTGGTGATGCTGGTGGTGTTCATCCTCGGCTTCCCGCTCGACTTCGTCGAGATCGTGATCATCGTGGTGCCGATCGTGGGGCCCGTGCTGATGCAGATGGGCATCGACCCGATCTGGCTCGGCGTGCTGATCGCGATGAACCTGCAGACGTCCTTCCTCACGCCGCCGCTCGGGCCCACGCTGTTCTACCTGCAGGGCGTGCTGCCGGCCGGCGTCACCTCCGCCGAGGTCTACCGGGGCGTGACCCCCTTCGTGCTCCTGCAGGTGCTGGGCCTCGGGCTGGTTGTGCTGTTCCCCGCGCTCGCCACATGGCTGCCGGACCTGCTTTTCTGAAACGCGGGCGGGTGCGCGGGCGATAGGGCTGCTCCAGGGGAGACACGCCGATGCAGAAGATCTCGGAACAGCGGCTCTTCGAAGCGCTGGCCACCGTCTGCCACGCCTGCGGGGGCGACGGCCTGCCGCAAGGTGAAGGAGAGGAGGCGCGCCCGATCGACCCCGAGACGCGGGAGGTGCTGGCGGAGGCGGCGCTCGCCACGGCCTACGGCGCCTTCGCCGCCCAGGGCGGGGATTCGGGCGCGATGCACATGCTGATCGGCGCCATGGGCCTGATGGCCGTCCGGATGGGGGAGGAGCCCGACCCACCGGCAGAGATCATGGGCCTCCTGGCCGAGGACGCGCAGGTCGAGGCCGAGATCGACAGGGCCGGCGAGGCGGTGGACCGTGAGTTCGGGCGCGACCTGCCGCCTGAGCGGATGACCGCGGCGATGGAGGCGCGGATCCTCGGCACGGCCATCACCCTCGCGGGCTGCACCCTGCCGGAGGGGGTGGACGGCCAGGCGGCGGTGCGGCTGCGGGCGGCGCGGCTGCTGGCGCGGCTCGCGGCGGGGTTGCTGGCCATGAACGCCGCGGGTGGCGCGGCGCGCACCGCATCCTGAACGTGCATCCCCCTGGCATGGGGCCGCCGGACCTGCCTAGTCTGGGCCGCCCCGCGGATCCGGCCCTGCCGCGGGCAAGGGAGCGCGTGGCATGGAGCCCGAGACCCACATCCTCCTGAGCGGCATGCTCACCTTCGGGGTGCCGCTGATCTGGGCGCTGCGCGAGCTGTTCGTGCTGCGCCGGGACAACCGGGGCGGCGGCTGGCACGAACCCGCGCCCGACCCGCAACCGGGCCCGCCGCCACCGCCCGCTGGGCAGCGGCCGCTGCCGGACTGCCTCATCCCGAAGCCGATGGCCCGCCCGCCGGCCCGGGTGCCGGAACTGGTGTAGCGCCGCCCGTCAGGCGGCGGGCAGGGTCAGCGGCGCGTTCGGCCCGTGGTACTCGCGGAACATCACGCCGCGCCGGCGGTCCATCCGGGCGGCGTGCATCAGCGCATCCGCGGCGGCCAGGGCGTCGGCCTCGTCGCGCGGCGGCACGCGGAGGCACACGGCGCCCACCATCGCCACCACCGGCCAGCCGCCAGCCTTCATCCGCTCCGCGACGGTGCGCCGGACGCGCTGGGCCACCCCCTGCGCCTCCCGCCCGTCGCCGCCCACCAGAATGGCGCCGAACTCGTCCGGGCCGAGCCGCGCCAGCGCATCCTCCTCCCGCAGCACGGGGCGCAGCGCGGCGGCGACCTCGGCCATCACGCGCTCCGCCTCGCCCTGCCCGAGCAGCTCCGCGACGCGGTCGAGCCCCTCCAGCGCCAGTCGCAGCACGGTCAGCGGCCGGCGGTCGCGGCGCTGGCGGAACAGCGCGCGGGCGAGCACCTGCATGTAGGCAGGCCGGTTCGGCAGACCCGTCTGGGGATCGATCATCGCGACGGTGCGGGCCTGCTGCGTGGTCCGGCGCAGCTCCAGGGCGGCCTCCACGGTGCGGGCCAGCGTCGCCAGCGCGGCCGCCGTCCCCTCCTCGAAGTGGCGCGGCGCGTGGTCGGCGACGCAGAGCGTACCCAGGGCATGGCCCTCCGGGCTGACCAGCGGCACGCCGAGATAGGCACGCAACCCCGGCGGGCCGAGCACGACCGGGCTGTCGTGGAAACGCGGATCGGCGGCGGCATCCGGCACCGCCAGCGCCTGCCCGGGCTCCAGGATCGCCCAAGGGCAGAAGAAGATGTCGCGGTCGAAGCTCTCGGCCTCAAGCCCGACCCGCGCCTTGAACCAGGCCCGGTCCGTGTCGACGAGGGAGACAAGCGCCACCGGGCAGCCGGTCAGCCCCGTCCCGAGCGAGAGGATGCCGTCGAAGCCCTCCTCCGGCCCGGTGTCGAGCACGTCGTAGGACCGGAGGGTGGCGAGCCGGGCTTCCTCGGAGCTTGGCAGGGGAGCGGGCGGCATCGCGGCATCCTTGGAGGGCGGTTCGCCACGGCACCGGCGGTGGCCTCGCCTCCAGGAAGCGCCTCCGGTCCCGCCCGGCCGTTCCCGCCTCAATGACGGCAGTTTTGCGGCCGTCACGTTAACCGTGCCAGGGAGTCGGCCGAGAAGGCGCGCGGAGGGCGGGTCAGCCCGGCCGGCGCCGCCACACCTCCGCGAGGCCGGAGGGGGCCGACACGCCCGCCTGCTCGTAGCCGGCGTCAAGCTCACGCAGGAAGGCGGCGACGTCGGGGTTCACCGCCGCGGCCTCGCGCCCGATCCCGCCCGTCCACAGGACGACCGTGTCGAGGTCGTGCCCGGTCGCGTCCCGCAGCCGCGCCCGGAACGCCCCGAGGCCGTCCCGCAGCCCGCCGCGGCCCACCATGACCGACAACTCGGACACGTCGCCGAGCGGCTCGTACACCTCGGGCCGCATGCGCAGCCGGAAGATGCGCCAGACGGGCATGACCTGGTAGTTCGAGAGCGCCACCACGTCCCGCCCGGCCAGGCCGCGGCCGAGGTGCCGCCCTGCGTCGAACGCCAGGAGGAAGCCGGCCTGCTCCATGGCGGGGGAGCGGGCGACCAGCGCGCCGGGAAAGCTGACCAGGGCCGTGACCCCGTCCGGCAGTTGCGCCTCCGCCCAGGCCAGTTCGGCGCGGATGTGACCGCCCAGCACGGCGTGCCCCTGCGTGCGCCCGGCCGTGACGAGCAGCGCGGCCGCGGTCGCTGTGCCGACCACCACGCCGCGCCAGCGCGGCGGGAGGGGAGTGACGACGAACCAGAGGAACAGCAGGAAGAAGGCGAAGGGCAGGAGGCGCTGCGGGATCTGCGGGATGGCCGAGGTCTCGCGTGGCAACACCATCACCGCGCCCGCAACGGCGATCGCCGCGAAGAGCGGCCAAAGGCGCTCGGTCGTGCCCGGTGCGCCAGCGCGTGCGTCGTCACGCCATCCGGCGCGCAGCAGCCACACCAGCGCCGCGAGGCCGAGCGCGAGCGTCGCGACTCCGAGCGCGGCGGCACCGGTCAGGGAGAAGGCGGCAACGTCCCGCCGCAGCACCATCGCCCCCGCCTGGGCGATGGGCGACCAGGCGGGCGTGTCGGCTGCATGCGCGACCCTGGGCGGGCCCATCTGGAAGGCCACGACGGCGAGCATCACCGGCACGCATGCGAGGGCCAGCAGCAGGAGCGGGCGCGGCACCGCGAAGCCGCCGCCGCGCAGCCACCGCCAGCCGACCGCGCCGGCGGCACCGCCGAAGACCGCGGCCAGGATGGGCACCGCGGCCTGGACCTGCACGGCGCAAGCCGCGAGCGCGAGCAGGAGGAATGCCGCGGCGTCCACGCCGCGGCCCGAGCGCAGCAGCCGGACCGCGAAGGCCAGCGCGAGGAAGGCCGGCGCCATGGCGAGCACGAGGGCGAAGGATCCCATGTAGAGCATCAACGGCGCGCAGAGGAGGACGCCGGGCACCGCGTCCCAGGCCCGCCCGCCGAGCAGCCGGATGGCGGCCAGGACGGCCCCGAGCAGCAGCGCCGTGAGGCCGAGCGCCATCGTCCACTCCGCCGCCACGGCCGGCATGACGTCGAGCAGGCGGGACAGGATCCAGTAGGCCGCGATGTTCGTGACGCCAGGATCGATCTCGGCCAGGAGCGCGGAGGCCACAGGGGCGCGCCCCTCCCGGATCATGGCCAGCAGGCTGGCCGTGTGCAGGTGGGCGGGCCCGTCCTGGCTCGGGAACAGGCTGCTCGCGAGGAAGGGCAGGAAGGCGAAGCCGAGGACGATCAGCGGCGCCGGCCAGGTGGGCAGGCGCCATGCCGCGGGCGACCGCCGCAGAAGGGGCGGGGGCGTGGCGACGTTCATGCGGAACCTCTGGCCGAGGCACCCGCGGCGGGCGCCGCCTGCGGGTCATCCGCGCCGCCCCAGCGCATGACCGTCCAGCCGCGCCCGGCGGCGATGCGCGCCAGGCCCGGCGACGGGTCCACCGCCACGGCCTCCGCCGCCGCGGCCAGCAGGGCCTCGTCGCTCTCGTGGTCCGAGTAGGCCGTGACGCGGGCCTCGCCCCAGCCGGCGATTACGGCCCGGACGGCGTCGAGCTTGGCCGGTCCCCGCAGGTTCGGCCCGTCCAGGCTTCCCGCCACGCGGCCATCCGCGGTCCAGGCGATGCGCGTGGCGACCGCGTCGTCGAAGCCCAGGCGCCGCGCGATCGGCGCGACATAGGCGTCCAGGCTGGCCGAGGCGAGCACCAGGCGGTCGCCGGCGCGCCGGTGGCGCTGCAGCGCGGCGAGAGCGGCGGGCTTCATCTCCCGTGTCACGGCCCGTTCCGCGAAGGTCTCGGCCAGCCCCTCGACGGCCGCGCGGGTCCGTCCGCCGAGCACGGCGTCGAGATAGGCCGCCTTCAGCCGGTCGTTGGTGATCCCGCGCAGCGCGTAGCGTGCCGTCAGCACGGGCAGCGTGGCGGCGCGCAGCGGGCGGGCCGGGCCCATGCGCCGCACCGCATGGGCCAGGAATGCCAGGAAGAGGTCGCGGCGGGACAGCGTCCCGTCGAGGTCGAAGACGGCGATGCGCATGCGGCGCGGCTACCGCCCGAACCTGATCAGGAACGGGTCCATCAGGAAGGACAGGAAGGGCAGGTCGACGAAGGTGAGGAGCGCGACCAGCAGCGACAGCCCGCCGACGAAGGCCATGAACCGCCGCTCGCGGTGCAGCCGCTCCGGTGCCTGCGCGGCACTGTCCGACCGCAGCGCGATGGCGAGGTACCAGGTGAACAGCGCCGCGAAGGCCGGCAGGCTCAACAGGTATTCGATCCTGTACTTCACCAGGAACACGCCGAGCAGGAAGGCGGCGAAGAGCGCATAGAAGAAGGAGGAGAGGAGCAGCGTCTCCTCCGTGTAGTACCTGAAGGACCGCCGGTAGAGGCCCGCGCGCTCGGGATCGCCGATGCGCCGGTATTCGCTGTAGCGCTTCATGGCCATGAGGAAGGCGCCGCCCATCCAGTAGGCCAGCAGCAGCGAGGCCGGGGGCAGGGCATCGGGCAGCACCACGAACCAGCCCATCAGCAGCCGGAGGGGGTTGTTGACGCTCTCGGACAGGACGTCGAGGTAGACGCGGTCCTTCGTGCGCACCGGGGGCACGTTGTAGGCCACCCCCATCACGAGCAGCATGGCGCCGGTGAGCATGAAGGGCGTGCCGAGCATCTGCGCGATGCCCATCCCGCCCGCCGCCAGCAGGACGTATTGCAGCGCGACAAGCCGGAACTCCAGGCGGCCCTGCGCGCCGGGACGCGTCTTCTTCAGGGGATGGAAGCGATCGAACCCGGCGTCCAGGTACTCGTTGATCGTGTAGTTGGCGCTCGCGATGAGGCACAGTGACACGAGCGCCACGGCAACGAGAGAGAGGGTCCCGAAGCCGGCCTGGCCGCTCAGCACCATGGCGAGCGCCGCGCCGGGCAGCATGAAGACGTTCTTGATCCAGTGGTCCGGCCGCGCGATGCGGATGTAGTCCCCGATGCGCGTGCCTGCGGCGCGGCCGACGGCCTGGCGTTCGACCTTCATCAAGACATTCCCTGCATCTGTCCCGGCGGGCGGAACGGCCGCATGCGGAGCCGACGTCCTGGCAGGCTAGTGTCGCCGTTCGCCTGCACGACATTACGATCCCGTGTTGCGCACCCCGTCAGCGCGACTCCCATGGATCCATTAAGGTCGTTCCCCTGTCGGAAGTTTCCGGGAGGCGCTGATTTTCTTTGTGATCGCGTGCTGCGGCGACCCGTCCCGGACCTGTCCTGCGCCCGGCCACTGTGCCGCAGATGCCTGGACCCGAGGCCCGGAGGCATTCGCGACGAACGAGGGCAACCCGGCGGACCAGTCTGCCTTGCCCTCGAGAAGCTCGGCCGCGGCGACGGCATCGGCCATTGCCCGGCTCGAGAACGGCCCGGACCTCCATCCGCGAGGAGGCTCAGGCAACACCCTTCGCCTCCTCGGCCGGGTCAGCGCCGCGCACGCGTGCTTGCGGAGCGGCGGCACGGCCGGGTGGTTCGCCGCGCCCGGCGGAACGCCACCCTCCGGCAGGCTGGCCCGGAACAACGTCCTCCGGAGCAACCTTCCCGGGAACAGCCTCCCCCGCCGCGAAGTCTAGGCCAGCACCCGCGCCCGCAGCGGCAGCTGCACCGCCGTCAGCAGCTCCGCCGGGGGCGTCGTCTTCGGGTCATTCAGGTACTCCTCCCGGCAGGGCGCGTCGGCCGGCTCCTCCCCGCTGCCTGGAAGCCATTCACGGTAGAGCCAGGCATAGGCGCGCTCCAGCTCCGGATAGGGGCCGCGGAAGACGAGCGTCGCGACGCGGCTGGCCGGAAGCTCCAGGATGCGCACGCCCTCCGCTGCCTCGGCCTCCGGCCCCACGGTGACGCAGGCCTCCGAGCGGAGCTGCGCGGCCGGCACGCTTTCCGGGTCGTCCTGGTAGAGCCCGATCCAGCGCGCGCCCGGCAGGTCCAGCCCGCGCGCCGCCGCCCAGGCCTGCAGCCGGCCGAAGGTGGCGCCGATCCCTGTGTAGGGGCCACGGTGGGGCAGGGCGGCCAGCCGCAGGGCGGGCGCCTCGACGATGCGAACCTCGAACATGTGCTGTTCCCTTTCGTGCGTGGCGGGGCTGGCCGGTATGGCCGCCCCGATGCCCCGCGCCGCGCGATAGGCGGCGGGCGGCATGCCATAGGCACCCCGGAAGGCGCGGGTGAGCGCCGCCGCGGAACCGTAGCCGCAGCGCCGCGCCACCGCGGCCACCGGCACCCCCTCACGCAGCAGGATGACCGCGGCGCGGGCGAGCCTCTCGCGCGACAGCGTCCCGGCCGGCGTCTCGCCCGTCATGGCCCGGTAGACCCGGTGGAAGTGGCAGGGGGAGAGCGCGGCCGCCCCGGCCAGCTCCTCGAGGCTGCGCGTCCGGGATGGGTCCTCCGCGATCAGCGCCATGGCGCGGGCGATGCGGCGACCCCACATCTGCTGGGTCAGGGGCTTCGGTGCCATGCGCGCACCATGCCCCGGCCCCGCTTGATCGCGCTTGCGGAAAGGACGCCCCGGTCCCCGGCTTGAACCGGGGGCTGCGCCGCGTCATGGTCCGCCGCGCCTAGACCAGGACCCTTGGACCCCCATGCCAGAGAACTTCGACGTCATCGTCATCGGCGCCGGCCCCGGCGGCTATGTCTGCGCCATCCGCGCGGCCCAGCTCGGCATGAAGGTGGCCTGCGTGGAGAAGCGGGAGACGCTGGGCGGCACCTGCCTCAATGTCGGGTGCATCCCGTCCAAGGCGCTGCTGCAGTCCTCGGAGCACTTCGAGGAGACGAAGCACAAGCTGGCCGACCACGGCATCACCGTGGGCCAGGTCTCGCTCGACCTCGGGCGCATGCTCGCGCGGAAGGGGGAGGTCGTGTCCTCCAACGTCAAGGGCATCGAGTTCCTGTTCAAGAAGAACAAGGTCACCTGGCTGAAGGGCGCCGGCCGGATCGTCGCTGCTGGCAAGGTCGAGGTGGGCGGCGAGACCTACGAGGCGAAGCACATCGTGGTCGCCACCGGCTCCGAGAGCATCCCGCTCCGCGGCGTCGAGGTGGATGAGCGCCGCATCGTCTCCTCGACCGGCGGGCTGGAGCTGGACGAGGTGCCGGGCCACATGGTCGTCATCGGCGGCGGCTACATCGGGCTCGAGCTCGGCTCCGTCTGGCGCCGCCTCGGCGCCGAGGTCACGGTGGTGGAGTTCCTGGACCGCCTCGTCCCCGGCATGGACTCCGAGGTCGGCAAGACCTTCGAGCGCGTGCTGGGCAAGCAGGGCATGAAGTTCCGGCTCAAGACCAAGGTGACGGGCGCCCGCGCCGGCAATGACGGCGTGACGCTGACCGTGGAGCCCGCCGAGGGCGGCGCGGCCGAGGAGATCAAGGCCGACGTCGTGCTGGTCGCGATCGGCCGCCGTCCCTACGCGGACGGGCTCGGCCTGGCGGAGGCGGGCGTCGCGCTCGACGACCGCGGCCGCGTGGTGGTGGACGCGCACTTCGCGACGAACGTGCCCGGCATCTATGCCATCGGCGACGTCATCGCGGGCCCGATGCTCGCCCACAAGGCGGAGGAGGAGGGCGTCGCGCTGGCCGAGATGCTGGCGGGCCAGAAGCCCCACGTGAACTACGACGTCATTCCGGGCGTGGTCTACACCTGGCCGGAGGTCGCCTCCATCGGCAAGACCGAGGAGCAGCTCAAGAAGGACGGCGTCGCCTACAAGACGGGCAAGTTCCCCTTCACGGCGAACGGCCGGGCACGGGCGATGGGCGACACGGACGGTTTCGTGAAGATCCTGGCCGACAAGGCAACGGACCGGGTGCTCGGCGCCCACATCATCGGGCCCGACGCGGGCACGCTGATCGCCGAGCTCGCCATCGCGATGGAGTTCGGCGCCTCCGCCGAGGACGTGGCGCGCACCTGCCATGCCCACCCCTCGCTGAACGAGGCGGTGAAGGAGGCGGCGCTGGCCGTCGAGGGCCGGCCTTTGCATATTTGATGCCCTCAGGCGCCGGGCGCGGCCATCCGGCCGCTTGGCTCGCGGCATGGGCCGCGCGGCGCCGGTTCGGGGGGCAGCCCGCTCTGACGGGCGGGCTGTCTTACCGCAGGGCGCCTTCCTCGAGCGCCGGGTTGTCGCGTGCTGCAGCCGGGACCATCTGGCGCGGGACTGCCCGGCCCAGGAGGTTTGCCGCCCGATGATGGAGTACCGCCCCTCGCTGCCGCGCAAGGTCGTGGGGTTCCTGCTGCTCGTCACCGGTGTCCTGGGCGTCGTCCTGCCCATCCTGCAGGGCGGCATCTTCCTGGCCCTCGGCATGTTCGTGCTCCGGCACCAGTACATGTGGGCCCATCGCGGCATGGGATGGATCGAGGGCCGGTGGCCGAACGCCGTCCGCAAGGTGGAGGGGATGGAGGATCGGCTGATCGCGCGCATGCAGGGCTGGGCGGCGCGCGGGCGACGGCTTCTCGGGCGAGGGTGAAGGCGCGCCCAGGGGCACCGACGCAACCGCTGCGGCTTGGCGCCGTTTGCGGCGGGGCATACGCCACCTCCGGAGATATTCCATGCGCAAGCGCACCCTTCTGCTGGCCGCGGCCGGCATCGCCCTCTCGGCTCCCGCCATGGCCCAGCAGGGCCTCAACGCCGGCCCGCTGCAGCCGCTGCTGAACCTCTTCGCCTCGAGCGAGGTCGGCGCGGACACCTTCGTGCAGCAGGCCGCCTTCGGCGACGCGTTCGAGATGGAGTCGAGCCGCATCCTGCTGAACGGCAGCCAGCACCCGAACATCCGCCAGTTCGCTGAGCTGATGATCCAGCACCACACGCAGCTCACGAACACGCTGCGCTCCCTGCCCGAGGGCGCGACGCGCATCCCGGTGGGCCTCGACGAGCGCCGCGCGCGCCTGCTCGCCGAGCTGCGCCAGCACCAGGGCGACATGCTCGACCGCCATTACGTCGCGCAGCAGATCCAGTCGCACGAGGAGAGCGAGCTGCTCTACCGCACCTATGCCGAGTCGGGCGACGTGCCGGTGCTGAAGGCCTTCGCGCAGCAGAACCTGCCGATGATCCGCGAGCACCTGCGGATGGCCCGCGCCCTCCAGGCGCCCGGCGGGCAGCAGTAGAACCGGCCGGGGCGCCGGCCATCCGGCGCCCCGCCTACATCCGCCGCCGCAGCCCGTCCGCCAGCAGGGTGGACCCGGTGACCGCGAGCAGGATGGCCAACCCCGGCCAAACCGCGGCCAGCGGCGCGCTGAACACCAGGTCCTGCGCATTCGCCAGCATGTTCCCCCAGCTCGGCGCCGGCGGCTGGATGCCGAGGCCGAGGAAGGACAGCGTGCTCTCGGCCAGGATCGCCCCCGCGACCGACAGCGCCGCCGCCACCAGCACCGGCCCCGCGATGTTCGGCATCACATGCAGCCAGAGCAGCCGCGCCTCCGACGCCCCCGCGACGCGCGCCGCGGCGACGTAGTCGCGCGACAGCTCGCCGAGTGCCGCCGCCCGCGCGAGCCGCGCCACGCCCACCCAGCCGAACAGCACCAGGATCGCCGCGATGCGCGCGATGTCGGAGCCGGCCTCCCCGCGCGGCAGGCCGAAGCGGCCGGTGTCCACGGCGGCGAGCACGATCAGCAGCGGCAGCACGGGCAGGGCGAGCACGGTCTCCGCCAGGCGCATCAACGCCGCATCAACCCACCCGCCGCGCAGCGCCGCCACCAGCCCGACCGCGGTGCCGAGCGCCGTCGCGCCCAGCGCGACCGAGATCGCCACCAGCAGCGACACCCGCGCCCCGTGCATCAGCCGCAGCAGGATGTCGCGCCCGAGCTCGTCCGTGCCGAGGGGGTGGGTGGCCGAGGGCGGCTCGAACCGCCGGAACAGGTCGGGCGCGAAGGGGTCGTGTCCTAGCCAGGCCTGCGCCAGGGGCGCCGCCAGCGCCGCGGCCGCGAGCACCCCGAGCAGCGCGAGCCCGAGCAGGAGCCGCGCCGGCATCAGCCGGCGATCCTCGGGTCAATCAGGCGCTGCAGGATGTCGGCGGCCAGCGTCGCCAGCATGGTGACCAGCCCCGCCAGCAGCAGCGCCAGCAGCGCCAGGTTGTAGTCGTTGCCCATCACCGCCTCGTAGATCAGGCGGCCCATGCCGGGGCGGGCGAAGATCGTCTCCGTCACCAGCGCGCCGCCGACCAGCGCGCCGATGTCGAGCGAGGCGAGGGTGATGACCGGCACCGCCGCGTTCGGCGCCGCATGGCCCCAGACCACCGCGCGCTCGGAAAGGCCCTTCATGCGGGCGGTGCGGATGTAGGGCTCCGCGAGCACCGACTGCATGGCGGCGAGCGAATGGCGGACGTAGCCGGCCGTCGTGACGAAGGCGAGGGTGGCGACCGGCAGCACCAGGTAGCGGGCCGCCTCGACAAGCCCGGGCTCCTCGGGCGACCCGCCCGCCGGCAGCCAGCCGAGGCCGACGGCGAAGACGATGATCAGCAGGATCCCCAGCCAGAAGGAGGGGACGGACTGCGCCAGGATGGCCAGCGCGTCCGCCCCCGCCGCCGCCCCCGACCGCCGCGCCGCCAGCACCCCGATCAGCACGCCGAGCAGTCCGGCGAGCAGGATTGCGGCTCCGACGAGCACCAAGGTCGAGAGCAGCGCCGGCCAGAGCACCTCGGCCACTGGCCGTGCGAAGAGGCGCGAGTGGCCGAGCTCGCCGGACAGCACCGCCCCCGCCCAGGCGAGGAAGCGGAGGTGCAGCGGGCGGTCGAGACCGTGCAGCGCCCGGAGCCGCTCCCGGTCCGCCTCGGTCAGGTTCGGGTCGGCCAGCATGGCCAGGTCCACCGGATCCCCCGGCATCAGGCCCATCACGAGCCAAACGAGGAGGGAGAGAACCGGCAGGGTGAGCGCGATCTGCAGCAGGCGCGCGGCAAGGATGCGGAGCATGGCCCGTCACTATGCCATGTCCGCGCGGCGCGCATGCCATCCTGGCCGCCGCGTCGGGGAAGGCGGGTTTTACCTCACGCCGGGGCGGGGCGGGGCGGCGCCCGCCGGGCGGCCCGCGTCGAAGCCGAGGAAGCCCACCTCCGGCCGCGGCGCGCCGCCATCGCCGGCCCAGAGCCGGGCGGTGGACGGCACGGCCTGTGCCGCCTCGGCCGTGCGGAGGGAGGTCTCGCGCCCGCGCGGCGCGGCTTGGCGGGGCGCGGCCAGCGGTGTGGACACGCGGGCCGGTGCCTCGGGCGGCGGCGGAAGCGTGCGCGTCGCGTCGCGTGCGGAGAGAAGGTAGAAGGCGATGTCGTTGCGGCCCTGGTCCACTGCTGCATCGACCGGGGTGAGGCCGAGGGCGTTGCGCGCGTTCAGGTCGGCTCCGCGCCCGACGGCCTCGCGGGCTGCCGCCAGGTCGCCGCGCCCGATCGCGTCGAACAAGGCAGCGTTCGGCGCGAGCGCGACCCCGCCCTCGGCCGGGATCGGCGCGACAGGCCGGCGTGCCGCGAGGCCCGGCAGGGCGGGCGGCGGTCCCTGGGGCGCGGCCTGCTGCTGCTGGGGCCGGATGGCCGGCTGCGCCAGGGCGGGGGCGGCAGCAAGGGCGGCGGTCATGGCCAGGGCCGTGAGGAGGAGGGCGGCAAGCGGGCGCGTCATGCGGCCCTGCTTAGAGCAAACCCGCGCCGCGTGGAAACAGGCGGGTCTGTGCGGGCCCGTCAGCCGCAGCCCTCGCCACGGTAGGTGAAGTTCTCCACCCGCCCGCCGCGCAGGGCGAAGGTGATGTCGCAGCCCACCACGCCATAGACCGGCGGCCCCGGCATGTAGCCGAAGCGCGGGCCGAAGGGGCCGCCGAAGGGGCCGTAGTAGGGGTGGTAGTGGCCGGGGCTGGCATAGGGGACGGTGCGCCGCTGCTCGAACTGCAGGAAGCGCCGGCCCTCCGTCTCGTAGACGCGGACGGGCACGCCGAGCGCGGCGACGAGGTCGCCCTCGGACCGGCCCACGAAGGTGGACAGGCGCTGGTCCAGCGTCGGCCCCTGCGCGCAGCCCGACAACAGGGCGACGAGGGGGAACAGCGGGATGAGGCGCTTCATCCCCTCGACTTGGGACGAAGTGCCTGCCTTGCCAAGACTATCGTCCTTCACGCCTCCAGGCGAGGATGACGAGGCCGAGCACGAGTGGCAGCGCCAGCCAGGGCGGCAGCAGCGGCATGGCCGTGATGCCCGTCACGGTGTGGTCATTGTTGCGCCGAAGCCCGATCCAGGACGGACCGGCGGCGTCGCGCCCCAGGGCGACGCGCCGCACATCGGGGAGGGCGGGTGCCTCCGCCCCCATCCAGCGCGCGCTGCCGCCCGAGGCCGCGACCATTTGCCGCAGCGGCCGGTCATCGGCGCGGAGGTCGGCGATCTCGAGCGGGTTGCCCGCCGTTGCGGCCGCGAGCGCGGTGCGGCGCCCATCGGTCGCCGCCCAGACGCCCGGGCGCGTGGCCGGCATGGACAGCACCGTGCGCCCCGGCCCACGCGGCTCCGCCCGGTGGCGGGTGGTCGCGCCCTCCGGGTCGGTGACCGAGATCTCGGGCGGGTCCCCCGCCTCGAGGCTGCGGCGGGTGACGGTCAGCGTGCCGGCCTCGATCCGCGCCGTCAGGTCCTCCTCCTCCAGCTCCGGCTCCTTCATCGTCCAGTGGGCGATGCGGCGCAGCAGCTCCGCCTGCGGCCCGCCGCCGTCGTGGTTGCGGGACCAGAGCCAGATGTGGTCGGACAGCACGAGGGCGACGCGACCCTCGCCCACGCGGTCGAGCAGCATGAGGGGCGCGGCATCCGGCCCCTCCATCACCACCGAACCGGCCCGCGGCTCGGCGCGCAGGGCGCGGTACCAGCGGCCCCAGCCAGGCTGGGACTGCGGCTGCTCGGGGTCGTTCGCACCGGGCAGGGACTCCGTCACCGGATGCCGCCCGCCGACGGCCGTGACGGAGGGGCGGAAGGCGCGCTCGATCAGCGCGGCCTGCGCGGCGCCCGGCCCGGTCGGCGGCCGCGCGGGAAGGATCTGGCCGAGCGGCGTGGCGGCCAGCGAGGTCGGCCCCGCGAACTCGGGCCCGACCGAGAGCAGCAGCGCGCCGCCCCCGCGCACATACTCGGCGATGTTGCGGAGATAGACGGGCGGCAGCAGGCCGCGGTTGGCGAAGCGGTCGAAGACGATCAGGTCGAACTCGCGCAGCTTCACCTGGAACAGCTCGCGCACCGGGAAGGCGATCAGGGCCAGCTCGTGCAGCGGCGTCAGGTCGTCCTTCTCGGGCGGGCGGAGGATGGTGAAGTGGACGAGGTCCACGTTCGGGTCGGCCTTGAGCAGCCGGCGCCAGGTGCGCTCCCCCGCATGCGGCTCCCCGCTCACCAGCAGCACGCGCAGCCGGTCGCGCACGCCGTTGATGGTGACGACGGCGCGGTTGTTGAGGTCGGAGACCTCGCCGGGCCGCGTCTCGGCCGTGATCTCCACCACGGTCTGCCCGCCGCGCTCGATCGGCACCTCGATCCGGTGCTCCCGGCCCACCGGCACGCTGTCCACGCGGGCCTGCCCGCCGTTGCGCCGGATGGACAGCCGCGCGGCCCCGCCGCCGGCCGGGGCACCCAGATCCTCGACGACCACGCGCAGCTCGACCGGTCGGCCCACGATGCCGAAGCCCGGTGCCTCCACGATCCGCAGCCGCCGGTCCACCTCCCCGGGCCGGCCGGGCAGGATCAGGTGGAAGGGCGCGTCGAGCGTCGGCGCCTCCGGCACGTCGTGGACCTGCCCGTCCGACAGGGCCACCACGCCGGCCAGCCGCGTGCGTGGAATGTCGGCCAGCGCGCGCTCCATCGCGGAGACGAGGCGCGTGCCCTGGGTGCCGGCCTCCGGCACCTCGACCGTCCGTAGCTCGAGTTCGGGCAGGCGGCGGATGCGTGCCTCGAGCTCGGTCCGCGCCGCGTCGATCTGCGCCGTCCGGTTGCCGACACCCGTGCTGTCGGAGCGGTCCACCAGCAGCAGGGCGATGTCGGGCCGCGTCTCCCGCGTCTCCTCCACCAGGCGCGGGTTGGCCAGCGCCAGCAGCAGCGCGGCGAAGGCGGCCGCGCGGAACAGGGCGCCGCGCGCGGGCGGCAGCAGACGCGGCGCGCCCGATGCGGCGCGGCCCGGGCGGATGAGGGCTGGCAGCAGCACCAGCACGGCCAGCACCGCCAGCACCGCGAGCAGCCAGGCCGGGATGACCGGCGCGAAGTCGATTCCCGCAAGGGCCTGCCGCATCGCCTAGTTCCCCAGCCGTTCGAGGATCGCCGGCACGTGGACCTGGTCGCCCTTGTAGTTGCCGGTCAGGGCGTACATCACGAGGTTGACGCCGAAGCGGTAGGCCAGGGTCCGCTGCCGTGCGCCGCCCGGGATGGTGGCGTAGGGGTTGTTCCCCCGCGCGTCGATCGCCCAGGCCGCCGCCCAGTCATGCCCGCCGATGATCACGGGGCTGACGCTGTCATTCGCCCGGTCCACCTCCCGCGACACCCAGACCGTGCTGCCGGTGAAGCGCCCGGGCAGGTCCTGCAGCAGGTAGAAGGCGCGCTTCAGCACGTGGTCCTCCGGCACCGGCGCCAGCGGCGGCACCTGGAGGTCGCGCGTGACGCGGCGCAGCGCGGTGCGCGCGCCGGGCGAGAAGCCCTCGCCCGAGCCCTCGTCGCGCGTGTCGAACAGGATGATGCCGCCGTTGCGCATGAAGTCGTTCAGCGCGGTGGCCGTCGCGGCGTCGGGCTGCGGCGCGTCCGGCAGCACGGGCCAGTAGAGCAGCGGGAAGAACGCCAGGTCGTCGCGCCCCGGCGCGACGCCTGCAGGGTCGGCGAGGGAGGCCGCGGTGCGGCGGTTCACGAAGTCGGACAGCCCGACCAGGCCCTGGCGGGACACCTCGTCCACCTCCGCGTTGCCGGTGACCACGTAGGCCAGCCGCGTCGCCAGCGCCGCCTCTCCCGGCCCGACGCCCTGCGCACTGGCCGGCCCGCCGAGTGCCAGCAGCACCAGGAACGCTGCCGCAGCCCGCCCTGCCGCCGCCGGGATGCGCGCGGGGCCGAGGCCGCGCAGCCAGAGCGAAAGCAGCAGGTCGGCCGCAAGCAGCGCCATCGCGGCGGCCAGCAGCCAGGGGCCGAGGTCGCGCTCCGTCGGCACGCCGCCGATCGCCGCCGTCTGTGCGCCGGGCGGCAGCGCCGCCGCGACCGACCGCGGCGCCGGGGTGCCCGCGCCGAGGTTCAGCGCGCGGCGATGCGCGCCCTCCCCGGTGCCGGTGCCGTACCAGCCGGGCGGGTGGCGGGGCGAGGGCGGCGTCTCCTCGATGCGCCCGGCCGCGACGGGCTGGGCGCCGGGCAGCGGCGGGCCGAGCCGCCCGAAGCCGTCCAGCGTCTCGAGCGGGGCGAGCGGCTGCTCCCCCTCGGCCGCCGCGACCCCGGCCGAAAGGGCAACGAGCCGCCGCAGCATGTCCACGAAGAGGCCCGAGAGCGGCAGGTTCGACCACTCGGCATTGGCGGTGACGTGGAACAGTACGATGCGCCCCGCGCCGCGGCTCTCGGCGGTGACCAGCGGCGTGCCGTCCGCAAGCCGCGCCCAGACGCGCCCGGCGAGCCGCGCCGAGGGTTCGGCCAGAACCTGCCGCTCGATCGTTACCTCCGGCGTCGGCTGCAGGCCGGCGAAGGGCGAGCCCTCCGGGAAGGGGCTGAGGGCCTGCGGCCGCTCCCAGGAAAGGGCGCCGCCGAGCTGGCGCTCCCCCGCGCGGAGCGGCACGGGCAGCAGCGCGTCCGGCGCCTCGGCCAGGCGGGGACCCGCGAAGCGGACCAGGGTGCCGCCCTCCTCGATCCAGCGGGCGAGCCCCTCCTGCTCCCGGCCCGAGGCCACGACGCGATCGGCGAGCACGAGCACCGAGAGGCGCCGGGCGAGGAGCTGCTCGACATTTCCCCGCCGCAGCTCGGTATACGGGCCGAGTGCGCGGTCGAGGTAGAACAGCTCCCCGATCAGGGGCGCGTCGGCGGCGGCGGCCTCGGTGCCCGAGATCAGGCCCACCGGGCGGCGGCGGAAGCGCTCATCGAGCAGCACCGTGGCGTTGGCGCCCGTCACGCCGTCGAGGTCAAGGCGCACGAGCTGGTTGCGGATCTCGAGCGGAAGCGGCAGCGCAGCTTCGGCGGAGGTGCCGCCGGCGGGAATGGCCACGCGCGTGCTGTCGAGCGTCCGGCCATCGGCGGTGCGGGCGAGCACGACGGCCTCCGAATCGACGGGAAGCGGGGTGGTGCGGACGGTGACCACCAGCCGGTCCGCCTCCGCCCGCGGCGGCGGCAGCAGGCGAACCGGCCGCCCCTCCGCACGGGCCAGGGTGAGGGGGCCGGCCGCGGCGAGGCGGGCGAGGAGCGGCGCGGTCGCGCCCGCCTCCTCCGCTGCGTGTTCGACGCCGTCCGACACGTAGAGGGAGGCAAGGCTGCCGTTGGCGCCGAGGCCGTTCTGCGCCGCCCAGGCCTCCAGCGCCGTGAGCGCCCCGGCGCGGTCCGGCGCCCAGGGCTTCGGCCGCAGCGCGGCGAGGCGGGAGCGCAGCTCCTCGGCCGGCATCAGGGCGGTGATCCAGGGCGCCTCCGGCTGGAGGGGCGGCGCGGTGGTCAGCAGGGCCACGCGGCGGCGGTCGCGGGCGGCGGCCTCCACCGCGGCCTCGGCGGCCGCGACCCGGTCGGGCCAGTCCGCCGCGGCCGCCCAGCCATCGTCCATCACGACCAGCAGCGGGCCGGTGCCGCCGCCGCCTGCCGCCGGCCCCCAGACCGGGCGCGCGAGGCCGAGAATGACCAGCGCCGCCACTGCCAGGCGCAGCAGCAGCAGCCAGGGCGGCGTGCGGGCCGGCGTCTCCTCGGGCGCGGGCAGGTCGCGCAGCAGGCGCACCGCGGGGAAGGCCTGGCGCTTCGGCGCGGGCGGCGTGACGCGCAGCAGCCACCACAGCACCGGCAGGGCCGGCAACGCGATCAGCAGCCAGGGGGCGAGGAAGGCAACGGGCCCGAGGGTGAGCATGGCGTGTGCCTCCTCTCTCCGTCAGGCCGGCGAAAGCGCCTGCACCAGGGCCAGCAGCGCCGTCTCCGGCGGCTGGTCGGTGCGGTGGATGCCGAAGCGCCACCCGGTCGAGGTCGCCAGCGCCCGCAGCCCGTCGCGGTGCCGCGCCAGGCGCTCCGCGTACAGGCCGCGCACCGCCTCGACGCGCGGGATCAGCGCGTCCGGGCCGGCGCCGGGGTCCTGGAACTGCACGCGCCCGGCATAGGGCAGCGCCTCCTCGGCGGGGTCCACCACCTGGAGCATGTGGCCGCGCACCCCCTGGGCGGACAGCGTCGCCACCTGCTTCGCCGTCTCGTCCAGCGGCGCCAGCAGGTCGCCGAACAGCACCGCCCGCGCGTGGCGCGGCAGCACGGGGTCGGCCGGCCGTACCGCCATGCGCGGCAGGCTCTCGGCAAGCGCGGGCAGGGCGGAGCGCCCGGCGAAGGGGCGGGGCAGGCCGAAGAGGCGCACCCGCTCCCCGCCCCGGAACAGGAGGGAGGCGAGCGCCAGCAGCAGGAGCTGGGCGCGGAGCGCCTTGGTCGGCAACTCGCGGGAGGAGCGCCACTCCATGCCCGGATCGGTCGCGGCCCAGAGGGCGACGGTCTGCGCCGCCTCCCACTCCGTCTCGCGCACGAAGACGCGGTCGGCCTTGGCCGACTGGCGCCAGTCGATGCGGGCGACGGCATCGCCCGAGACGTAGGGGCGGAACTGCCAGAAGGCCTCGCCCGGCCCTGCCCGGCGGCGGCCATGCACGCCGGGCATGACGGTGGTGGCGACCCGCTCGGCCTCCACGACCAGCGGCGGCAGGGCCGCGCCCAGGCTCTCCGCCCAGGGCGCCAGCACATCCGCGCCGAGGCGGGAGGAGGGCGCGCTAGGCAATCTGCGCCTTCAGCGCGTCCAGCACCTCGGAGAGGTGGACGCCATCGGCGCGGGCGGCGAAGTTCAGCGCCATGCGGTGGCGCAGCACCGGCTCGGCCAGCGCCAGCACGTCCTCCACGCTGGGGGAGAGCCGCCCGTCCAGCACGGCGCGCGCGCGGGTCGCCAGCATCAGCGCCTGCGCCGCCCGCGGCCCCGGCCCGTAGGCCAGGTGGCGGCGGACCGATTCGAGGCCCGTCGTCTCGGGCCGGGCGCCGCGGACCAGGCGGAGGATGGCGTTCAGCACGCCCTCGCCCACCGGGATGCGGCGGATCAGCGCCTGGGCGGCGATCAGCTCCGCCCCCGTCATCGCCTGTTGGGCGCGGGCATCGTAGGCGCCGGTGGTGGCCAGCAGCATGGCGCGCTCCGCGGCCTCGTCCGGGTAGGAGACATCGATCTCCAGCAGGAAGCGGTCGAGCTGCGCCTCCGGCAGGGGGTAGGTGCCCTCCTGCTCGATCGGGTTCTGGGTCGCCAGGACGTGGAAGGGGGCGGGCAGGGGATGGACCTCGCCCGCGATCGCGACCTTGTGCTCCTGCATCGCCTGCAGCAGCGCCGACTGGGTGCGGGGGGAGGCGCGGTTGATCTCGTCCGCCATCAGGAGCTGGCAGAAGACCGGGCCCTTGATGAAGCGGAAGGCGCGGCGGCCGCCCTCCTGCTCCTCCAGCACCTCGGAGCCGAGGATGTCGGCCGGCATCAGGTCGGGCGTGAACTGCACCCGCTTGGCATCAAGGCCCAGCACGGTCCCGAGCGTGTCCACGAGCTTGGTCTTGCCAAGGCCCGGCACGCCCACCAGCAGGACGTGGCCACCCGACAGCAGGGTGATCAGCGTCTGCTCGACCACCTGCTCCTGGCCGAAGATCACCTGGCCGACGGCGTGCTTCACCCAGGCGAGGCGCTGGGCCAGCCCCTCGGCTTCCGCCACCAAGGCTGCAGGATCGGAGGGGTCGGCCACTTCAACCAAGGCACCGTCGCTCCCAATATGTCTGGCGGCCAGTATCCATGCGGGCCGCGTCCGGCGCCACCATCGTGGAGCGCGAGACCGGTTTGGATGTGGCGCTGCCAAGCGGTGCGGGAAGGGCCATGCGCGACGGATCCACAGAGAAAGGACGCAACGCACTGCGTCACGTCGGCCCCGGTCACATCCCCGCGCCAAGGCCCAGGCCCGAATGCGGCGATTTCGCCATCCGCATCGCGCGCGACGGCACCTGGCACTACCGCGGCAGCCCGATCGGCCGGAAGGAGCTGTGCTGCCTCTTCGCGTCGGTCCTGAAGCGCGAGCCCGACGGCTCCTACGTGCTGGAGACGCCGGTCGAGCGCGGCCGGATCGAGGTGGAGGACGCACCCTTCGTCGCCGTCGAGATGTGGTGGAAGGCGTGCTCCGACCCCTTCGCGCCGCTTGACGCGCCGCCGCGCACCAAGCCGGAGCAGTGCCTCACCTTCCGAACGAACCTGGACGAGATGGTGACGGCGGACGCCGACCATCCCATCCGCGTGCACCTCGACCCGACGACGCGCGAGCCGCGGCCGTACGTGCTGGTGCGCCCGGGCCTGGAGGCGCGCATCAACCGTGCCGTCTTCTACGAATTGGTTGCGCTGGCGCAGCCGGAGGTCGTGGATGGCCGGGAGGTGCTGGGCGTCTGGTCGCAGGGGATCTTCTTCCCGATCGACGAGGTGCCCGATGCCCGCACCCTGGCAGCGGAGTGAGGGCGCTCCTCTCCGAACTTGAGGCGCGGCTCGCCGATCCTGAGGCGATGGCCCGCGCGGCGCCGGGCGCCTCCGACGATGCCGAGGGCGCGGTCGCCGCGCGCGGCGGCCGGCCCGTGGCGGCCGCGGTGCTGGTGCCGATCCTGCTGCATGAGGGCGCGCCCTCCATCCTGCTGACGCTGCGGAGCGCACGCCTCTCCTCCCATGCCGGGCAGGTGGCCTTCCCGGGCGGACGGATCGAGCCGGGCGAGAGCGCGGAGGCGGCCGCCCTGCGGGAGGCCGCGGAGGAGGTCGGCCTCGACCCCCGCCTGCCGCGCATCCTCGGCCGGCTGCCGGACCACCTGACGGGCACGGGCTACCGCGTCTCCCCCGTGATCGCGACGATCGAGCCGCCCGTCACGCTGACGCCCGACCCGGGCGAGGTGGCGGAGGTGTTCGAGTATCCGCTGAGCGCGCTGCTCGACCCCTCGGCGCCGGCCCGCCAGGCCGCGGAGTTCCGCGGCCGGATGCGCGAGTTCTGGGTCTGGCCTCATGAGCGGCACCAGGTCTGGGGCGCGACGGCCGCGATCCTGCTGAACCTGGCGCGGATCCTGAGGGACTAGGCAACTTCCGCGCGCGCGGCGGAAGCGCCATATCGGGCGCATGCCTGCCATCGTCGCCGCGCTGCTCTTCCTCACGCCCTTCGCCATCTACATGCTCTGGCGCCGTCTCGGCCCCAACCCGGGCGGGCCGCATTCGGGGACGCTCATCGCGCTGCTCCTCGGCGTCGGGCTCATGCTCGGCGGCGCGGTCTGGTTCGGCCTGTCGCGCGGCATCGAGCCGGGGGAGACCTACGCGCCGGCGCGGCTCGGGCCGGACGGCCAGGTCCGGCAGGGCGGCGCCGTGCGTTGAGCGCCGACCCGCCGGCCGGGCGCATCCCGCCGCCGCCCTGGCTGGCGCAGCCGGCCGTGCGGGCGGTGCTCGGCGCGCTGCCGGGGGCGCGCGCTGTCGGCGGCTGCGTGCGCGACGCCATCGCCGGCCGGCCCGTCCACGACATCGACGTCGCGGCCCCGCTGCCGCCCGGGCAGGCAGCGCGGCTGCTGCGCGGGGCCGGGCTGCGCGTCTTCGAGACGGGGGTGGCGCATGGCACCGTCACCGCCGTGCT
>DASQNQ010000190.1:0-2587 GCA_035644895.1 Acetobacteraceae bacterium | reverse complement strand
TCCTGGTCATGACCCTGGTCATGGCGACGTCTTCCCCTCTGGCTGCGCCCGTCGCGGCGGGCACTTGCGGCGAAGGCTAGGCCGGGTTGCGGCTCCGCATCAAGTCGCGCTTCCGTCCAGGGCGCGGACAACGAGCGTCGTGCCGTCCACCGCCTCCACCCGCACCGGCTGCCCCACCGCGACGGCGGCGGCCCCGCGCGGCAGGCGCGCCGGCCAGTCGCTGTCGCCGAGCCGCACGCGCAGCCCGGCGCCCTCGGTCGCGAGGACCACGGCCACCCGCCCTGCCAGCCCGGCCTCGGGCGCATTCACGCGCGCGGCCGCGCCGCGCTGCCGCCGGAGCCGCAGCGCGGTGGCGATGCCGCCCGCGAGCAGCCCGAGGAAGATCACGGCCAGCGGCACGAAGCCCGGATCGAAGAGCAGCGCGACGAGTCCCGTCCCCACCGCGGCCAGCCCGACCCAGAGCAGGAAGGCGCCGGGCAGCACGAGCTCCGCCCCGAGCGCCGCGAGCCCCGCGAGGACCCAGGCAAGCCAGGCGGTCACGGCCGGCGGTCCGCCCCTTTCAGAAGTTCCAGCGCCTGCGCGATCCCGCCAGCGAGGCCCGCGCTCTCCATCGGGACGATCACGAGGCGGGAGGACGGGTTCGCGGCCATCGCCTCGAAGGCGCGGACATACTTCTCCGCGATGAAGTAGCGCAGCGCGTCGGCGCCCGCCCCGGCGGCGGCCTCGGCCACCATGCGGGTGGCGTTGGCCTCGGCCTGGGCCAGGCGCTCCCGCGCCTCGGCGTCGCGGACCGCGCTGTCGCGCCGGCCTTCGGCCGCAAGGACCAGGGCCTGCTTCTCGCCCTCGGCGCGCGCCACCGCGGCGCGGCGTTCCCGCTCGGCCGTCATCTGCAGGTTCATGGCGCGGATCAGCGTCTCGGGCGGCTCGATCTTGCGGATCTCGACGCGGCTGACCTTCACGCCCCATGGGTCGGTCGCCCCGTCCAGGATGGCGAGAAGCGTGGTGTTGATGCGGTCGCGGCCGGAGAGGGTGGCGTCGAGGTCCATCTCGCCCACCACGGCGCGGATGTTGGTCATGGCCAGCGCGGTCAGCGCGCCCTCGAGGTTCTGGACGGCATAGGCGGCCTTCGCCGGATCCATCACGCGGTAGTAGACGATGCCGTCGACCGCGACCGTCGCGTTGTCGCGCGTGATGACCGCCTGCTCGGGGATGTCGAGCACCACCTCCTGCACGTTCAGGCGCCGGCCGACGCGGTCCACATAGGGAATGATGACGTTGAGGCCCGGCTGCAGCAGGCGGGTGAAGGCGCCGAAGCGCTCGACCGACCAGACCTCCCCCTGCGGCACCGTCCGCACGCCCTTGGCAACGGTCACGATGGCGAGCACGAGCACCGCCACGAGCGCAAGCGTCAGGGGGGAGACCTCCATCGCAACCTCCGGTGAGCGGCCGCGGGGAGCCTAGCACGCCCTGCGCGGAAGGGGATGGCCCCGCGCCCCGATCCGCGCGACGATGGCGCGACCTGAGAGCGGAGGAGAGCGTGATGCAGAACAGCGAGGAGATCTGGCGGCTCGTGGACCGGCGGCAGGAGCCCTACATCCAGCTCTCGGACCGCGTCTGGGGCATGCCCGAGCTCTGCTACGACGAGCACCGCTCCTGCGCCGAGCACACGGCGATGCTGGAGGCGGAGGGCTTCCGCGTCACGCGCAACGTCGCCGGCATCCCGACCGCCGTGATGGGCGAGGCGGGGGAGGGCGGGCCTGTCATCGCCATCCTCGGCGAGTACGACGCGCTGCCTGGCCTCTCCCAGGAGGCGGGTGTGACGGAGCCGCGGCCCGTGCCCGGCGAGACGCGCGGGCATGGCTGCGGGCACAACCTGCTCGGCTCCGCCAGCCTGATGGCGGCAGCCGCGGTGAAGGACTGGCTGGCGGCGAACGGCGTGAGGGGCCGCGTGCGCTACTACGGCTGCCCGGCCGAGGAGGGCGGCGCCGCGAAGGGCTTCATGGTGCGCGACGGCGCCTTCGACGACGTGGACATCGCCATCTCCTGGCACCCGGCCGCCTTCTCCTGCGTGAACGAGGCGCTGTCGCTGGCCAACACGCGCATCGACTTCTCCTTCACCGGCCGGTCCTCCCACGCCGCGGGCGCGCCGCACCTGGGCCGCTCCGCGCTCGACGCGGTGGAGCTGATGAACGTCGGCGTGAACTACATGCGCGAGCACATGCCCAGCGACGCGCGGGTGCATTACGCCCTGCTGGATGCGGGTGGGATCGCCCCGAACGTCGTCCAGGCGCATGCCCGCGTGCGCTACCTCATCAGGGATCGCGACCTGATGGGCATGCTCGAGCTCGTGGAGCGGGTCCGGAAGATCGCGCAGGGCGCGGCGCTCATGACAGAGACGCAGGTCGAGATGCGGACGATCAGCGCCGTCTCGAACCTTCTCGGCAACCGGCCTCTGGAGGAGGCTCTGCAGGCCATCCTGGAGGAGCTCGGCCCACCTCCGTTCGACGATGCGGACCGGGCGTTCGCCAGCCGGATTCAGGAAACTTTGTCGCCCGCTGACAAGGCAGCAGTGTTCCGCGCCGTCGGA
>DASQNQ010000189.1:0-1989 GCA_035644895.1 Acetobacteraceae bacterium | reverse complement strand
CCACGGCGAGGGTGATGCGCAGGCGGTGCTCGCCCACCTGCTCGATGTTGTAGGGGGGGTAGCCATCGGCGCCCTTCTGGACCCTGTCGAGCATCTGCTCGAGGTGGTCGAAGCCCAGGAACAGGGGCGAGCCGAACACGGACTGACGCGACATGGTGCCTCCTCGCTCGAGCGAAGCATGGACGGGGCCCGAAGCACCCCGTGCGAGGAATCTTGGCGGTCCCGCCGCCCGTTGCAAGGGGGAGACGGCCGGACTACCTCTGCCCGCCTCCACGCAAGAAACCGGGCATGAGCGACGCCGACATCATCCCCATCCGGCTGGTACCCGACCCCGTGCTGCGCCAGCGCGCGAAGCCCGTGGCCGAGGCCGACGCCCGGATCCCCGACCTCGCGCAGCGCATGCTGGCAACCATGTACAAGGCGCCCGGCATCGGCCTCGCCGCGCCCCAGGTGGGCGAGGGGCTGCGCCTGGTCGTGGTGGACATCCACCCGGATGACAAGCCGGAGCCCCTGGTGCTGGTGAACCCGGAGATCGTGGCCGCAAGCAAGGAGCAGGCGACGCGGGAGGAGGGATGCCTGTCGCTCCCCGGCCAGTATGCCGACGTCACCCGGCCGGCGCGGGTGAAGGTGCGCTACCTGGACCTCTCGGGCGCGCGGCGGGAGGTGGAGGCGGATGACCTGCTCTCCGCCTGCCTGCAGCACGAGATCGACCACCTCGACGGCGTGCTGTTCGTGGATCACCTGACGGCGCTCAAGCGCAACATGCTCCTGCGCAGGCTGGCGAAGGACCTGAAGCTGAAGCGCAAGGATTGAGGGCCGTGCGGCTGGCCTTCATGGGAAGCCCGGACTTCGCCGTCCCCGCGCTGCGCGCCCTGCACGCGGCGGGGCACGATGTCGCGGCGGTCTACTGCCAGCCCCCCCGCCCCGCCGGGCGCGGCCAGCGGGAGACGCCCTGCCCCGTCCACCGGGCGGCGCTCGATCTTGGCCTTGAGGTCCGCACCCCTGCCCGGCTGCGGCGTGACGCGGCGGAGCATGCGGCCTTCGCGGCGCTCGGGCTCGATGCCGCCGTGGTCGCTGCCTACGGGCTGATCCTGCCGCGGCCGATGCTCGACGCACCGCGGCGGGGCTGCCTGAACATTCACGCCTCCCTCCTGCCCCGCTGGCGCGGCGCCGCGCCGATCCAGGCGGCGATCCTGGCCGGCGACGCCGAGAGCGGCGTGACCATCATGCAGATGGAGGAGGGGCTGGACACCGGCCCGATGCTGCTGCGGGAGGCCGTGCCGCTCGGCCCGCGCATGACGACGCCCGAGCTGCACGATGCCCTCTCGGCCATCGGCGCCCGCCTCGTGCTGCGCGCGCTGAGGGAGGCACCCCAGCCCGTGCCCCAGCCGGAGGAGGGCGCGACCTACGCGCCCAAGCTCGGGAAGGAGGATGGGCGGCTCGACTGGACGCGGGACGCCGCGATGCTGGACCGGCAGGTCCGGGCGATGAACCCCTGGCCGGGCACCTGGTTCACCCTCGGCACGGAGGCCATCCGGGTGACCGAGGCGGAGCCGGCCGAGGGAGACGCGCCGCCCGGCACGGTGCTGCAGGACGCGACCGTCGCATGCGGCCGGGGTGCGCTGCGCCTGCTGCGGCTGCAGCGCCCAGGCCGCGCGCCCCTGCCGGCCGACGCCTTCCTGCGCGGCTTCGCCCTGCCCGGCCGCCTGGCCTGATGCCGCGCTACGCACTGCGGCTGGAGTTCGACGGGACCCCCTTCGTCGGCTGGCAGCGCCAGGACACCGGCCCGTCGGTCCAGCAGGTGGTGGAGGAGGCCGCGGCGCCGCTGAACGGCGGGGAGCTGCCGGTCGTCACCGCGGCGGGCCGTACCGATGCCGGGGTGCATGCCGAGGCGCTGGTCTGCGACATGGCCATCCCCCTCGACCTCGCGCCGGAGCGGGTGCGGGAAGCGATGAATGCGCGGCTGGTGCCCCACCCCGTCGCGGTGGT
>DASQNQ010000188.1:0-1638 GCA_035644895.1 Acetobacteraceae bacterium | reverse complement strand
GAGCTGACGGTCAGCGTCAACACCGCGGCCGCCGGCGGGAACGCGTCGTTGCTGGCCTTGGACGCGGGCGGGGTCTAGTACTACAGCCGGGCTTCATCGTGGCGCGTCCGTTTGTGCCAGTGGGCTCGGCGGGCGCGTTGCTGATGGCGCCTGCGCCAGGCTGACCAGTGGAGCACGGCATCTGGTCCGGGTGGCCGATCCCAGACGAGGCGCCAGAGCAGACGGCGGACCTCCGGGACGGTCATGGGCAGCAGTTCGGCGGCGAGGGCGTGCTCGTCCGCTCCCCCCGAGGGCGGCCTTGCGCAGGGCGGCGAGGTAGGCGTGCGCCAGCATGGCGAGGGTGATGTGCCGGTGCCAGCCCACCCAGGAGCGCACCTCGTAGTGGTCGAGCCCGACCTCGCCCTTGGCGGCCTCGAAGCAGGCCTCGATGGTCCAGCGCGTGCCGGCCACGCGCACCAGCCGGGCGAGGGTGGTGCCTTCGGGGGCGTGGGTCAGGTAGTAGGCGAGGTCCTCCGGCTTGGCCGGGCTGCGCCGGATCAGCAGGCCCATCTGCCAGCCCGGGGCGGCGCCCCGGTAGGGCAGGTAGGCCCAGTCGTAGAGCCGCGGTCCTTTGGCCCCGTCGCCCGCGCTCAGGCGCCGCCAACCATTGGGCGGGACCTTGGCGGCCCAGGTCTCGACCGGGACGAAGCCGAGCCGCTGCCCGGAGGTGACGGCCAGCACGTAGCCGCGCTGCCGGGCCTCCAGGCGGCGTCGGATGCGGTGGTCCGCCCCGTACACGCTGTCGCCGGCCGCCCAGGCGAAGGGCACCCCGGCCTCCAGGGCGCGGTCCAGCATCGCCAGCCCGAGGTTCGGCTTGGTGGTGAAGGTGACCTCTTCCGGGATGCCCGCGGCGCCGCGCCGGGCCGCATCCCCGGCCCACCGCTCGGGGAGGTAGAGGGCGCGGTCGATCAGCGCCCGGCCGTGGCGGCTGGCGTAGCCCAGGAACACGCCGACCTGGCAGTTCTCGATCCGGCCCGCCGTGCCGCTGTACTGCCGCTGCACGCCGGCCGACTTGTCGCCCTTCTTGAGGAACCCGGTCTCGTCCAGCGCCAGCACCGCATCCGGGCCGCCCAGGTGCTCGACCACGTAGGCGCGGAGATCATCCCGGACCGCCTCGGCGTCCCAGCGCATGCGCGAGAGGAAGTCCTGCACGCCGCCCGGCGTCGCGTCCCCCGCCGCCTCGGCCAGCTGCCAGCCGTTCTTGCGCTCCAGAGGCATCAGCAGCCCGCGCAGGTAGGCCAGGGCCCGCCGCCTGGGTTCCGCCCGGGTGAAGCGGGGCGCGATCCGCGCCGCCAAGGCATCCAGCGCCCGCGACCAGCCCTCGGCCGTGCCAACCGTCGTCATGGCCAGCCTCCCTCAAGGAGCAGCCATAACGCCCAACCCCGGCTGTAGTACTAGCGCCGGACCGTCGCCACCGCGGGCTGTGGCCTCGGCACCGCGCGGCGCTCGTCGGCAAACGCCCGTGCCGGAGCCTTCAGCTGGCTCGCGATCGGGCCGAACGCACCAGTGCCGGCGCTGCCGCTGCCCAGGGGGCTGATCGGCGGCGGGCGTTGCGGAGGGACGCCCCCCCCTCACCTCACCCGCGCGGCGGCACGATCC
>DASQNQ010000187.1:0-1765 GCA_035644895.1 Acetobacteraceae bacterium | reverse complement strand
CGCGCGCCGAGGAAGATGACGGCCACCGCCATCAGGCGCTCCAGCAGCACGGTCGCGGTGCGCGCCTTGTGGCCGAGCCACTGCACGTCGCGGCCGCGCTCCAGCGCCTCGGCCGTGCAGCGCTCCCACCGGTCGCGCCGGTTGGCCTCGAGGCCGAGGGCCTTCACCGTCGCGATGCCGTGCAGCGTCTCCACCAGCAGCGCCTGGCGCGCCCCCTGCGCGGCGTAGTTGGCATCGAGCCGGCGGCGGAAGGCGCCCGAGAGCGAGGCGGAGGTGAGCGTGATGGCGAGCGAGAAGCCGAGCACGACGAAGGTGAGGACGGGGGAGAAGGAGAAGAGCAGAGGCAGCAGCACGAGCAGCGCCGTCAGCTCGGTCAGCGAGAAGAAGAGCGAGTTGGTGAGGAACCCGCGCACGGCCTGGTCCTGCTGGATGTCGCGGATCAGGGCGCCCGCCTGGTTGCGGGCGAAGAAGGGCAGGGGCAGCGAGAGGGTGTGTCCGAAAACGCGGGCGGCGACGCGCATGTCGATCCGCGGGTTGGCATGCACCAGAAGATAGTCGTGCGTCAGGCCGATCAGCGCGTCGAAGGCGAGCGCCAGCACGATCCCGATCGTCAGCACCAGCAGGGTGGAGGAGGCGTGGTGGACCACGACCTTGTCGAGCACCGCCCCGAAGAAGAGCGGCGTGCAGAGGCCGAGCACGTGCAGCATCAGGGAGGCGAAGTAGGCCTCGCCGAACAGCCGCCGCTCCCGCCGCAGCTCGGGCAGCAGGGAGAAGACGCCGAAGGGGGCGCTGCCGCGTGTTGCGGCCTCGGGCGTGCCCATGGGGGGATGCTCCTCAGGCTGGCCGTCCTGGCCGCTCACGAAGAATTGTATACGCTCAGCCTGCACTGTCAATTTCAGATTGCATGTCGGGCGGCCGCCGCCCGGTCAGGTTGTCCCCGTGGTTCCGCATTGCGGCGGGTTCACGCTTCGCCTACCTCTCTTTCCGGAAAACAAAACGGAGGGGAAACATGGCGCAGCACGGGAAGCCGGAACGCTCGATCCAGGAACTCTACCGGGACGACCCCGAGCGCGCGGACGCGGTCGTCTTCGGCCGCCGCGGTGCGCTGAAGGGCCCGGCTCTCGCCGCCATGGGGGCCGCGATCGGTGCCACCATCCCGCACGCCGACAAGCTGCCCTCCGGCTTGGTCCCCGCCGCGCTCGCTCAGGCGCCGGCCGACCAGCCGACGCTGCGCATGGAGGGGAAGGCGCCGCTGATCGTGCAGGGCGAGCGCCCGCTGGTGGCGGAGACGCCGGAGCACCTGCTGGACGACGCGGTGACGCCGGCCGACAAGTTCTTCATCCGCAACAACGGCCAGGTGCCGGAACCCGTCACGGGCGACCCGCGTGCCTGGAAGATCCGCATCGACGGCGAGGTGAACACCCCGCTGGAGCTGACGGTGGGCGAGCTGGAGGCACGCTTTCCCGTCGTCACACGGCAGTTGCAGATGGAGTGCGGCGGCAACGGGCGGATGCACTTCCAGCCGCAGGCGCGCGGCAACCAGTGGGGCAACGGCGCCATCTCGAACGCCGAGTGGACGGGCGTGCGGCTGCGCGACGTGCTGCAGGCCGCCGGCCTGAAGCCGGGCGCCGTCTTCACCGGGCATTTCGGCGCGGACCCGCACCTCTCGGGCGACACGAACCGCCAGGCGATCAACCGCGGCATGCGGATCGACAAGGCGATGGACGAGGACACGCTCATCGTCTTCCGCATGAACGGCGCACCG
>DASQNQ010000186.1:0-10279 GCA_035644895.1 Acetobacteraceae bacterium | reverse complement strand
CCAACCCACGCCACACCAGGCCAACAGCACACCACCCGGCTCACCACCAGGCAACACACCACCACCCAGCCACAACGGAGGCGCGGAAATAAGCCACACACCACCCACACACAACCCCCCATAAGACAGAAAAATGAAGGGAACCGGGGTGACGGCCGGCACCTCTCTGGCGACCACTCCCGGAGGTTCCTGATGCACCCCCTCGCGCGCGCCCCGCTCGCCCTCCTGCTGCTCGCGGCATGCGCCATGCCCGGCGCCCGGGAGGCGGACCGGACCATCACAGCCGGCCGCACCTGGGTGGTGACCGGCGCCTCCTCGGGCATCGGGCGCGGCGTGGCGGAGCGGGCCGGCGCGCTCGGCGCGAACGTGGTGCTCGCGGCCAGGCGCGCGGAGGCGCTCGAGGACGTGGCGCGCACCATCCGTGCCTCCGGCGGCCAGGCGCTCGTCGTGCCAACCGATGTAGGCGACGCGCAGGCGATGGAGGCGCTGGCCGAGGCGTCCGAGCGGCGCTTCGGCCGCATCGATCTCTGGTTCAACAACGCCGGCGTCGCGCCGATCGGCCGCTTCGAGGAGATCCCGGTTGCGGATCACGCCCGCACGGTCGCGGTGAACCTTGCGGGCACCATCCATGGCAGCCACGCCGCGCTGCGCCGCTTCCGCGCGCAGGGCCATGGCACGCTGCTGAACATGTCCTCCGTCGAAGGGCGCGTGCCGCTGGCCTACCACGCCTCCTATGCCGCGACGAAGCACGCCATCATCGGCCTCGACGGGGCGCTGCGGCAGGAGATGCGCCTCGCCGGGCTCGACCGGCACATCCGCGTCGTCACCATCCTGCCCTGGGCGGTGGACACGCCCTTCTGGGCGAACGCCGCGAACTACTCGGGCCGCGAGCCGCGCGGCCCCTGGATGGACGATGCGCGGGACGTCGCGGACGCGATCGTCTGGGCCGGCCTCCATGCCCACCCGGGCGAGTTCGCGGTCGGCCCGAAGGCGGCGGCTGCCGTGCTCGGATCCCAGGTCGCGCCTGGCCTGACCAACCGCATCGCCGGCAACGTCATCCACGGCCTGCAGATGGAGCGGGCACCGCCCGCCCCCGACACGTCCGGCAACCTCTTCGCCCCGAGCCCCGGCCCGCCGCGCGTGGAGGGCGGGTTCAGCGACCGTTGAGGCGCCAGGCCGGGCGGCCCGCGCGTCAGCCCGATCATCCGCGCGGCATGCGGCCCCGGATTGGGCCGGATCCTCAGCCGGCGGCGCTTCACGAAGGGGGTGGCCGCGCTCACCAGGTGGACGAAGTCCAGTGGCGGGCGCGGCAGATGCCAGGCCAGCACCTCCTCCTCCTCGCGATCCTCCTCGCCCGCCGGCCGGAAGCCCATGCGGTGATAGAGGCGCCGCGCCGCCGCGTTCTCCCGATGCACCAGCAGCAGCACCCGGCGGCAGCGCGGCGTGGCGGAGAGGACGCGCAGCGCGCGGGCCAGCAGCAGACGGCCGACGCCGCCGCCCTGGGCCTCCGCCGACACGGCCAGGTAGCCGAGCCACCAGGTCGAGCCGTCGTCGGGGTCCGGATGGGTGACGTAGAAGCCGACCGGCCGCCCCTCCCGCTCAGCCAGGACGAGCACATGCGCGGCGCCGCGGCGGACGATGCGCTCCACCAGTTCGAGGGGGCCGAGGAAACGCGCCACCGACCGGGGATCGAGGGGGATGCGCGAAAGGACGCCAGCCTCGGCGCGGCCGACGCGGCGGTACTTGAGGGGAGCCCTGCTCCCAACGGGTGTCATGGAAACCTTGCGTGACGGACGATGATGCCGGGCGCCGTGGCGCACGGAGCTGGAACGCCGCCTTCGTCGTCAGTCGCAGGTCCGGTTGCGAGCCGGAGCAGGTCCTTTCGTCATGATGCCATCATACCGGAAGGGCGGCGCCGGACCGAGCCACGTTTTGTAATAGGGTGCCCGTCAGGCGGCACCCCGCGCCGGCAACGGCTGGTGCATCACCGGCGCCTCCCGCCGCATGGCGGCAAGCTCGACCGGTGGCGCATCGCTGAGCACCGGGCGCGCATGGGCGCGGTCGGCCGCCGGCGCGGGCCGTCCGGCCACGAACTCCCAGCACGCGACCGCACGCGGGCCACCGATGTCCTCGCAGAGCGGCGCACGCAACCCATCCGCCAGCGCCTGCGCGAAGCCCGTGAGTGCCGGGGCGGCATCGGCGAAGGTCACTGCGCGTGCATCGTCATGCCCAGCCTCGCGCACCAGGCGCGGGCGCCCGCCCACCACGACCCGCGGCAGGGCCCTGCGCCCGAGTGCGGCACCGAGGTCGAGGCCCATGGCGTTGCTCCTCGCAGCCTCCCACTCCTCCGAGAGGCGCGCCAGGGCGCGCACGGCGTCGAACAGCGAGCCCATCCAGAGCGGCTCGCCGTTGCAGGCAAGCCACACCCGGCCGATGCCGTGTGGCCCCGCCCAGGACAGCGCCAGGAGGAGACGGGTATTGCCAAAGGTCCGCCCCGAAAGGCGGCCCTCCTCTGAAATCAAAGCCATAAGGCGCCGACTCCTGCCCGGGGGGTTGAGCGCGGATTCCACGTCAGCCCACTCTAGTTGGGGGTTCCTTGCGCCTGCAATTCGTGTTTTGTCCGTGGCGAACACGTCCCAGTGGGTGTGGCCAAGAGCACACATCCATCGCCGGCCGGGGTGAGGGGCGCCGACCCTACAGCCCGGCCGGCTGCCCCGCCACGGTGAAGCTCAGCACGCCGGGGGATAGGTGGCGGGCGGCCACGGCGGCGACGACGGGTTGGCTCAGGGCACGCAGCCGCGCCGGGCGGTCGTCGAGCCAGCCGATCGGCCGCCCGTTCCGCCTGAGGCCGAGCAGCAGCCCCGCCGTGCGGCGGCTGTCGGTGAACTGCAGGGGCAGGTTGCCGGTCAGGAAGGCCACCGCGTCGGCTAGCTCCTCAGCCGTCGGGCCGGACTGCGCCATGCGCGCCCACTCCTCCCGCACCACGCCCACCGCCTCGCCCACGCGCGCATTCTCGGTGGCAAGGGAGCCGACAATGGCCGACTGGCCGAACAGCACGTCGAGCCCCGCGCTGACCCCATAGGTGAGCCCGCGCTGGACCCGAACCGCCTCCATGAGACGGGAGGAGAAGCCGCCGCCCCCCAGCACGCGGAGCACCACCTGCAGCGCCTCCCAGTCCGCATCGGACACCGCGATGCCGGGCTGGCCGAACAGGATGCTCGACTGCGGCGCGGGCACAGGCACGACCTCCCGGCCGAAGTTCCGGAGGCGCGGCAGCGCGGGGGCCGCGGGTGGCGCACCCTCCGGCAGGCCATCCAGCAGCGCCGGCATCAGCCGCGCGAGGTCGGCCGCCGTGATGGCGCCGGCGGCCGCGAAGATCACGCCGTCGCGCCGGAGCTGGCGCGACAGCGCCTCCCGCGCCGCCTCGGGTGTCATCGCCTCCAGGCTCTCCACCGTGCCGCCCGTGGGGCGGCCGGCCGGATGGCCCGGGAAGGCAGAGGCCCAGAAGGTGCGCCCCGCCTGGCCACGCGGCGTCTCGAGCGCCGCGCGCGCCCCGGCGAGCGCCCGGGCGCGGGCCCGCTGGTAGGCGTCGGGGGCGAGGCGCGGCGCACGCATGGCCAGGTTCGCCAGCCGCACCGCCTCGGGCAGGGCGGGCGTCAGGGCGCGCAGCCCGCCCTCGAACCCGTCGCGCTGCGCGTCGAAGGACAGGCCGATGCCTGCATCGCGCAGCGCATCGGCGAAGGCGACGTTGTCGAGGTCCCCCGCCCCCTCGGTCAGCAGAGCGGAGCCGATGGCGAGCGCACCGGCACGCTCCGCCGGATCCAGCGCGGCGCCGCCGCCCCAGGCCCAGGCGATCGAGACGACCGGGACCGAGTGGTCCTCGACGAGCCAGGCGGTGGCGCCGCGGGCCGCGACCTCCTGGATGTTCATGCGGAAGGCGTCGCTCACAGCCGCACCTCCGCCGGCGCGTCCGTGCCCGTCGGCAGCAGCCACCCCGAGGCGGAGACCGCGCGCCCGAGCACCGCCTCCGCGGCCTCGGCCACCTGCGCCCGCGTCACGGCGCGCAGCCGGGCGGGCCAGAACTCCACGCTTTCCAATGGCAGGCCGATGGCGAGCGCCGAGCCGATCATGCGCGGCGCGGCGCCGATGCCGTCCAGCGCCAGCAGCGCGCCCGCCGTCATCTGGCGGATGGCGCGCACCACCTCGGCCTCGGTCGGGCCGCCCTCATCGAGAAGCCGCTTCACCTCGGCGGCCAGCGCCGGCTCGAGGCGGGCGGGCGGCGTCTCGCGGCGCGGCGTCGCGCTCACGTCGAACTCGCCGATGCCGAGCGCGTCGCCGTCGTAGCCCGCGCCCGCGCCGAGGGCGAGGCCGGTCTCCACCAGCGCCCGGTGCAGGCGCGAGCCCGTGCCGCCGCCGAGCACGTGGCGCAGCACCTCCAGCGGGTAGGCGTGCCGCGCCTCGCCGAAGGTGAGCGTCGGCGCGTACCAGGAGCGGACGAAGAACCCCTCCCCCCGCAGCCGCGGATCCTGCCGCGTCAGCCGCGGCTCGGGCGGCGCGGCGGGGCCGGCCGGGCGCTCGCGCGGCACGGCGGGGCGGGCGGGCAGCGCGGCCCACTCGCCCTCGGCCACCTGGCGCAGCTCGGCCTCGGTCACGGCGCCGACGACCACCAGGATGCAGTTCCCGGCGCCGTAGCGGTTCCGGTAGAACTCGCGCAGGTCCGCATGGGTGATGGCGCGGATCTCGTCCTCCCAGCCGATGATGGGGCGGCCGCGCCAGTGCTGCGGGCCCCACATGGCGGCGTCGAAGGCCTCGCCGAACAGGGCGCGGGGGGAGCTGTCGGTGCGCTGGCGGCGCTCCTCGATCACCACCTGCCGCTCGGCCTCCATCTCCGCCTCGGGGATGACGGCGCCGGCGAAGCGGTCGGCCTCCATCATCGAGACGAGCGGGAGGCGCGACGCCTCGACCTGCTGGAAGTAGCCGGTGAGGTCGCGGGAGGTGAAGGCGTTGTCCATGCCGCCCTCCCGCGCCACGCGGCGGGAGAATTCGCCGGAGGCGACGCGCGGGCTGCCCTTGAACATCATGTGCTCGAGGTAGTGCGCCACGCCCGACCGTCCCGCCGGGTCCTCGCCCGATCCGGCCTGGACGAAGACGTACTGCCCGATGACGGGCGCCCGCCGGCTCTCGACGTGAACGACGCGCAGCCCGTTCGGCAGGGTGCGCATGCTGGCGCCGAAGAGCGGCCGTTCGGCCAGTGCCGCCGTGCCCGCGCGGTCGGGACCCGCGGCTTGACCTCCCCCCTGGGCCAGGGCGTCCGGCATGGGAAGGGTGCCTGCGGCGACGGCCGCCGCGGCGGCCTGGAGTGCGGTGCGACGGGTCAAGTAGGGCATGAACCGGGAAATGGGGCGCCACCCGGGGCAACCAAGCCCCGTGACGGCAACCCCTTGTAACACCCGGCCGCGCCGGCGGAAGGCTCGGGCAGCCTGCTTCCGGCGTAGGGCTCCCTAATGACCGCGGAACGGGTTCGGTCCAAGGAACTCCAGCCTGTAGCGTGCGGCGATCTCCACGATGCGGCCCATGTCGGCAGGCACCTGCAGGCCCGCCTCCGCGATCTCCAGGAAGAAGCGCTCGAAGCCGCCGGGCTGGACGACGCAGAACATCGTTCCCGCCACGTCGCCTGTATTGGCGAAGCTGTGCGGCAGGCCCCGCGGGAGGATGGCGCAGTCGCCCGGACCTGCCTCGAAGGTCTCCTCGCCGGCCCGCAGCCGGAAACGGCCCGAGATGACGCGGAACATCTCGTCCTCGCCGTGATGGACGTGCAGCGGCGGGCCATCGCCGGGCTGGCGCACGTCCTCGAAGGCGCTGAAGCCGGCACCTGGGCCGTCCGCCGGCATGGTGATGCGGATGTCGCCCCCGAACAGCGGCAGCACACGGGCGCTGCTGGCGGGTACGAACCGGGGCTTCGTCATGGCGCCTCCTGTCCGGCGGCGCGGGCCGCGGCGCTCCCTGCGTCCGGGGAACATCCGGTGCCTTCGGGGCCGCCCATCCGGCCCCTGCCGCCATGGGCCAGCTTGGGCGCCCATCCCCGCCGCATGCAAGCTGCGTCGCTGGTGCTGCCCGCACGGGGCGATGGGCCGCGACCGAGCCCGGCCCCCACCGGCGGACGTGCCGAAGCATGTCCGCCGATCGGGCGTCCGGCCAGGGGCGTCAGGCCGCGCGGAGCTTGGCGACGAAGCCCGCGATCTCCTGGCGCAGCGCGGCGCCCTGGCCCGCGACCTCCTCGCCCGCGCCGCGCAGCGTGGAGATGCCGGCGGCACTCCCCGCCACCTCCTCCGACAGGCGGGCGATGCCCTGGGACGCGTCGCCCGTGCCCGCCGCGGCCTCGGCGGCGTTGCGCGCGATCTCGCGCGTCGCGGCGCCCTGCTCCTCGACGGCCGCTGCGATGGCGGTGGTCACCTCCTCCATCCGGCCGACGGCGCCGGCGATGTGGCGCACGGCCCCCACCGCCTGCTCGGTCGCGCCGCGCATGGCGGTGATCTGGGCGCCGATCTCCTCGGTCGCCTTGGCCGTCTGGGCGGCGAGCGACTTCACCTCGCCGGCCACGACGGCGAAGCCCTTGCCGGCCTCGCCGGCCCGCGCCGCCTCGATGGTGGCGTTCAGGGCCAGCAGGTTGGTCTGCCCCGCGATGTCGGAGATCAGCCGCACCACGTCGCCGATGCGCGTCGCCGCCTCGCTCAGGCTCACCACCGTCGCGTCGGAATCCCGCGCCGCCTGCGCCGCCTCCTGCGCCGTGCGGGCGCTCTCGGCCACCTGGCGGGTGATCTCGGAAACGGAGGCGGCCAGCTCCTCGGCCGCGGCCGCCACCGCCTGGACGTTGGCGGTCGCCTGGGCGACCCGCGTGGCGCTGTCGCCCGCGCGGCCCACGGTCCGCTCGCCGGCCGCGCCGACCTCGGCCGCCGCGCGCTGCAGGTCGTTCGCGGCGGAGGCAAGGCGCGCGGCGATGCCGCCCACCGACTGCTCCAGCCGCTCCGCCGTCTCCACCTGCGCCGCGCGCCGCGCGGCCTCCGCCCGGCCCCGCGCCGCCTCGGCCTCCGCCTGGCGCCGCTCGGCCTCCCCCCGCGCATCGCGGAGCGTCAGCACGGCGCGGCCGATGTCGCCCAGCTGGTCGCGGCGCGTCGTGCAGGGGACCTGGACCGCCATCTCGCCCGCGCCGATCGCGTTCAGCGCGCCGGCCAGCTCGCCGAGCGGCCGGAGCGAGGCGCGGAGCACGAGCCAGGCGCCGATCGCCACCACCAGCAGCACGATGCCGGCGCCAGCCGCGAAGCGCAGCATGACGCCCTGGATCTCGGCCTGCTGCTGCGCCACCGTCACGCCGACGAACAGGATGCCGAGCTGCCGGCCGCCCGCGTCGCGGATCGGCTCGTAGATCGTGATGTAGGGCTGGCCGAGGATCTGCGCCTCGCCCCGGTAGGTGGCCCCGCCACGGATCACCTTGTCATGCACCGGCCCGGCCGCCAGCCGCGTGCCGGTGCCGCGCGCGCCGTCGGGCCGCGTCACGTTGGTGGCGATGCGCAGGTCGCCGAGGAAGATCGTGGCCACCGCGCCCGTGGTGCGCCGCACGGCGTCCACCACGTCGTTGCGGTCGTTCAGGGGCTGCCCGCCGAGGGTCAGGCGGTCGCCCTCCTGCCGCCACTCGGTGCCGAGGGGGCGGAGCGCCTCCTTCAGCACGGCCATGCTCATGTCCAGCCGCGACTCCGCATCGTCGTGCAGGTCGGCGCGGATCTGGTTGACCGCCACGGCCGACACGGCACCGACTGCCACGGCAACGGCCAGCAGCGTCGCGGCCACGAGGCGGGGCACGAGGCCGAAGCGGTCGCGCAGCCGTGCAAGGAAGAGACGAGGTCCGGGCATGAGCAATCCTCTTCCCGGCGCTCTTGGAGGCCCGGGCGGGCGGAACCTAGGCCCGCCGCCCTTGCTCCTTGCTTAACCGACCCAATCGGTCGGCCATCGGCGCGCCCTACCAGCCCCGGAAGATGGACCAGCGGCCGGGTGGGGCACCCGGATCCTCGGGCAGCACCTCATAGGCGTCGAACTGCGCCGCAGTGGCGCAGGCGTGGTTGGGCAGGATGCGCAGCCGGCTGCCCACCGGCAGGTCGGGCAGCGGCGCGTCGCTGCCGGGGCGGCGGGCAACGATCCCGTGCTCCTGGTTGGCCGAGCGAACGATCAGGTCGGGCAGCACGCGCCCCTCCGCGTCGCAGACCAGCCCATAGCCCTGGTCCACCGCCTGGGCCGCCGTGCCGCGGTCGCGCGAGAGCGCCATCCACCCCGCATCCACGATGATCCAGCCGCGCTCCCGCTGGTGGCCGATGACGGTGGCGAGCACCGAGATCGCGATGTCCTCCGGCGCGCAGACGCCGATGCCGGCCATCACCAGGTCCTGGAACACGTAGACGCCGGCCCGCACCTCGGTCACGCCCGACAGGTCGCGGGCGAAATGCGCCGTGGGCGTCGACCCGACGCTGACCACCGGGCAGGGCAGCCCCGCATCCCGCAGCGCGGCGGCGGCCGTGACGGCCGCGGCGCGCTCCTGCTCGGCGAAGGCGGCCAGCGCATCGGCGCCGACCGCGCCGTAGCTCTCCCCGGCATGGGTCAGGACGCCGCGCAGCGCGGCTCCCCCCGCATGCAGGACGCGCCCGATCTCCGGGATGAGCGGATCGCCCGGCCGCAGCCCGGCGCGGTGGCCGTCGCTGTCGATCTCGATCAGCGCGGGGATGGCATCCCCCGCGGCACGCGACGCCTCGGCGATGGCATGCGCCTGGTCCACGCTGTCGAGCACCACCGAGAGGTCGCAGCCCGCACGGCGCAGGGCGAGCACGCGCGGCAGCTTCTGCGGCGCGATGCCGACGGCGTAGAGGATGTCCCTCACGCCGGCCCCGGCGAAGACCTCCGCCTCCCGCAGGGTGGAGACGGTGGCCGGGCCGTTGCCGCCCGCCAGCACGCGCCGCGCCGCCTCCACCGACTTCACGGTCTTGAGATGCGGGCGCAGCGCGACGCCAAGCGGTTCGAGGTGGCGCCGCAGCCGCGCCACGTTGCGCGCCATGCGCGCCTCGTCCAGCACGAGGCAGGGCGTCGGCAGCGCGTCCAGCATCAGCCGGCGCCGAGTGCCCAGAGCAGCACGCCCTTCTGCGCGTGCAGGCGGTTCTCGGCCTCGTCGAACACGACGCTCTGCGGGCCGTCCATCACCTCGTCCGTGATCTCCCCCCCGCGATGCGCGGGCAGGCAGTGCATGACGATGGCATCCGGCGCGGCGTGGCGCAGCAGCGCGGCGTTGAGCTGGTAGGGCGCGAGCATGTTGTGGCGGTTGCGCGCCGCGGCGTCCTTCTCGTCCGACATCGAGACCCAGGTGTCCGTGACCACGCAGCGGGCGCCGGCCATCGCCGCGACGGGGTCCGAGGTCAGCTCGATCCGCGCCCCCTCCCGCCGCGCCCAGTCCACGAGCTGCGCGGGGGGCGCAAGCTCCGGCGGCGTCGCGATGCGCAGCGTGAAGCCGAAGCGCGCCGCCGCCTGGATGAAGCTCTGCGCGACGTTGTTGCCGTCGCCCGTCCAGGCGACCACCTGCCCCGCGATCGGGCCGCGATGCTCCTCGAAGGTCATCACGTCCGCCATGAGCTGGCAGGGGTGGGAGACGTTGGTCAGCCCGTTGATGACGGGCACCGTCGCGTGCTCCGCCAGCTCCCGGATCTTCGCGACGTTGTCGGTGCGCAGCATGATCGCGTCCACGTAGCGCGAGAGCACGCGCGCCGTGTCCGCCGGGCTCTCGCCGCGGCCGAGCTGCATGGCGCGCGAGGTGAGGACCAGCGGGTCGCCGCCGAGCTGGCGGATGCCCACCTCGAAGGAGACGCGGGTGCGCGTGGAGGGGATCTCGAAGATCAGCGCGACGGTCTTGCCCGCCAGCGGCTTCCCCGCCACCTCGCCGCGCTTGGCGCGGACGCCCAAGTCCAGCATCCGGCGCAGCGTCGCGCCGTCGTGGTCCATCAATTCCAGGAAGTGGCGGGGGGCGGCGGGCGCCCCCTCCACGGTCTTGAGTGCGGCGCTCATGTCGCGGCGACCTCGATCGAGACGGGCGTCATGCGGTTGCAGGCCTGGTCCAGCAGGCGCAGCGCCTCGTCCGCCTCGGCCTCGGTGATGATGAGCGGGGGCGCGAGGCGGAGCACGTTCATGCCCGCGGCGACCGTCAGCAGCCCCTCATCCACGCAGGCACCCTGCATCTCGGTGTTCGACA
>DASQNQ010000185.1:0-7109 GCA_035644895.1 Acetobacteraceae bacterium | reverse complement strand
AGGCCGTCCGGCTCAGCCTCTCCGTGGCCGCCCGGACGGTCGCCGTCTCGCTGCTCCCGGCCGTGCTGGTGGCCTGGCTGCTCGTGCGCGGGCGCTTCCCAGGCCGCACGCTGCTGGACGCGCTGGTGCACCTGCCGCTCGTCGTGCCGCCGGTCGTGGTCGGCTGGGCGCTGCTGATGCTGTTCGGCGTGCGCGGGCCGGTCGGCGCGCCGCTGCATGAGTGGTTCGGCATCCGCCTCGTCTTCACCTCCGACGCCGTGGTGCTGGCAACGGCGGTGATGGGCTTCCCGCTGATCGTGCGCGCGGTGCGGCTGGGGCTCGAAAGCGTGGACGAGGGGCTGGAGGCGGCGGCGCGCACCCTCGGCGCCGGGCGCCTCGACACCTTCCTGACCGTCACCCTGCCGCTGATGTCGCCGGGCATCCTGGCCGGGGCGGTGGTGGCCTTCGCCGCCGGCCTCGGCGAGTTCGGCGCGGTGATCACCTTCGCATCCAACATCCCGGGCGAGACGCAGACGCTCCCACTCGCCATCTACAGCGCGACCCAGACGCCGGGCGGCGAGGCGGCGGCCGCCAGGCTCGCCGCCATCTCCTTCGGCCTGGCGCTGGCGGGCCTCCTGCTGGCCGAACTCATCGCCCGCCGGATGCATCGCCTGCTCGGCCGCGCCTGATGCTCGAGGTCAGGCTGCGCCACCGCTTCGGCCGGGGCACCGGCCCGCGCGCGGCAATGGATGACGGCTTCGCGCTGGATGTCGCCTTCGCGGGCGGGCCCGGGGTCACGGCCCTGTTCGGCCCCTCGGGCTGCGGCAAGAGCACGATCCTCTCGGCCATCGCCGGGCTGCTGCGCCCGCAGGAGGGGCGCATCGCGCTCGACGGCACGGCGCTGTTCGACGGCGCGGCGCGGTGCTCTGTCCCGCCGGAGGCGCGCCGCTGCGCCATGGTCTTCCAGGACGCGCGGCTGTTCCCGCATCTGTCGGTGGGAACCAACCTGCGCTACGGGCTGCGCCGCGCGCCGCGCGACGCACGGGGCCCGGGCTTCGCCGAGGTGGTGGATCTGCTCGGCATCGGCCATCTGCTCGGCCGCCGCCCCCGCACGCTCTCGGGGGGTGAGCGGCAGCGGGTCGCGCTCGGCCGCGCGCTGCTGGCCCGGCCGCGGCTGCTGCTGATGGACGAGCCGCTGGCCGCGCTGGACGCCGCGCGCCGCGCGGAGGTGCTGCCCTTCCTCGCGCGGCTGCGCGATGCCGCGCGCCTGCCCATCCTCTACGTCACGCACGCGCTGGACGAGGTGGATGCGCTGGCCGACGACCTCGTGATGATCCAGGCAGGCCGGGTGCTGGCCGCGGGCCCGGTCGAGGCGATCGCCGCCCGCACCGACCTGCCGCTGGCCGCGCGGCGCGACGCAGGGGTGGTGCTGCGCGCGGAGATCGCCGCGCACGAGCCCGCCCGCGGGCTGACGCGGGTGGCCCTCGGCGGCGCCACGCTGCTCCTGCCGCAGCGGCCGGAGCCGCCGGGCACGCGGATCCGCCTGCGGTTGCGCGCGCGCGACGTGGCCGTGGCGCTCCGCCCGCCGGATGCGGTGTCCATCGACAACGTCCTGCCCTGCCGCCTTGTCGCCATCGAACCCGCCGCGGAGCCCGCGGAGGTTTTCCTGCGCCTAGACCTGGGCGGCGCGGTCCTGCTCTCGCGCGTGCTGCGCGGGGCGGTGGACCGGCTTGGCCTGGCGCCCGGCCAGCCTCTCTTTGCGCTCGTGAAGTCCATCGCCTTCGACCATGCGCCAAGCGGCGCTGCGCCATGACGCCGACGAGGCCGCGCCGCGTCAGCGCACCGGGACGGAGCGGATTGGACTTCCGGTCCATGTACCGGTCCCCGATCTTCTGCAGGTCGGTTCGCCCGCGCGTGCCGCCGAAGGCTGCATTGCAGAGGTCCGTAGGCATCCGGCCCGCCGCCCCTCGCGTTTCCGGCCCGCCTGCGGCATGACCTTCCGCGAACGGCGCCGCTCGACGGGCCGGAACGCGGAGAGACGGAGCAGGGCATGGCGACGACACCCCGAAGGACCGCACTCATCACCGGCGCAGGGCGCAACATCGGCCGCGCCGTGGCGCTCGGGCTGGCGGCGGATGGCCTGAACGTCGTCGTCAACGGCTCCTCGGACCGCGCCGCGGCCGAGGCGGTGGCCGAGGAGGCGCGCGGCCTCGGCGTCCAGGCCCTGGTGGCCATGGGCGATGTCGGGCGGCGGGAGGAGTGCCGGCGCATCGTGGCCGAGGCGCTGGCCGCCTTCGGCACCGTGGACGTGCTGGTGAACAACGCCGCGCTCCGCCCCGCGAAGCCCTTCCTGGAGATGGAGCCGGAGGACTGGCAGCGGGTGATGGCCGTGGACCTGGAGGCCGCCGTGTGGCTCTCGCAGGCCGCGCTGCCGGGCATGGTCGGGCGCGGCTGGGGGCGCGTCGTCAGCTTCACGGGCATGAACGCCATCCACGGCTATGCGGGCCGCGCGCCCGTCTCCGTCGCGAAGCACGGCGTCTGGGGCCTGACCAAGTCGCTGGCGAAGGAGTTCGGGCCGAAGGGCGTCACCGTGAACGCCATCTCGCCCGGCCCGATCGAGGCCGATGACGACCAGCCGGGCGTGCAGACCAACCGGCACGGCTATGTCGCGCGCGTGCCGCTCGGCCGCATGGGCAAGCCGGCCGAGGTCGCCGCCGTGGTCCGCATGCTGGCAGGCGATGGCGGCGCCTATGTCAACGGCCAGATGATCGCGGTGAACGGCGGCGGGGAGACCTGACGGCAGGGCAGGGCGGGGGCTAATCCGCGAACTGCCCCGCCGCCTCGATCAGCGGCTTCCAGCGGGCGATCTCGGCACGCCAGAAGGCCTGCGCGCCATCTGGCGTGGTTCGCTCCCCGTCCGCAGGCATGCTGCCGAGTTCCACCATGCGGCGCAGCACGTTCTCATCCCGCAGGACCGCCAGCAGCGCCTGGTTCAGCCGGTCCACCACCGGGCGCGGCGTGCCGGCGGGCGCGAAGAGCATGTTCCAGCCGGACATGCGCATCTCCGGCAGCCCGGCCTCGGCCGTGGTCGGCACCTCGGGGAGGGCTGTGGCGCGCGCGGGCGTGGTGATGGCGTAGCCGCGGATGGTGCCGGCGCGGATCTGCTCGGCGTTGTTGGTGGTCTGGTCGCAGCCCATGTCCAGCGTGCCGGACATCAGGTCGTTCATCACCAGCGCGTTGCCGCGATAGGGCACCAGCGTCACCGGCGTGCCGATCGCGGAGACGAGAAGCAGGCTGCACAGGTGGCTGGTGGACCCGACGCCGGCATTGCCGAGGTTCAGGCGCCGCCCCGCGCGCCGGACCACGGCCGCAAGCTCCGCCAGGTTCGCGGCCGGGAAGTCGCGGCGCGCGATGATGGCCATCGGCACCTCGTTCACCATCCCGATCGCCTGCAGCGCCATCGGGTCGAACGAGAGGCTGCGGTTGATGGTCGGTATGGTGGCCTGGGCGAGGCTGCCGAACAGGATGGTGTGGCCGTCCGGACGGGCGCCGGTGACGCGGCCCTGGCCGATGGCGCCGCCGGCGCCGGCCACGTTCTCGACGACGACGGGCTGGCCGAGATCGGCGCCGAGGGCCGGCGCGATCAACCGCGCGATGACGTCGGCGGGACCGCCCGGGGCGAACCCGACCACCATGCTGACCGGGCGTGCCGGGAAGCCGCCCTGCGCAGCCGCCGCACCCGCGACGCCGGTCGCCAGCATCGCCCCCAGCAGCGCACGCCGCCACGGCCCAACCGCCATCCTGGACATGAACTCCCTCCCGCGTTTCGTTCGCGCGAGTGTCGCACATCCGCGGCACCCGGCGGGAGGAGTGTTCAGCGCCGCGCCAAGGACGGTGCGCGCACCATCAGGCACAGCGCCGTGAACGCAACCTGCGCGGCCGCCTGCGCCGTGACGGTGGTCGGGTCGTATTGCGGCGCGACCTCGACCACGTCGGCGCCCACGATGTCGAGGCCGGCCAGGCCGCGCAGCAGCGCCAGCGCCTCCCGCGTCGAGAGGCCCCCGGCCTCCGGCGTGCCGGTGCCGGGCGCGAAGGCCGGGTCCAGGCTGTCGATGTCGAAGGAGAGGTAGGTTGGGCCTTCGCCCGCCACCTGCCGCGCGCGCTCCAGGACGGCAGGAATGCCGAGTGCCGCGACCTCCTCGGCGTGCAGCACGGTCATGCCGCTCTCCGTCGAGAACTCCCACAGGTACTCCGCTCCGCCGCGGATCCCGATCTGGATCACGCGCTCCGGGTCCAGGACGCCGTCGAGCACCGCCTGCCGGAACGGCCCGCCATGGTGGAACTTCGAGCCCTCGTAAGGGCCGGAGGTGTCGCAATGCGCGTCCACATGCACCATGCCGAGCGGCCGGCCCTCGCCCAGCGCGCGCAGGATGGGCAGCGAGATCGAGTGGTCGCCGCCCACGGCCAGCGTGCGGACCCCCGCTGCGCGCAGCCGCGTGAAGTGCGCCTCGATGTCGGCGTGGCACTCGGCGAGGGAGAAGCGGCTGCGCATCGGCACGTCGCCGATGTCGGCCACGCGCGCCTCGGTCAGCGGCGCCATGCGCAGCGCGTGTTCGTACGGTCCGATGCGCTCCACGCCGCGCACCGCCCGCGGGCCGAGCCGGGCGCCCGCGCGGTTCGTGACGCCTAGGTCCATCGGCACGCCGAGCAGCGCGATGTCGAGATCGGCAAGGCCTTCCGCTTCCGTCCGGTGCGGCGCGCCGAGCAAGGTCGCGATGCCCGCGAAGGGCCACTTGCGCGCATCCGGCGAGGAGAAGGTCGCCGCCGCCACGCGGGCGAAGTGCGGGTCATGGATCAGTCCGCCCGGCGCATCCGCGTAGCGCGCCCGCAGCGCAGCCAGCCTGTCCTGGTCCATGAAATCCTCCCCTGCTGCCGTGCCGGGACCATAACCCCGGACGGCCCCGGTTGGATGCGCGCCCATACTGGTGCCGTTAATGCAGCATTCGCAGACCGGTCCTATCCCGCCCGCAGACCGGGGCCGCGCCGGCCCCGGCAGGACACAGTACCGGCCACATGCGCACCATCCGCTCCCGGCTCGCCCTGCTCGCCCTCGGTCTCTCGACCGTCGCGGGGGGCCTTGCCGCCACACGCTCCTACGAGGCCTGGACCCATGCGGCGGAGGCGCGCCGCGTCGCTGACCTCGTCGGCACGGGCGACGCGCTGCTGCGTGCGGCGGCGGCCTGGGCCGTGGAGCGCGGCACCGCCAACGGGCTGCTCGGCAACCCATCCGCCGCGACGGCCGCCCAGCGAGAGGCGCTGGCCGAGGCGCGGCGTGCCGGCGATGCCGCCTTCCTCGAGGGCGTGTCCGGCGCCCGCGCGCTGGGCGGGACGCAGGTGGGGGCGGTGGCCGAGCGTGCCGCGGCCCTGCTGGCCCGGGCGCAGGAGATGCGGGCCGGCGTGGACCGCGCGTTGATGTCGGGCGAGCCCGCACCGGCTGCGCTGCGCAGCGCCTGGTTCCCCGGCATGGGCGAGCTGATCCTGGCCACCGGCCACGACCTGGCGCTGGCCGCGGAGGAGGCGGTGCAGTCCGCCGAGGGACGGGTGCAGCACGGCCTTGCGCTACGTCTCGCGCTTTGGGAGGCGAGCGAATTCGGCGGCCGCGAGCGGGGGTCGGTCAACGGCATCCTGGCTGCCGGGCGCGCCATGAGCGGCACCGACCTGCTGGCGCTGGGCGAGCTCCGGGGCCGCGTCCTCTCGGCCTGGGCCCGTGTGGAGGCCCTGGCGGCGGAGCTCGGGCCGGAGGTCACGCAGGCTGTTGCCGCCGCCAAGGCCGCCACCTTCGCCGGCCGCTTCGACGAGCTGCGCCGCGCCGTGCTGCAGGCCGGCATGGAGGCCACGCCCGCCTACCCGCTGCGCCCCGCCGAGTGGTTCACCCTCGCCTCCGCGGCGATGGCGCCGACGCTGGCGGCGCAGGGAAGGGTAGGGGGAGCGCTGACGGCCGAGGCGGACACGGCGTGGCAGGCGGCGCTGACCCAGATGGCGCTGGCCGGCGCTGCCCTGCTGCTGACCCTCGCGCTGGGCCTGCTCTCGGCCGTCTTCGCGATCCGCCATGTGGGCCGGCCGCTCTCGGACCTCGCCGGCGCCATGGGCCGGCTGGCCGGCGGCGACCTCTCGGTTTCCGTTGTCGGGGCCGGGCGACGGGACGAGGTGGGCGCGCTGGCCCGGGCGATGGAGGTGTTCCGCCAGGCGTCGCAGGAACGCAACAAGCTGGCCGAGGAGGCGGCGGCGCGCCAGGCCGAGCGGCAGCGCCGCGCGGAGCACCTGGACGCGCTGCTGGCCCGCTTCCAGGCGGAGACGGCGGATTCGCTGCGCGGCGTGGCGGCAGCCTCGACCGAGCTGGATGCCACGGCGGGCGGGCTGCAGGGCGCGGCGCAGGATGGCGCGGCGCGGGCCGAGGCGATGTCCGCGGCCTCCGGCCAGGCCTCTGCGAGCGTGCAGACCGTCTCCGCCTCGACCGAGGAGCTCTCGGCCAGCATCGCCGACGTCGCGCGGCAGGTCGCGCAGAGCGCGGCGGTGGCGCGGCGCGCGGCCGAGGACGCGCGGGCGACCGATGCCGCCGTCACCGGCCTGACCGCGTCGGCGCAGCGGATCGGGGAGGTGGTGCGGCTGATCACCGACATCGCAGGCCAGACGAACCTGCTGGCGCTGAACGCCACCATCGAGGCGGCGCGTGCCGGCGAGGCCGGGAAGGGCTTCGCCGTGGTGGCCGGCGAGGTGAAGGCGCTGGCAAGCCAGACGGCGAAGGCCACCGAGCAGATCGGCACGCAGATCTCCGCCATGCAGGCCGAGACGGGAGGAGCGGTCGCGGCCATCCAGGCCATCGCCCGCACCATCGAGGAGATGAACGCCATCGCCGGCCAGGTGGCGGCGGCGGCGGAGGAGCAGGCCGCGGCGACGAAGGAGATCGGGCGCGCCGTCATCGCCGCGGCGGACGGGGTGCGGGAGGTTTCGCACCATGCGGAGGGCGTGACGGACGGGGCCGGCCACACCGGCGCCGCGGCCACGCAGCTCCGTGCCGCCTCGGCCGAGCTGGCGCGTCAGGCCGAGGGGCTGCGGCGGCAGATGGACGG
>DASQNQ010000184.1:0-2432 GCA_035644895.1 Acetobacteraceae bacterium | reverse complement strand
CCATCGCCATGTCCAGCAGCGGCTCGTTCTTGATGCCGAGCTCGCCGAGGACCTCGTGGCAGGTCTCCTTCATGATCTTCGCGCGCGGGTCGAAGTTCTTGTAGACCCGGTGGCCGAAGCCCATCAGCTTGGTGTGGCTGTTCTTGTCCTTCACCTCGCGAATGAAGGCCGGGATGTTCCCGGGCGAGCCGATCTCGGCCAGCATCTTCAGCACCGCCTCGTTCGCGCCGCCATGCGCCGGGCCCCACAGCGCCGCGATGCCCGCCGCGATGCAGGCGAAGGGGTTGGCGCCCGTCGAGCCCGCGAGCCGCACCGTGGAGGTGGAGGCGTTCTGCTCGTGGTCCGCATGCAGCACCAGGATGCGGTCCATGGCGCGCGCCAGCACGGGCGAGACCTGGTAGGGCTCCGCCGGCACGGCGTTCAGCATGTAGAGGAAGTTCGCCGCGTAGGAGAGGTCGTTGCGCGGGTACACGAAGGGCTGGCCGAGCGAGTACTTGTAGGCCATCGCCGCGATGGTCGGCACCTTCGCGATCAGCCGGAACGCTGCGATGCGCCGCTGCTCCTGGTCGTTGATGTCCAGGTTGTCGTGGTAGAAGGCGGCCAACGCGCCGACCACGCCGCACATGATCGCCATCGGGTGGGCGTCGCGGCGGAAGCCGTCGAAGAAGCGACGGATCTGCTCGTGCACCATGGTGTGGTAGGTGACGCCCTTCCGGAACTCCTTCAGCTGCGCCTCGGTCGGCAGCTCGCCGTTCATCAGCAGGTAGCAGACCTCGATGAAGTCGGAGTTCTCGGCCAGCTGCTCGATCGGGTAGCCGCGGTAGAGCAGCACGCCCTCGTCGCCGTCGATGTAGGTGATCTGGCTCTCGCAGCTCGCCGTCTCGCCGTAGCCCGGGTCGAAGGTGAAGACGCCGAGGTCGCCGTAGATCTTGCGGATGTCCACCACGTCGGGCCCGATCGAGCCGCCCAGGATCGGCAGCTTCGTGCTTCGGTTCGTCCCGTCCACGGTGAAGGTGACGGTCCCTTTGTCCGTGGTGGCCATGGCATTCTTCCTCATGGAGTCGGGCGCCGGGGGGCTTGGCTCTCGGCACCGTTATGATGCGCTGCAATGTATGGGCGGGGGCGGAGCCTTGGCAACGTCCCGGCCGCATCACGCTTCACGGTACGGCCGCCGCGACGCGCGCGATCCGGATCAGGGGCGGCGGTGCCACGCCTCCGGCCGGCTGAAGCCGCCGGCCCACAGCCCACGCGCCGCGGCTCGCGCCACGGCCTCCTGCTCGGTGAGCGGCGTGTCCCGCCGCGTGGCCAGCGCCCAGCCGGCGGCGACCATGCCGGAATTCAGCTCCGCTCCCCCGGCCTGGCAGGTGCCGAGGGCGTGGCCGGGGGCCCAGGCGTGTTCCGCCCGGCAGACCACGGACCGGCCGTTCACGAGCCGCGAGAGGGCCTCCGCCGCTGCCGCGCCGCAGTCGAAGGGGCGGCCGGATGGGTCCGCGCAGGCCTCGCCGCGGGCGGGCGGCTCCACGCCCGAGAGGCGCATCGTCCGGTCGCCAAGCCGGAGCGTCGCGCCATCCAGCACCCGGACCTCGAAAGCCAGGGCGGACCAGTCCGCGTCGGGCGGTCCGGGGCTGCGCAGGTTGGAGGGCAGGCCCACGCCCGAGGACAGCAGGACGGCGACGCACGCGGTCAGGGCTAGCCCCGACCCGCGCAGGCGTGGGCTGCGGGATGAGCGGAAGATGCGGCGACGGGGCGACAACACACGACAAGTTTACTTCCAGAATCGTAACGTCCGCAAGCCACTCAGAAGACAAGATGTCCTTTCAAGACCATGCTCTTCAGCCCTGATTCCAGTATGCTTCCGTTTCGAGCAATGCCTCCCAGGCCTCGGCCGAGCGGCGGCGTGCGGGCCGGGCGCGGGCGAGCGACCAGCCCTCTGCCACGCCGGCCGCCCAGGCCATTCCTGCGCCGCCCCGCGTGACGAGCTGCCCGACGAGGCTGCGTGCCACCGCGACATCGTTCGACAGGCCGAAGGCCTCCTGCACCTCGGCGAGGCGTTTCAGGAAGCGGCGCCCGCGCCGGCGTCCCCAGAGCGGCGCGAAAAGCTCGGCCGGGTAGCGCAGGCGCTTGGCCTCCAGCCGCAGCTCGTGCAGCGCCTCGTCGGGCATGGCGGAGATGTCGGCGCCGGCGGCAACGAGCCGCTGCCAGCGGCGGTCGAGCAGCTTTGCCGCGAAGGCCTCCAGCGGCAGCGCGCGGCGGGCCGTGACCTCCTCCTCGGCCGGCTCGTCCCGCCAGGGGCGCGCCTGCAGGACGGCCACGACCTCCCACAGCAGGCGGCGGAAGCCTGGCCCGTCGAGCGCCGTGCGCAGCGCGGCGTAGGCGGCACCCCGCCGCTCCCGCGCCGCGCGCAGCAGGGTGCCGATGCGGGCATCCCCGGG
>DASQNQ010000183.1:0-15901 GCA_035644895.1 Acetobacteraceae bacterium | reverse complement strand
CCCGGCCCAGGCGGCGTACATGGACGCGCTGGCGCGGCACGAGATGGTCTTCGGGATCGGCCCGGCCGGCACCGGCAAGACCTACCTCGCCGTGGCGCAGGGCGTGGCGCTGCTGCAGGCCGGGCGGGTGGACCGCATCGTCCTCTCCCGCCCCGCGGTCGAGGCGGGCGAGCGGCTCGGCTTCCTGCCCGGCGACATGAAGGAGAAGGTGGATCCCTACCTCCGCCCGCTCTACGACGCGCTGCACGACATGCTGCCGGCGGAGCAGGTGGCGCGGCGCATCGCCTCCGGCGAGATCGAGATCGCGCCGCTCGCCTTCATGCGGGGCCGGACGCTGGCCCACTGCTACGCCATCCTGGACGAGGCGCAGAACACCACGCCCGCACAGATGAAGATGTTCCTGACCCGGATGGGCGAGGGCAGCCGGATGGTGGTGACCGGCGACCCGACCCAGGTGGACCTGCCGGCAGGCCAGAAATCCGGCCTTGCCGAGGCCCTGTCCATCCTGGAAGGTGTGGAGGGCATCGCGATCTCGCGCTTTGCGGAGCGCGATGTGGTAAGGCACCCGCTGGTGGCGAAGATCGTCGCCGCCTATGGGCGTTTCGATGACCAGGCGCAGGACCGCGCCCGGTCGAAGCGGGAGCGTGATGGAACCGGGAAGTAGACGTCCCGGCCGCAAGGCCGGGAAGAAGAGGACGCCGGAGCTTTCGGTGTCCGTGATCCTGGCGGCGCCGGGCTGGCGGGCCGCGGTGCAGCGGCCGGAGGCCCTGGCCCGCCGCGCCGCCGAGGCCGCGCTGCGCGAGGCGGGTGCCGCCGGCGAGGTCACCGTGCTGCTCGCGGATGACCGCGAGGTGAAGCGCCTCAACGGCACGCACCGCCGCAAGGCCAAGCCGACCAATGTGCTGAGCTTCCCGTCCGGGAACCCCGGGCACCTGGGCGACGTGGCGCTCGCGCTCGGCACCGTGCGGCGCGAGGCGCGGGAGGCAGGGCGCCGGGCGGCCGACCACCTCGCGCATCTCGTGGCCCACGGCGCCCTGCACCTGGCGGGGCATGACCATCTGGAAGCGGGCGAGGCGCGCCGGATGGAGCGCGCGGAGGCGCGGGTCATGCGCCGCCTCGGCCGGCCCAACCCGTGGCGGGGGGCGACATGAGCGGCAACGGGCAGAACGGCCATGCCAACGACCGCGGCCTGTTCTGGATGCTGCAGGGCCTGCTGCGCAAGCGCGAGGCCGAGAGCGTCCGCGACCGCGTCGAGGAGCTGATCGAGCGCAAGGCCGAGGATGAGAGCCGCGCCGACGACGAGGAGGACGGCCTCGACACCCACGAACGGGTTCTGCTCGGCAACGTGCTCAAGCTGCGGGGGCGCACCGCCTACGACATCATGGTGCCGCGCGCGGACATCGTCGCGATGCCGGAGAACCTGTCGCTCGACCAGGCGATCCGCCTGATCCAGCGCGAGGGCCACAGCCGCTTCCCCGTCTACCGGGAGAACCTCGACGACATCGTCGGCATGGTCCACATCAAGGACGTCTTCGCGGGCGTCGGGCGCGACCCCGCGCTGTTCTCGATGAAGGCGATCCTGCGGCGGCCGCTCTTCGTCGTGCCCTCCGTCCCCGTGCTCGACCTGCTCCTGCAGATGCGCGCCGCGCGGCTGCACATGGCGCTGGTGGTGGACGAGTACGGCGGCATCGACGGGCTGGTCACGATCGAGGACCTGGTCGAGACGATCGTGGGCGACATCTCCGACGAGCATGACGAGGTGGAGCAGCCCACCATCGTGGCGCGCCCCGACGGCACGCTCGAGATCGACGCGCGCACGAAGATCGAGGCCTTCGAGGCCCGCATGGGCCCCGTGCTGACCGAGGAGGAGCGGGGGGCCGACATCGACACGGTGGGCGGGCTGGTCTTCACCCTGGCCGGCCGGGTGCCCGCGCGCGGTGAGCTGATCTCCCACCCCTCGGGCCTCGAGTTCCGGGTTCTGGAGGCCGATCCGCGCCGCATCCGGCGCCTGCGGATCCGCAGGCCCCAGGCTCCGGGCGAGGCGCAGGCGGCGGAGTAGCGCGTGCGGCCTACTCGCCGAGCCCGGCGGCGAGCGCGACGCGCACCGTCTCGGCCAGCGACCGGACGCCGAGCTTCAGCATGATCGCGGCCCGGTAGGCCTCCACGGTGCGGGAGGAGATGCCGAGTTCGGCCGCGATGGCCTTGTTCGACTTGCCCTCGATCAGCCGCTCCAGGACGTCCCGCTCCCGGCCGGTGAGCCCGGCGACCAGGGCCTCGGCCTGCGCCCGGCTGGCGCCGACGGCGTGCGCGGCATCGAGCGCGGCGAGCAGCCGGTCGGTCGTGTAGGGCTTCTCGACGAAGTCCACCGCGCCGGCGCGCATCGCGCGCACGGCCAGCGGCACGTCGCCGTGGCCCGTGACCATCACCACCGGCGTCCGGTCGCCCTGGCCGCGCAGGCGCTCCAGCAGGCTCACGCCGTCCTCCCCCTCGCCCAACCGCACGTCGAGGAGAAGGCAGGCCGCGTTGGCGGGAACGCCGCGCTCCGCCAGCGCCGCTGCGGAGGCGTAGGCGAGGGTGGTGTGCCCTGCCGCCTCCAGCAGCATGACAAGGCTTTTCCGGGCGCCCGCGTCGTCGTCCACGACGAGGACCGGCCGCTCGCCCGAGGGATCCGAACCGGCCATCCTGCCCGCCCTGCCCAATGCCATCTCCTCCTGCCCGCCGGGATGCCGAGCCGATCCAGCGTCCTGCGCGACGGTCAATCCACAGCGGCATCGGAAGGTCAACCGCCCTTCGGGAACTCAGGCCCGACGTCTCGCACAACACTCGTAGAAACCCGGAAAGTATTGCTGCCAGGGCGACAGGCGCGCGCATCCGGGTGACATTCTTTCGCCTGTCGGCCTGCACGAGTGCGGGGCGAGGCGCAGGACGCGTCCCGGCGTGCAGAGGCGACGTCCACGGATGCCCGATCACCCCCTACCCGTGCCCGGCGCAGGCGAGGCGCTGGCCGTCGTGCGACGGAGGGATGCCCCCCTGGCCGGCGCCCGCATCCTGCTGGCCGGATCCGATGCTGCCCTCTTCGGGGGCGCCCTGCGGGCCCTCGGCTGCACCGTCCAGGCCGAGGCCGACGGCCTGGCAGCCTGGGGCCGTGCCAGCACCGGCTGGTTCTTCGACCTGCTCGTCACCTCCCCCCACCTGGCGGGGCTGGACGGGGTGCAGCTTGTCGAGGCCCTGCGCGCCGAGCGGCCATGGCTCCCCGTGGTCCTGCTTGCGCGGGACGCGGTGGCGGTCGTGCCGGGACGGCCGGATGACGGCGCGCTCCTCGTCATGCCTCCTTCCGCCCCCGCGTGGGAGGTTGGCGCGGCGATCGGCATGCTTCTCCGGCCGGACACCATGCCCGCCTGACCGCATGTGCTTGTGCCGCGGCCTGACCGTCCGCACCATCCAGGCGCCGTTGCGGATACCTGCCCGATGCATCATCAGATTGACCTCGCCTCCCCGGACCGGTCATGGCCCGGACCCCGCGCGGGCGAGCACATCGCCGTCGCGAACCTCGACGCCGAGGGGCGCATCACCCTCTGGAACGCGGGCGCCACGCGCCTGACCGGCTGGGCCGAGGCCGAGGTGCTGGGCCAGCCGCACGACATCCTCTTCCCGCCCGCGGCCCGCGCGGCGGGGCGCCCGGCAGCGGTGATGCGGGCAGCGCTGTCGCAGGGCGCGCATGTCGAGGAAGGCGAACGCCTCGGCCGCGACGGGCGGCCGCTTCCCCTGCAGGCCAGCCTCGTGGCCCTGCGCGACCAGGCAGGGCGGCCGGTCGGCCTCACCCTCATGCTCCGCCCGCTGGACCACCGCGCGGCGCCCGCCGCCGGCCTGTGGGCCGTGCTCGATGCGGCGGGCGATGCGGTGCTGATGCTGGATGCGGAGGGACGCGTCGGGACCGCGAATGCCGCCACGGCGCGGCTGCTCGGTGTCGCGGATCCGGCCGGGCAGCCGCTTTCGGCGCTCCTCGGGCGCGACGGGCCGCCGGAGCGCCTGGCCGGGCAGGCCGTGCCGGTGCGCCGTCCGGATGGAACGAGGCGGCTGCTCGACATCGCCATCGGCGCGTGCCGAGGCGAGGACGGGGCCGCATGCTGCGCCGTGCTCCTGCGCGACGTGAGCGAACGCGACGGCGCCGGCCGCACCCTGCGTGACGCGGAGACGCGCTGGCGCGGGCTGATGGAAACCGCGCCGATCTCGATCGTGGTGCTGGACATCGAGACGCGCGCCATCCTCGACTTCAACGACCTCGCCGCGCAGCAGCTCGGCTACTCGCGGGAGGAGTTCGCGCGCCTGACGATGTGGGACATCGAGGTGGCCTCGCCGGCGGAGGTGGAGGCCCGGATGCGCCACCGCGCGCGCTCTCCCAATGGGCGCCTGCAGTTCACCACGCGCCACCGGACGCGGGACGGGGCCCTGCGCGACATCCTCGTCACCTCGACGCGCATCGAGTGCTGCGGGCGCGTCGCGGCGCAGTCCGCGTGGCTCGACATCACGGAGCGGCGCCGGGCCGAGGCGGCGCTGGCCGCAAGCGAGGAACGCCTGCGCCTGGCGGTGGAGGGCGCCGGGCTCGCCACCTGGGACATGGTGATGGGCGAGGAGACGGTCCTCTGGTCGCCCAACCACTTCCGCATCCTCGGCCACGAGGTGGATCCGGACGGCCGCGCCACCGTGGCCATGTGGCGCGACCGCATCCACCCCGAGGACCTGGCCGCCGCGATGGCGGAGTGGGAGAGGGCGGAGCACGGGGACGGCAGGTGGCACCTGACGTACCGCGCCCGCCGCCTGGACGGCGGGACGATCTGGCTGGAGGGGCATGGCCGGATCCTGCCGCGCCCCGAGGGCGGGCGGCGCTTCATCGGCGTGCTGAAGGACATCACGGCGGAGCGCCGCGCGCAGGAGGCGCTTGCCGAGGCCGAGGAGCGGCTTCGCCTTGCGCTGGAGGGGGCCGAACTCGCGACCTGGGACCTGGTGGTGGGCGAGGACCCGTGCATCTGGTCGGAGCGGCTGTTCGAGCTTCTCGGTTACCCGCCCGATCCCGCGGGCCGGGCAACCACCGCCATGTGGATGAGCCGCGTCCACCCCGACGACCTCGCCCGCGCCATGGGCGACCTGCGGGAGGCCGCGGCGCGCGGCGGCAGCTTCCGCACGGACTACCGCATACGTCGCCCAGACGGCACGGAGCTTGTGGTGGAGGAGCATGGCCGCGTGCGCACCCTGCCCGACGGCCGCAAGCGCTGCCTCGGCATCGTGCGCGACGTGACGGCCGAGCGCGCGGCCCGCGCCGCGCTGGCCGAGAGCGAGGAGCGCCTGCGCTTCGCCCTCGGCACCGCCGGCTTCGCGACCTGGGACCGGATCCTGGGGGAGGACGACACCACGCTCTGGTCGCCGGAGCACTACGCGCTGCTCGGCCTGCCGCTGGACCCCTCGGGCCGTGCCGACATGGCCCGCTTCCGCGCCCGCGTCCACCCGGAGGACGCGCCGCGCCTGCGGCAGGACGTGGCGCGAGCGGGCGAGGGCGATGGGCGGTTCTTCAGCAGCTTCCGCTACATGCACGAGGGCGGCGCCTGGATCTGGCTCGATGCGCATGGGCGCCTTCTCCCGATGCCGGACGGCAGGCGCCGCTTCATCGGCATGGTCCGCGACGTCACCGAGGCGCGCCAGGCGGAGGAGGCGCTGCGGTCGAGCGAGACGCGGCTGCGCCTGGCGCTCGAGTCCACGGGTGCGGGGTTGTGGGAGTTCGACGTGCGCAGCGCGCGCTCGACGGTGGATGCGCGCTGGCTCGCCACGCTCGGCCTGCCGGAGGGCACGGAGATGGACTTCGCGTGGTGGGAGGCGCTGATCCATCCGGAGGACCTCCCGCGCATGCGGGCGCTGATCGGGGAGCAGATCGCGGGCGGCGTGGCGGTCGTCGAGGCCGACTACCGGATGCGCCACCGGGACGGTCACTGGGTTTGGGTGAACGCGCATGCGCTGGTCGCGGAGCGGGACGCGGCGGGACGCGCCACGCGGATCCTCGGCATCTCCCGCGACATCACGCGCCGCAAGACCGCGGAGGCGGCGCTGGAGGCCGGAGAGGCGCGGCTGCGCGCCGTGGTGGACGCGGTGCCGGAATGCGTGATGGTGCTCGACCCCGACGCACGCCTCGTCTCCCTGAACGCGGCCGGGCTGCGCATGCTGGGCGCGCCGTCCGAGGCGGCGCTGACGGACGGGCCGGTCCTGCGCTTCGTGGCGGAGGAGGACCGCGAGGCCTGGATCGCCGCGCACCGGCGCATCTGCGCGGGCGAGAGGCTGGACCACGAGTTCGGCGCCCTCACGCCCGACGGCCGGGCGCTGCGCCTGGCCACCACCGGCGTGCCCATCCGGCTCGGGGACGGGCGCACCGGCCAGCTCGCCGTCGCACGCGACGTCACGCGCCGGCGCGAGGCGGAGGCGCAGCTGGCGACGCTGAGGGCCGAGGCGATGCGCGCCTCCCGCATCGGCGCGGTCGGCGCGATGGCCGCGGGCTTGGCGCACGAGCTGAACCAGCCGCTCGGCGCCATGGCCAACTACGCCGGCGCCGCGCGGCTGATGCTGGACAGGCTGGCGGTGGAGGAGGGCGCGGAGGAGCTGCGCGGGCGGATCCGGGCCGCGGTGGAGGCCGCGGGGACGGAGGCGGTGCGCGCGGGCGACATCGTCCGGCGCCTGCGCGACTTCGTCGGCCGCGCGGAGGGTGAGCTGGCGATCACGCCCGTGGCGCTGTTGGTGGCGCAGGCAGCCGGTGACGCCGCGGCGCTGCCCGGCCTGCCCCTCCAGGTGGAGGCCTCGGTGGATCCCCTCGCGGGCGACATCTTCGCGGATGCGGTGCAGATCCGGCAGGTGCTGGCGAACCTGCTGCGCAACGCGGCCGAAGCGATGCAGGGGCAGGACGAGCGCCGCGTGACGCTCCGTGCCGCCCGCGTGCCGGAGGGCGTGGAGTTCGCCGTCTCCGACACCGGCCCCGGCCTGCCGCCTGGCGCGGCGGCGCGGCTCTTCGAGCCCTTCGCCTCGGCCAAGCCGGGCGGCATGGGCATCGGCCTCGCGATCTGCCGCACGATCGTGGAGGCGCATGGCGGGCGCATCCGCGCCGATGCGCCGGAGCCCGGGCGCGGCGCCACCTTCCGCTTCGTCATCCCCGATGCGGATGCCGCCATGGGCGAGGACTGACGCCGACGGGCACGGCGCGGCCGCTGCATCCGCCTCCGCACGAAACCCCCGGCCCCGGGCCGCCTTCCTCCGCTGGGTGCGCGATGCACCGGTGGAGGAAGGCAGCGATGACCACGGCGAAGAAGGCTGACAAGGCGGCGGCTGAGAAGGGCTCGGGCGGCGGCAGCCGCATCGGGAACGAGGGCGGCACGGCGACCGGCCCCGGCTCCTCCTCGGCCAGCGCGAAGGAGAAGGGCAACCAGCACGGCATCGGCGGCGCCGGCAGCGCGAAGACGACGCGCAACCGCCCCGGGCACAAGGCGAATGGCTAGGCGATGAGCGGAACGCGCGGTTCCCAGGACACGCACGAGACAGCCCCCGGCCCGACGCGCGCCGCGGTGATCCTGCCCGCCGAAGGGGGACACCGGGCGCGCGCGCCGGAGGCGCGGCTGGCCGAGGCCGTCGAGCTCGCCCGCTCCATCGACCTCGATGTGGTGCACACGGCGGTGGTCCCCCTGCGGCAGCCACGGCCCGCCACGCTGCTCGGCTCCGGGCAGGTGGCCACGATCGGCGAGGCGGTCGCCGCGAACGGGATCGGGCTGGTCGTCATGGACGCGCCGCTCAGCCCCGTGCAGCAGCGCAACCTGGAGCGGGAATGGCGCTGCAAGGTGATCGACCGCACCGGGCTCATCCTCGACATCTTCGGAGAGCGCGCCCGCACGCGCGAGGGCGCGCTGCAGGTGGAACTCGCGCATCTGGAGTACCAGCGCGGGCGCCTGGTGCGGTCCTGGACCCATCTCGGCCGCCAGCGCGGCGGCTTCGGCTTCCTGGGCGGCCCGGGCGAGACGCAGCTCGAGGCGGACCGCCGCACCATCGGCGACCGCATCGCGCGGCTCTCGGACGAGATCGAGGAGGTGCGCCGGACCCGCGGCCTGCACCGCCAGGCCAGGCGCCGGGCGGACCATCCGGTGGTGGCGCTCGTCGGCTACACCAATGCCGGCAAGTCCACCCTGTTCAACAGGCTGACCGGGGCGGAGGTGTATGCGAAGGACCAGCTCTTCGCGACGCTCGACCCCACGCTGCGCGGCCTGAAGCTTCCCTCGGGGCGGGAGGCGATCCTGTCGGACACGGTGGGCTTCATCTCCGCCCTGCCGACCGAACTCGTCGCCTCCTTCCGCGCGACGCTGGAGGAGGTGGCGGAGGCCGACGTCATCCTGCACGTGCGCGACATCGCCCACCCGGACACCCAGGCGCAGCGCGCCGACGTGGAGGCGGTGCTCGAGACGATGGTGCGTGAGGGCACGCTCGACGACGGATGGTCCCGCCGCACGATCGAGGTGCTGAACAAGGCGGACCTGGTCGGCGGTGTCGACAGGGTGGAGGCGAGGCCGGGTGCAGTCGCCGTGTCGGCCCTGACGGGGGAGGGATTGCCCGCGCTGCTGGAGGCGGTGGAGGCGCGCCTGTCCGAGGGCACCGTCACGGTGGCCTACGACATCCCGACCTCGGACGGTGCGGAGCTTGCCTGGCTGTACAGCCATGGCGAGGTGGTCGGGCGCCAGGACAACGACAACGAGATCCACGTCACGGTGCGGCTCTCGCCCGAGGAACGCGCCCGCTTCGAGCGGCAGGTGATGCGCGCCGCCCGGCCCGCCGCTTAGGAAAAATCCCGCGCATGCCGGCCGGCATGCGCGGGGTGCGCCGGCTACTCCCCGGCCACCACTTGCCGGACCACCGCGTCGTCGTTGGCGGCAGCGGGCGGCACGGCGGTCTGGATGCGCTCGAAGGTCGAGAGCGCCTGCCCGACCACCTGGTCCATGTTGTAGTAGCGGTAGGTCGCGAGACGGCCCACGAACCAGGTGCCCGTCTCCGCATCCGCCAGCGCCTCGTATTTCTTGTAGAGCGCCGCATTCTCGGGGCGGGGGATCGGGTAGTAGGGGTCGCCCTCCGCGCTCGGGAGCTCGTAGGTCACGCTCGTCTTCGGGTGCTCCTGGCCCGTCATCCACTTGTACTCGGAGACGCGCGTGAAGGGCGTCGCCTCCTCCGGGTGGTTCACGGTGCCCGTCGGTAGCGCCCATTCGGTGTCCAGCGTCTCGTGCTTGAACTTCAGGCTGCGGTAGGGAAGCTTGCCGTAGCGGAAGCCGAAATACTCGTCCACCGGGCCGGTCCAGACCAGGTTGCGGAAGCCCACCTTGTTGCGGATCTCCTTGAAGTCGGTGCCGACGCGGACGGTGATGTTCGGGTGGTCCAGCATCTTCGCGAACATGGCGGTGTAGCCGTCGCGCGGCATGTACTGGAACTTGTCGGTGAAGTAGCGGTCGTCGCGGTTGGTGCGCGTCGGCACGCGCGCCGTCACGCTCTTGTCCAGCTCGCTCGGGTCGAGCGCCCACTGCTTGCGGGTGTAGCCGCGGAAGAACATCTCGTAGAGCTCGCGCCCGACCTTGCCGACGACGACGTCCTCGCTCGTGCGGACCTGCGTCACCTGCTCGGCGCGCTCGGCCATCCAGCCCTCGACCTGCTCCTCCGTGAGGTCCAGCCCGTAGAGCTTGTTGATGGTGTCGAGGTTGATGGGCATCGGCACCAGCGTGCGGTCGCCCGTGGTGGGGCTCCGCACGTCGGCCAGCACGCGGTGCTCGTAGAAGCGCCACTCGGTGAACTGGCCGAGGTAGTTGAACACCATCTCGGAGTTGGTGTGGAAGATGTGCGGGCCGTAACGGTGGATCATCACGCCCGCCTCGTCCAGGTGGTCGTAGGCGTTGCCCGCGATGTGGGGGCGGCGGTCCACCACCAGCACCTTCTCCCCCCGGACGCGCGCGATGCGCTCCGCCAGGACGCTGCCCGCGAAGCCGGCGCCGACGATCAGCCAGTCGTAATTCATGTCCCTGTCCTTCTCGAACTTATGCCGGCCCGGCTGCGATCTCGGCGCCGCTGAGCGCGCCCGCCCCGCTGCGCTGCTGCGCCTCCCGGATCAGGGCCGCCATGCGCTCCTGCGTCCTGTCCCAGCTGCCCTCCGCGAGCTTGCGGTCGACGCGCTGCAGCCACGCCTCGCGCGGCATTGCGAGCAGGCGTTCGGTGGCGGCCACCATCTCCTCCGCGCTGCGGGCGATCTCGACGTATCCGGGGTCGCCATAGTCGCGCACCACGTCGGTGACGGGCGTGGAGACCACGGGCAGCCCGGCTGCCAGGAACTCCGGCGTCTTGGTCGGGCTGATGAAGCGCGTGCTCTCGTTCAGCGCGAAGGGCATGAAGCCGATGTCGAGGTGCCCGAGATAGCCCGGCAGCTGCGCGTACTGCCGCCCGCCGAGCCAGTGGATGTTGTCCCGCCGCGGAAGGTCCGCCGGGTCGACCTTCACCACGGGGCCGATCATCACGAACTGCCAGCCGGGCCGCAGCTCCGCCATGCGGCCCACGAGGCCGGCGTCCATCCGCTCATCGATCACGCCGAAGAAGCCGAGGCGTGGACGGGGCATTCGCTCAAGCTCCGCCGGGCAAGGCGGGTGCTGCCGCGCCTGGTGGTAGTGCTTCGTGTCGATCGAGGAGGGAAAGCAGTAGACGCGCGGATGCTTGCCCTGCTTCGCCTCGTACAGGCTGCGGCCGCCGGTGAACACCAGGTCGGCGCGCCTGAGGAGCTGGCGCTCGAGCTCCACCATCTCGGGCGGCGCGCCGCGGAAGGCCGAGAGCTCGTCCATGCAGTCATAGACCGTGACGTCCGCCTCGAGCTCGTCCGCAAAGGCAAGCGCCATCGGCGTGTAGAACCAGGCGACCATCCGCCGGCCCTTGAAGCGCTCCACCAGCCCCTCCAGCAGGAAGCGCTGGGCGCGCGCGACCGTCTCCCGCGCGAGGCCGCGCGGCATGAGCGGCACCGCCACCGTCACGCTGCTGCCCCCCTCCGCCGGCCTCTCGCTCAGCTCCAGCCGCGGGACCATGCCGTCATGCTCCATCGGCTCCTCGAGGAAGATCACCTCGTGGTCGCGGGCGAAGCGGGTGAGCAGGTGCTGCGGGCGCTGGAAGACGAAGTCCCATCGCAGGTGCGACAGGCACAGAAGCACGGGCCGCTCGGCCGCGGGGCGCGCGGCTAAGCCGGGGCGGGGCGGGGCCTCGGACATACATGGTCTCCTGCGACAGGCGTCGCCGGAACGGGGGCGAGCGCACGTCTGGCGCGCCGTGCGGCGCATGCGCCGCGACCCGGTCAGGCTCATCATCCTGGGTGTCGATGCTGCGGAGAACGCGGGGGGGGTGGGGGGGGTTCCTGGTGGAATCGGGGCAGTTTCGGGGCAGCCAGCCTTATGCGCGCGTCGCGTTTTTCAGATCAGTCCCGGATTTCGGGCTGGACTTGGACCGATCCGGACTACCAACGCGTGAAATCCGCGTTATCCCTGCACCCCGCCCATCACGGCGCGTTGCGCGGAGGTTGCCGTTGCCGCTCTGCGGAAGGACAATTTGGATGGCTCCGAACCGAAACCCCGGCAATTTCGCCAACGACCCCGCCAAGGCCGTCGAGGCCGGGCGGCTGGGCGGGCGGAACCAGGGCCGGGGAAACAATCCCGCCAACTTCGCCAACGACCCGTCGCGCGCCGCCGATGCCGGCCGCAAGGGCGGCCGCCGGCAGGGGAAGGCGAACAACCCCGCCAACTTCGCCAACGACCCCACCAAGGCCGCCGAGGCCGGACGGCGCGGCGGGCAGGTGAGCGGCGGCGGCGGCGGTGCCGCGAACAATCCCGGCAACTTCGCCAACAACCGCAGCAAGGCGGCCGAGGCCGGGCGCAAGGGCGGCAAGGCGAGCCGCCGTGGCGCGGCGGCTCAGGGCTGAGGCGTGGGCGGCGCGAGGACCTTGTCGCGGTAGTTGCACGGCGCGACGGCGGGGCAGCGCCAGCACTCCGGCAGCCGCGCCTTGCAGACATGCCGTCCATGGAGGATGAGCCAGTGATGCGCGTCGCGTAGCATCTCCGGCGGGCAGCGGCGCACCAGCCCATCCTCCACCTCCCGCACGGTCTTCCCCGGCGCGAGGCCGGTGCGGTTGCCGAGGCGGAAGATGTGCGTGTCCACGGCCATCGTCTCCTGCCCGAAGGCGACGTTCAGCACCACGTTCGCGGTCTTGCGCCCGACGCCCGGCAGCGCCTCCAGCGCCTCGCGCAGGGCGGGCACCTCGCCGCCATGCCGCTCAAGCAGCAGGCGCGACAGCGCGACGACATTGCGCGCCTTCGCCTGCCACAGGCCGAGCCTGCGGATGTGCCGCGCCACGCCCTCCTCGCCCAGAGCCGCCACCGCCGCGGGCGTCGCGGCCTCCTCGAACAGGGTCGCCGTGGCCTTGTTCACGGCGGCGTCCGTCGTCTGCGCGGAGAGCACGACGGCGACCAGCAGCGTGAACGGGTCCCGGTAGGCGAGTTCCGTCTCCGGGTTCGGGTTTGCCGCGGCGAGCGCGCGCAGGAAGGCCTCCGCCTGCGGGCGGGACATGAGGCGGGCGCGGCGCGGTTCGCGCGCCGTGCCGTGAAGGGGCGGCTTCGGATCGGGCATGGCAGGATGACGCGCCCATCCTATGTGGTTTGCCCATGAACGCCCAGCCGGACCCGCCCGCGACGGCCCTGCCCATCCTGTTCGAGGCCGTGAGCGCACCGCCCTGCGCCCTCACCCGTCGCGGCTTCCAGGTCTTCGCGCTGCTGCTGGTGGCAGCGTCGCTTGTTCCGGCGATCGTCTTTGCCCTGATGGGCGCCTGGCCGGTGCTCGGCTTCGTGGGCGTGGAGATCGCGCTGGTGCTCGGGATGCTCCTCGCCTACCGCCGTCGGAGCGCCCGCGCGGTGGAATGGGTGCTGCTGGCCGGGAACCGGCTGCTGGTCCGCAACGCCGGCGACCGGCGGGAGGAGGTCTCCCTCGACCCCTACTGGGCGCGCGTCAGCCTGGAGGAAAGGCCGGGCCAGGTGCAGCGCCTGTTCGTGACGGCGCGCGGCCAGCGCGTCGAACTCGGGCGCTTCCTGTCCGAGGCGGAGCGGCGCGACCTGGCCGCGGCCCTTTCGGGTGCGCTGCGCCGCTACCGCGAGCCGGTGTTCGACAACCCGCAGTTGCGCTGAGGCGCGGCGCCGCTGGTCCTATTCGCCGGGCGCGAGGCTCTTGATCAGCTCGAACACACGCTTGCGCACGGCGGGGTCGGTGATGCGGTAGTAGGCGCGCACCAGCTCCAGCGTCTCGCGCCGGTGCAGCGTGTCGTCGTCGAAGCCGTCCTGCGCCTCGGCGAAGCCGCCGGACAGCCCGAAGCGGGACCGCGCGGCGCCCCCCATCTCGGGCGGCATGTCGTCGAAGAAGAAGCCGATCGGCACGTCCAGCACGCGCGCCAAGTCGAACAGGCGGCTCGCGCCGATGCGGTTCACGCCGCGCTCGTACTTCTGCACCTGCTGGAAGGTGAGGCCCAGCGCGTCGCCCAGGCGTTCCTGGCTCATGCCCATCAGGGTCCGCCGCAGCCGGACCCGGCTGCCGACATGCACGTCGATCGGGCTCGGGCGGTGCTCCCGCTCCGGGCGCTCGGCCCCCTCCTCGGTCGGCATTGGCAGCACCTCGGACCTCATCTCTCTCGGCTTGGCGATCTGTTCATGTTTCCGGGCCCTCCTGGCCTGGCGGGCCGCCACGGCCCATGCCGGACGGGCAGGGCGCTGGAGGCGCATGCCGCGAACGGCACATGTTCTGGTAATGCATTGGTTACGCTTCGTCAACTCTTTTGGGAATTCTCAAAAATGCAGACGATCCCACGGAGCGTTCCGGTCTCCTGCACAACCTAGGGATTCCGGCCCCTGCCCCTCCGACTACCCAGGGCTGCCGCGCCCCCCGCCACGGCCAGCAGGGCAAGCGGGATGGCCAACCCGAAGCGCGCGAAGGGCGTGGCGTCGCCCGCGCGTGGCAGGGGCGCCACCACCACGCCCGTTTCCGCCAGCCCCAGCCGCGCCACCTGCCGCCCGCGCGCGTCGAACACGGCGGAGATGCCGGTCTGCGCCGCGCGCAGCATCGGCAGCCCCTCCTCCACCGCGCGGAAGCGGGCCGCCGCCAGGTGCTGGTGCGGCCCGGCCGAGATCCCGAACCAGGCGTCGTTCGTGATGTTCACGAGCATCCCCGGCCGGTCGGCCGGCGTGACGGCGCCAGGGAAGATCACCTCGTAGCAGATGAGCCCGGAGAAGCCCGGCAGGCCGGGCAGGCGGATGGTGCGCGGCCCGGGGCCGGCCGAGAAGTCCATCGAGCCGTGCACCAGCCGCACCGGCAGCAGCCCGCGCAGCGGCATGTACTCGCCGAAGGGCACCAGGTGGAACTTGTCGAAGGCCTCCAGCACCTGCCCCTCGGGCGAGAGCGCGACGAGGCTGTTCCAGAGCTGCGCTGCCCGCCCGTCCGCGCCGAAGCGCGCCCGCACCGTGCCGGCCAGCAGCAGCCCGTCGGGCGGCAGCGGCTCGGCCGCCATGCGCGCGGCCTCGGCGTCGCTGCCCAGCAGGAAGGGACTCGCCGTCTCGGGCCAGATGGCCAGGATGCGGGTGCCCGGCGCCTCCGCCTCCGCCGTGCGCACGCCGTCCGCCGTCAGCTGGATGTAGCGGCGGAAGATGGGCAGGCGCGTCTCCTCGCGCCACTTCGCCTCCTGCGCCACGTTGCCCTGCACGAGCACGACGGTCACCGCCTCGGGCTCCGGTTCCTGCGGAAGGAGCCGCGCGAGTCCGAAGCCGCCGAGCAGCAGCAGCGCCGCCCCCGCCCCGATCACGCCCCGCCGCCCAAGGACCGGCGAAAGGGCCAGCAGCACCGTCACCAGGGAAAGGCCGTGCACCCCGATCCAGGCGGCCCCCTGCATCGGCAGGGCGCCGAAGGCCCAGACGGTGCCGAGGAGGTTCCAGGGGAAGCCGGTCAGCACCAGGCCGCGCAGCATCTCCGCCGCCACGAAGGCCGCCGCGAAGGCCAGGGCGCGCGGCCAGCCCGGTGCGGCGAGGCGCGCGGCGAGCGCGGCGGGGATGGCAAAGGCGCCGAGCGGCAGGGCGAGCGCCGGCACGGCGACCGGCACCAGCCACCAGAAGCGCTCGACCTCCGTCAGGATGGCGTAGGTCAGCCAGTGCAGCCCGGCGACGTGGAACCCCCAGCCCCAGAACAGGGCGAGGATCGCCGCCCTTCGCGCCGAGGCCGCGCGCACCGCCATGCCGAGAAGCCCCGGCAGGGTCAGCAGCAGCACCGGGACGAGGTGGACCGGCGGCAGCGCGAGCGCCGAGACGGCGCCGAGCGCGAAGGCCATGGCCAGCCCGCGCCACCCCTCCACCGGCAGCGGCCGCGCGGCGAAGGCGGGCAGGCGCAGGGCACCCGGCTGCCGCGCCACCGCCCCGTCCTGCAGGTCGGCCATGCGCCTCCGCCCCGGCTGCACGTCGCGGCGCTACCGCTTCACCGGACCGGGCGAATGGCCGATCGGTGCGCCCTGGACCGTCCCTTGCGGCGCCATCTGGGGCTGGAAGCCCGGCTGCACCGGCTGGCCCGCCGCGCGGGCGATCCGGACGCGGTCGCCACGGGAGAGGAAGACGCGGTCGCCCACCTGCAGCGCGTCCTCGTTCGTCTGGACCACGGCGATGTCGCCGCCCTGGTCCTCGCGCACGATGAACTCGATGGCCGTGCCGGAGGAGATGCCGCCTTCGATTGCGGAACCGGCCAGGCCACCGGCCAGCGCGCCGCCGATCCCGGCGAGGGCATTGGAGCGCCAGTCGCC
>DASQNQ010000182.1:0-14951 GCA_035644895.1 Acetobacteraceae bacterium | reverse complement strand
CGCTGGCGCCGCCGCCGTAACCACCACCGCCGCCGCCGCCAGAACGACCGCCACCGCCGCTGCCATAGCCGCCGCCACCAGAGCGGCCACCGCCGCCACCGAAGCCGCCGCCACCCCCGCCAAAGTCACGGCGCGGGGGGCGGTCGCCGAAGCCGCCACCGCCGCCAAAGCCGCCACCGCCGCCAAAGTCACGGCGCGGGGGACGGTCGCCGAAGCCACCACCGCCGCCAAAGCCGCCACCGCCACCAAAGTCGCGGCGCGGCGGGCGGTCCCCGAACCCACCGCCGCCGAAATCACGGCGCGGCGGACGGTCGCCAAAGCCACCGGAGCGGGGCGGGCGTGCGCCGCCCTCCCCCTTGGCGATGGAGACGATCCGAGTGACAAGACGGCGGCCCTGACGGTCCGTGCCGATCTCGCACATCATCTTGTCGCCGGTATCCGGCGGCTCGACCCCCGCCTCGGTCAGCGCCGATGCGTGGAAGAAGACGTCCTGCCCATCGGGCCCAAGGACAAAACCGAAGCCTTTGCGGGCATTGTACCACTTCACTTCGGCTTCGACGGCCCCGGCGCCGCCCTGTTCGTTGTCGGGAAACACGATGCTATAAGATCCGTATTGGTGGACACGACCCGACACGATGCAGGGCCGCCAATGCGAACATGGCACCGCCTCCTGGCGAAAGCGAGAGGAATCGAGGCGGATTGCTGGGCGCCGCGGGCTTTTGTTCCGTGGCCCGCGGAACGGCGGGCGCGATGCGGAGCCCTAGCGGAACCGGCCGGGATCGAAGGGGGCAACCGGCACCTCCGGCGAAAGCCCGGCCAGCATCGCCGCCACGACGCGCCCCGTGCGCGGCCCGGCAACGAGCCCGACATGCCCGTGCCCGAAGGCCAGCACCACGTCCCTGGATCGCGCCGAAGGGCCAAGACATGGCAAGCCGTCCGGCATTGACGGGCGGTGGCCCATCCAGAACCGGATCCTCTCCTTCGGCAGACCCTGCGGAAGGTTGGGAAATGACCGCAGCAGGTGGTCGCGCAGGATCTCGGCGCGGCGCCAGTTCGGCGCCGCATCGAGCCCGGCGATCTCCACCTGTCCTGCGCAGCGGAGCCCGCGGTCGGTCCACGTGACGGACATCTTGCCGTCGAAGGGCATGAGCGGCGTGCGCGGACCGGTGCCCGGGTCCTCGATCATCGCATGGTAGCCGCGCTCCGTCTCGAGCGGCACCCGGCTTCCGGCGGCAGCGGCCAGCGCCTTCGATCGCGCGCCGGCGCAGATGACGGCCTTGTCGCAGCCGATCTCGCCGCCCTCCGTCAGGACGGCGCGGAGCCGTCCGTCCTCGATCCTGAAGCCTGTGGCGCGAACTTGCCGAAAGTCGGCACCCTCGGCCCGCGCATGCGCGACCAGGGCCGCGACATAGGCGCCGGGGTCGCGGCAATGCCCGCCCTCCTCCACCAGCACACCGAAGGCGTAGCGCCGGTCGAGCTCCGGTTCGCGCTGCCGCATCTCGTCGGGGCCGAGCTCGAGCCACTCGACGCCGACCCGGCGGCGGATCCGCCAGGCCATTGCCTCGCTCTCGAACTGCTCGCGACTCTCGTAGATGTACATGAGGCCGCGCCGCTCGATCAGGTGGCCGACGCCGGCTTCCTCCGCGAGGCGGCGGTGGAGGGCCGGTGCGTCCACCAGCAGCGGGCGGATGGCGCGCGCGATCCGTTCGACCCGCGCCTCCGTCCAGCCGGCGAGCAGGTATCGCGCCAGCCAGGGCGCGACGCGGGGGAAGTACCCCCACCGGATGGCGAGCGGACCCAGCGGGTCCATCAGGAATCGCGGCACCTTGCGCCAGAGGCCCGGCGTCGATGGCGGGATGACCGACATGGGGGAGAGCCAGCACCCGTTGCCGTAGGAGGCGGCCTGTTCGCCACCGGGATCCCCGGGATCGAGGATGGTTACCTGGAAGCCGGCTCGAAGCGCCTCCAGCGCGGTCGCGGCGCCCACGATGCCGGCACCGACCACCACGGCATGCCGGCTCATCGCGCGGCCCTGGCCGGGTCGCTGCCCGCGAGGAGCGACACATGCGCCGCGACGATGCGCCAGCCGGCGCCGGGGATCCGGGCCATGATCTTCGTCTCCCGCCCGACCTGGCCCGATCCTGCGCGCTCGAACTCCAGGTTCGTGGTCGCGAAGTCGGCCCCGAAGGCGGTGACGACGACCCTCCGGTGGACCCGGTGCGGATACGAACCCACGCTGGCGCGGAAGGCGCGGATCGCCTCATGGCCGTAGAGGAGTTCCGCGACGCCGAACCGGACCGTGCGCGGGTCCGCCCAGAACAACTCGTCAAGCACCGCGATGTCGTTCGCCATCAAGGCCGCCTCGTACCTGTCGAAGACGGAGCGCACCTCCGCCACGACAACAGGGTCGTCGATCTGCATTGCCGCTCCAAACACCGCGCCGCCCAAACACCGTCAGCACGCAGCCTGCACCCGCGCGCCTGAACTCGCCAAGGGGGCGTCTCCCACCGCAAGTTGAGAAGAAAAGATGCAGTTTCGTCTTCACGCATCCGTGATCCCGGAGTATACAAACTTACGTGATCGCGAGATGACGCGGTCCACTGGAGCCGATGCCCGATGCTCGACGCCGCCATCTCCCCCATTGCCGGCGCAACCGGCCTCGCCCCGCACCACGGCTTCATGTTCGCCACGGGCATCGAGAATAGCGCCCCCACCATCAAGGGTGGGCGCATCCGCCGCGACCAGCTGGCGGAGTGCAACTTCTACTCCCGCTGGCGCGAGGATTTCGCGCTGGTGCAGGACATCGGCTGCGACGCGCTGCGCTATGGTCCGCAGCTCCACACGACCTTCCGCGGCCCGGGCCTGCATGACTGGACCTTCGCCGACGAGACGATGGCTGCTCTGCGCACCATGGGCATCCGCCCGATCGTGGATCTCTGCCACTTCGGCGTGCCCGACTGGGTCGGCGACTTCCAGAACACCGACTTCCCCGAACTGTTCGCCGACTACGCGCGCGCCTTCGCCCAGCGCTTCCCCTGGGTCCAGCTCTACACCCCGGTGAACGAGATGTTCATCACCGCCGTGTTCTCCGCCAAGTACGGCTGGTGGAACGAGGCGCGGCACGACGACCGTTCCTACGTGACCGCGATCCGGAACATCGTGCGCGCGAACGTGCTGGCAATGCGCGAGATCCTGAAGGTGCGCCCGGATGCCATCTTCATCCAGTCCGAGAGCACCGAGATGTTCCATCCCGAGTGCCCGGCCGCCGTCCCGCACGCCGATTTCCGCAACGCGGAGCGCTTCCTGACGCTCGACCTCAACTACGGCCGCCGCGTGGACAGCGCCATGTACGAGTTCCTGATGGACAATGGCATGTCGCGCGACGACTACCACTTCTTCATGCGCGAGGCGCCGACGCTGAAGCGCCACTGCGTCATGGGCAACGACTGGTACGTGACGAACGAACACCTGATGATGGCGGATGGCCACAGCCGCGCCTCGGGCGAGGTCTTCGGCTACGACACCGTCACGCGGGACTACCACGCGCGCTACGGCCTGCCCGTGATGCACACCGAGACCAATCTGGACGAAGGGCCCACCGGTGAAGAGCCGACGCGCTGGCTGTGGAAGCAGTGGGCCGGCATCATGCGCATGCGCCGCGAGGGCATCCCGATGCTGGGCTTCACCTGGTACTCGCTGACCGATCAGGTGGACTGGAACTCGGCGCTCCGCGAGAACGACGGCGTGGTGAACCCGCGCGGCCTCTACGACCTCGACCGCAAGCCGCGGCAGGTCGGGCTTGCCTACAAGCGCCTGATCCAGACCTGGCGCGATGTGCTGCCGACGCAGAGCCTGTGCCTGACGGTGCCGCTCGCGGCCTGACGATGGCGGCGCCCCCCGGCGCCGCCTCGAGCCGGGGCAGGGTGAGCCCCCCTGCCCTGCCCCGGCTGCCTATCCTGCCTCGCGCGCCGCGAAGGTCCCCTCGACCAGCCTGGCGTGGCACGCGAGGTCGCCGATCATCTGGGCGTGCTGCGCCTCGTCGACCTGCTCGGCCTCGGGGCGCGTGCCCGGCATCCGAAGCCTGAGCGCCCGGGCCCGGCGCGCATTCTCCCGGTGAAATGGATGCCGACCGTGGAAGATGCGCAGCACGCAGCGGCGCGGCCCGTGGTCCTGCGCGTCGAAGTCGATCCACGCCAGGATGCGCGCGCTGCTCCCGCGTAGCGGCTCCCAGGCCGGCGGCATGGTCGCATCCAGCTTCACCCGGGGATCGTCGTGCAGGCTGTCCGCGTCGCGTTCGGGCAGCGGCCATCTCAGCACTGCGCAGCCTGTCACCGACAACCTGCACCGACCTCTCGCCGGAGATGGCCACTGGATCCCGCCCACGCAGCCCGGGAACGTCACGGCACGGCTGGCTGATCCGTTCCGTGGGGGGGGGAATGGCGGTCGCCGTTGACATGGGCCGCGAAGGCAACGAGCAGCCGCCGCTCCACCGAATCGTCTTGCCGGCGGTGAACCCAGGCGATGCCGACCGGGGTGACGCGCCCTTGACGCGTCACCGCCTCCTCAATGGACCAAGCCGGTTCAGCCGGCTTCAGCCACCGCGCGCTTGGCCATGACGCCGATCAGGTGCGCGCGGTACTCGGCGCTGCCATGGATGTCGCTGTTCAGTCGCGACGCGTCGGTCGAGACATTCGCGACGGCCTGCGGCGACCAGTTGGCAGCGAGCGCCTGCTCCATCCCAGCGTGGCGGAACACGCCGCTCGCGCCCGCGCCGTTCACCGCGACGCGCACGCCCTGCGGGCCCTTGGCCACGAAGACGCCGGCCATGGAGTAGCGACTGGCCGGGTTGCGCATCTTGGCGTACCCGGCCTTGTCGGGCACAGGGATGTGGACCGCCGTCACCAGCTCCCCGGCATCGAGCGCCGTCGCGAACATGCCCTGGAAGAAGTCCTCGGCCTTCAGCTTCCGCTTGTCAGTCTCGATCGTAGCGCCGAGCGCGAGCAGCGCTGCCGGGTAATCCGCGGAGGGGTCGTTGTTCGCCACCGATCCGCCAAGCGTCCCGCGGTTGCGTACCTGCGTGTCGCCGATGGTGGAGGCCATGTGGGCAAGCGCCGGAATCGCGGCCTTCACATCGGAAGAGGTCGCGATCTCGAAGTGCTTCGTCATGGCGCCGATGACGATCGTGTTCCCCTCCCGCCGGATGCCGCGCAGTTCCGTCAGGCCTGAGAGGTCCACCACCGCGGTCGGTCGGTTGAGGCGGAGCTTGAGCGCGGGCAGCAGCGTCTGCCCGCCAGCGATCGGCCGCGCTTCCGGATCCGCCGCAAGCAGCTTCACGGCATCCGCGACCGAGGCGGGCTTGTGGTAGGTGAAGTCGTACATGGTTCCCGGTTTCCCCTACTCGGCCGCCATGCGGTGGCCGCCGTGGATGATCTGCCAGATCTTGGCCGGCGTCGCCGGCATCTCGACATGTTTCACGCCGTAGTCGCGCAGCGCGTCCACGACAGCGTTGATGACTGCGGGCGGCGAGCCGATGGCGCCGACCTCCCCACAGCCCTTCACACCGAGCGGGTTGTGCGTGCAGAGCGTGGTGTGGGTCGCGACGCCGACTGACGGAAGGTCGCCCGCGCGCGGCATGGTGTAGTCCATGAAGGACCCGGAGACGAGCTGTCCCTCCGCGTCGTACACGGCGTTCTCAAGCAGTGCCTGGCCGATACCCTGCGCGACGCCGCCCTGCACCTGCCCTTCCACGATCATCGGGTTGATGACGCGGCCGACATCGTCCACGGCGGTGAAGTTCACGACGTCCACATGGCCGGTGTCAGGGTCGATCTCCACCTCCGCGATGTGGCAGCCGCCTGGGTAGGTGAAGTTCTTCGGGTCGTAGAAGGCCGTCTCGTCCAGGCCCGGCTCGATCTCGTCGATCGGGTAGTTGTGGGGCACGTAGGCGGCGAGGCTCACCTCGGTCAGCGACTTCGTCCTGTCGGTGCCGGCGACGCGGAACGTGCCGCGCTCGAACTCCACGTCCTCGACCGCGGCCTCCATCAAGTGGGCGGCGATGCGCTTTCCCTTGGCGATGATCTTGTCCATGGCCTTCATCATGGCCGAGCCACCGACCGCCAGGCTGCGCGAGCCGTAGGTGCCCATGCCGAAGGGCACCTTGGCCGTGTCGCCATGCACCACATCGACCTGGCTCAGCGGTACGCCCAGCTTGTCCGCCACGAGCTGCGCGAAGGTCGTCTCGTGCCCCTGGCCATGGCTGTGCGCGCCGGTGAGCACGGTGACCGAGCCCGTCGGATGGACGCGGATGGTGCCGACCTCGTACAGCCCTGCCCGGGCCCCAAGTGAACCCACCACGGCGGAGGGTGCGATGCCGCAGGCCTCCAGATAGGTGGAGACACCGATGCCACGCAGCTTCCCGCGCGCCTTCGCCTCCGCCCGCCGCTGCTCGAAGCCGTGGTAGCCGGAGGCCTCGATCGCCTGGTCGAGCGTCGCCTGGTAGTTGCCGCTGTCGTACTGCAGCGCAACCGGCGTCTGGTAGGGGAACTGGTCCGGCTGGATCAGGTTGCGGCGGCGCAGTTCCACGCGGTCCAGCCCCGTCTCGGCGGCGGCGACATCCATCAGGCGCTCGAGCAGGTAGGTCGCCTCGGGCCGTCCCGCACCGCGATAGGCGTCCACCGGGACGGTGTTGGTGAACACCGCCTTCACCTCGGCGTAGATCACCGGGATCTGGTAGGTGCCCGACAGCAGCGTGGCGTAGAGATAGGTGGGCACGCAGGGCGCGAAGGTGGAGAGATACGCGCCCATGTTGGCCAGGGTATGGACGCGCAGCGCAAGAATCTTTCCGTCCGCGTCCAGCGCAAGCTCGGCGGTCGAGACGTGGTCGCGGCCATGGGCATCCGACATGAACGCCTCCGTCCGGTCGGCCGTCCACTTGACGGGGCGGCGCACCTTGGCGGACGCCCAGGTGACGATCGCCTCCTCCGCATAGTGGTAGATCTTGGAGCCGAAGCCGCCGCCGACATCCGGCGCCACGACACGCAGCTTTGCCTCGGGGATGTGCAGCACGAAGGCGCCCATCAGCAGGCGGATGACGTGCGGGTTCTGGCTGGTGGTGTAGAGCGTGTAGTCCCCGCTCGTCGTGTCGAACTCGCCGATGGCCGCGCGCGGCTCCATGGCGTTCGGCACCAGCCGATTGTTCGTCGTCTCGAACCGCACGACCTTCGCCGCGCGGGCGAAGGCCGCGTCCATCGCGGCCTTGTCGCCGATGTGCCAGTCGTAGCAGAGGTTCCCCGGTCCGCCCGTGTGGACCTGCGGCGCACCCGCTGCCACCGCCGCCTCCGAGGTCGCAACGGCGGGCAGCGGCTCGTACTCCACCTCGATCGCCTCGGCGGCATCCCGGGCCTGCGCCTTGGTTTCGGCGATCACGACCGCGACGGGATCGCCGACGTGGCGCACCTTCTCCACGGCCAGGACCGGGTGCGGCGGCTCCGCCATCGGCGTGCCGTCCTTGTTGTGGATCTGCCAGCCGCAGGGGATGCCACCGATGTTCTCGGCGTCGAGGTCGGCGCCGGTGAACACCGCCCTGACACCCGGCATCGCCCTGGCCGATGCCGTATCGATCCTCGCCAGGCGCGCATGCGCGTGCGGGCTGCGCAGGATGTGGGCGTAGGTCTGCCCGGGTCTGTCGATGTCGTCCACGTACTGGCCGCGGCCGGACAGGAAGCGAAGATCCTCCTTCCGGCGTACGGAGGCGCCGATGCCCTCGAAGGGCAGCGAGACGTTCATGTTGTCCTCCCCGTTCCTGTTCTTCTCGTTGGGGCGGCGCGGCTACTCCGCCGCGCGGGCCAGTTCGCTCCGGCGGCCCTGCATCACCTCGGCGGCGGCGGCGATCGCCTTCACGATGTTGTGGTAGCCGGTGCAGCGGCAGAGATTGCCCTCGAGCCCCTCGCGGATCTCACGCTCTGACATGCCGTTCGGGTGCTTCTTCACCAGGTCGATCGCGGACATCACCATGCCGGGCGTGCAGAAGCCGCACTGCAGGGCGTGGTACTCGCGGAACGCCTCCTGCATCGGGTGCAGCGTGCCGTCAGCAGCGGCCAGCCCCTCGATCGTCGTGACCTGCGACCCCTGCGCCTGGAGCGCCAGCATGGTGCAGGCCTTCACGCTCTCGCCGTCCACATGGACGACGCAGGCACCGCACTGGCTGGTGTCGCAGCCGACATGCGTGCCCGTCAGGCGCAGCTTCTCACGCAGCAGGTCCACCAGAAGCGTGCGGTTCTCGACCTCGACCGTATGCGCCGTGCCGTTCACGGTCAGCGTCACTTGCGGCATGCGCCGTCTCCCCCGGGTATGAGCGGTTGCGGGCAGCGCGGCGCGCCCCCGTTCCCGGGTAGCCTCGCCTTCCGCCCCGCATCTCGTCAAGCAGGAGGCGAGATGGTCACACTGCCAGCAACGAGAAGCCCCTGGAGCCCGAGAGCGGGTTCTCCGCGGGAGGGCGGTCATGCAGGTGGCAGGCGGCCAGGTGTCCCTCCCCCACTGCGTCCGCCACCGCACGCAGCGGGGGCTCCTCCAGCCGGCAGCGGTCGTGGACATAGGGGCAGCGCGTGTGGAAGCGGCACCCCTTTGGCGGGTTGATCGGGCTCGGAACGTCGCCCTTCAGGATCACGCGCTCCCGCTGCTTGCCGGGCTCCGGCACCGGGACCGCCGACAGCAGCGCCTCCGTATAGGGGTGCTTCGGGGCGGCGAAGAGGCTGCGCTTCGGCGCCACCTCCACGATCTTGCCGAGGTACATGACCGCCACCCGGTGGGTCATGTGCTCCACGATGGCGAGGTCGTGGGAGATAAACAGCAGCGCCAGGCCCAGTTCGCTCTGCAGGTCCTGCAGCAGGTTGACGATCTGCGCCTTGACCGACACGTCGAGGGCGGAGACCGCCTCGTCGCAGATGATCAGGTCCGGGTCCGCCGCCAGCGCCCGAGCGATGCCGATGCGCTGGCGCTGCCCGCCCGAGAACTCGTGCGGCCAGCGCCCGACGGCGTCCCGCGGCAGGCGTACCTTGTCCATCAGGGCGGCAACCCGCGCCTCCATCTCCGCCCCGTTCCGGGCCAGACCGAAGTTGCGGATGGGCTCTGCCAGGATGTCGCGCACCCGCATCCGGGGATTGAGCGAGGAGAACGGGTCCTGGAACACCACCTGCATGCGCCGGCGCAGCGGGCGCAGCGCCCCCGACGCCATGTTGTCGATGCGCGTGCCGTCCAGCACCACCTGCCCGGCCGTGATGTCGAACAGGCGAAGGACGGCCTTGCCGACGGTGGACTTGCCGCAGCCCGACTCGCCCACCAGCGCGAGGGTCTCCCCCCGGTTGATGTGGAAGGACACCCCGTCCACCGCATAGACGTAGCCGGTCGTGTTGCCGAGAAGGCCGCCGCGGATCGGGAAGTGCTTCTTGAGGTCGTTCACCTCGAGCAGCGGCTTCTGGTTGATCATGTTCATGCCGCGAGCGCTCCCTCACGCGGCGCGTAGTGGCAGGCGGCGACGTGGCCGGGCACCTTCTCCTCCAGCGCCGGCGCCACCGTCACGCAGAGATCCGTCGCATGCGGGCATCGCGAGGCGAAGACACAGCCCGGGATCTTCTGCTTGAGGCTCGGCACCAGGCCTGGGATTTCCTGCAGCCGGGTCGCCTCCCCCGTCAGGGAGGAGCCGAGCTTGGGCACGGAGCCGAGCAGGCCCTGGGTATAGGGATGGCGCGGCGTGCGGAACAGGGGCCCCACCTCCGCCTCCTCGACCTTCCGGCCGGCGTACATGACCACCACGCGCTCCGCAACCTCCGCCACGACGCCGAGGTCGTGGGTGATGAGCACGATCGCCGCGCCGACCCGGTGCTTCAGGTCGCGCATCAGGTCAAGGATCTGCGCCTGGATCGTGACGTCGAGCGCGGTGGTCGGCTCGTCCGAAATCAGCAGCTTCGGGTTGCAGGCGAGCGCGATGGCGATCATCACGCGCTGGCGCATGCCGCCGGAGAGCTGGTGCGGGTACTCCCGCACGCGACGCTCCGGCTCCGGGATGCCCACGAGCTTGAGCATCTCCACCGCACGCGCCTCCGCCTCCTGCTTGGAGAGACCCTGGTGCAGGCGCAGCGTCTCCCCGATCTGCCGGCCGACGTTCAGGACCGGGTTCAGGCTCGTCATCGGCTCCTGGAAGATCATGCTGATGTCGTTGCCACGGATGGCGCGCATCTCGCGGTCTGACGCCCTCAGCAGGTCCTTGCCGTTGAACAGGATCTCGCCCGCGATCCGGCCCGGGGGCTCCGGGATCAGGCGCAGGATGGACATGGCGGTGACGGACTTGCCGCAGCCGCTCTCCCCCACGATGGCCAGCGTCTCGCCCGCGCGGACATCGAAGCTGACGCCGTCCACGGCTCGGTTGATGCCATCCGCGGTGCGGAAGTGGGTCTGCAGGTTACGGACCTGAAGGAGCGACATCTCAGAGCCTCTTGGCCATGCGCGGGTCGAGCGCATCGCGCAGCCCGTCGCCCAGCAGGTTCACAGCGAGCACGGTGATGGAGAGGAAAAGGGCCGGGAAGAACACGATGTAGGGCTTCACCTGCCACAGCGCCCGTCCCTCCGCCATGATGTTCCCCCAGGAGGGGATGATGGGCGGCGTGCCGGCGCCGATGAAGGAAAGGATCGCCTCGGTGATCATGGCAGAGGCGCAGATGTAGGTGGCCTGCACCGTCAGCGGCGCGACGGTGTTTGGCAGGATGTGGCGCAGGATGATCATCGGTGTGCGGGTGCCGGACGCGACCGCGGCGTCCACATAGGGCTGCTCCCGCAGGGAGAGCACCACGCCGCGCACCAGGCGCGCGACGCGGGGGATCTCGGCGACGGTGATCGCAAGGATCACGTTCTGCACGGAGCCGCGCGTCAGCGCCATGAGCGCGATGGCCAGCAGGATGGACGGGATCGACATCATCCCGTCCATGATCCGCATGATGATCGCATCCGCGACCCGGATGAAACCGGAGATCAGCCCGATGGTGAGGCCGATCAGCGAGGCAAGGATCGCCACCGAGAAACCGACGATCAGCGAAACGCGCGCGCCGTACAGGACCCGGGAGTAGACGTCGCGCCCCAGCATGTCCGTGCCGAACCACCACTGGGCCGAGGGCTCCCGCGTCCGCAGCGCCGGCGCGAGCGCCGTCGGATCCTTGGTCCAGAGGAAGGGCGCGAAGGCCGCGACCCCTACCATCAGCAGGACCAGCAGGCCACCGATCGCAATGGTCGGGTTGCGGCGGAGGAAACCAAGGAAGCCCTTCCTCGCCCGCACCGGCGGCAGGATGTCCGGCATGGGTGCGGCCGCGGCCGGCACATGGGCGGCAGGGCCGAGTGCGGTCGTGCTCAATACCGGATCCTCGGGTCGAAGAGAGTGTAAAGAAGATCGATGACGAGGTTCACCAGCACGTAGGTGAAGGAGAACAGCAGCACCACGCCCTGGATCACCGGGTAGTCCCGCCGCAGGATGGCATCAACCGTCAGCCGCCCGAGGCCCGGAATGGCGAAGACGCTCTCCGTCACCACCGCCCCGCCGATCAGCAGCGCGATGCCGAGGCCGATCACCGTCACGATGGGCACCGCCGCGTTCTTCAGCGCGTGCAGGAACAGGATGGAGCGCTGCCCGACGCCCTTCGCGCGCGCCGTCCGAATGTAGTCCTGCTGCAGCACCTCGAGCATCGTGGCGCGCGTGATGCGCGCGATCAGCGCGATGTAGACCGACCCGAGCGCCAGCGCCGGCAGGATCAGGTTCTCCAGCCACGGCCAGAACCCACGCTCGAACGGGGTGTAGCCCTGCACGGGCAGCAGGTCCCACTCGAGAGCGAAGAAGTAGGCCAGCAGGTAGCCCACCACGAAGACCGGAACCGAGAACCCGAGGACTGCGAAGCCCATCACCGCGCGATCGACCAGCGTGCCCTGCCGCCAGGCTGCGACGACGCCCATCGGCACCGCGACGGAGACGGCCAGGATCAGAGTCACGATCATCAGCGAGAGCGTCGGCTGGATGCGCTGCGCGATCATGGTGGAGACGGGCAGGTTGGTGAAGATCGAGACTCCCAGGTCGCCCCGCAGGATGTCCCAGACCCAGGCACCGAACCTCACCAGGTAGGGCCGGTCGAGGCCAAGGCTCGCCCGGATGCGTTCCACGTCGTCCGGCGTCGCCTGGTCGCCGGCGATGACGGCCGCCGGGTCGCCCGGGGCGATGTAGAGAAGCGAGAAGACGAAGAGAGCCACCACCGCCATGACGGGGATGGTGGCCAGGACCCGGCGGACGACGTACGCGAACATGCTGTCAGGACTTGCTCACGCCCCAGACGAAGGGGATCGGCCCCTTCACCACGCCGGAGATGTTGCGGCGCCACGCCTGGTAGGACAGGAAGAAGCCCGTCGGCGCGTAGACCACGTTCTCCACCGCCGCGCGGTTCAGGCGGCCGATCACCTGGCGCTCCGCCTCGAGGTTCGGGGCGGCGTACCAGTTCGGCACCTCCGCCTCCACGGCCGGTATGTTCGGCCAGCCGAACCAGGCGCCCTCCCCGTTCGCGCGGACTGCATTGTAGGAGGCCGGGTTGATTGCGTCCGCCCCGGCGTGCCAGGTGTGGAACATGCTCCACCCGCCCTGGTTTGGCGGGTTCCTCATGGCGCGGCGCTGGCCGACCGTGCCCCAGTCCGTCGCCACGAAGTCCACGTTCATGCCGAGCCGCTTCAGCAGGTCGGCCGTGACGTCGCCCTGCGCCTTCGTGATCGGCTGATCCTGGGCAACGAGGCAGATCACCGGCTCGTTGTTGTAGCCGGACTCCCGCAGCAGCGCCCGCGCAGCGTCCATGCGCCGCGGCCCCTTGAGCACGTCGCCTCCCTCCTCCGTGTAGAGGGGCGTGCCGGGCGTGAAGAAGCCGGGCAGCGAACGCCAGAGATTGTTGTCGTCGCCAACGATGGCACGCATGTAGTCCTCCTGGCTGAGCGCCATGAGGACCGCCTGCCGGACCTTCAGGTTGTTGAAGGGCGGATGCAGGTGGTTCATGCGGAACGACCCGATGTTGCCGAGCGGGTCGGCGATGTCCACCTGGATGTTCCGGTTGCGCCGCAGCACCGGCACCAGGTCGGAGAGCGGGTTCTCCCACCAGTCCACTTCCCCGTTCTGCAGCGCGGCAGAGGCGGTGGCGGGGTCGGGCATCACGTGCCACTCGACCCGCTCCACCATCATGCGCTTCCCGCCGGCCAGCCAGGACGCCGGCTCATTGCGCGGCACGTAGCCATCGAAGCGCTGGAACACAGCCCGCGCGCCCGGCACCCACTCCCCGCGCACGAAGCGCATGGGGCCGGAGCCGACATACTCGTTGATCTGCGTGAAGCTGTCGGTTCGCGCGATGCGCTCCGGCATGATGAAGCACATGGGCGTCGCGTTCTTGCCCAGCGCCATGGCCATCTTCGGGAAGGGCTGCTTCAGGCGCCAGCGGAAGGTGCGGTCATCCACCGCGACCAGTTCCTCCTGCAGGGCGCGGAGCTGCTGGCCCATCGGGTCGCGCGGCATCCAACGGGTGATGGAGGCGACGCAGTCGCGCGCCCGCACCGGCTCACCGTCATGGAAGCGCAGGCCCTCGCGCAGGCGGAAGGTCCAGGTCAGCCCGTCCTGGGAGACCTCCTCGGCCTCCACCATCTGGCGCTGCGGCTGGAGCTTGTCGTCGAAGCCGTACAGCGTGTCCCACACCAGCACGGCGGCGTTCCGGACGACGTACTGCGTGCCCCAGATCGGGTCGAAGTTCGCCAGGTTGGCCTGCGGCACGAAGCGCAGCGTGCGCGCGGCCGCGCCCTGTGACAGGGCCGGCGTGGAAAATGCGCCCGATGCAGCGCCCACGCCGGCTGCGGCACCGGCCTTCAGGAAAGTCCTGCGTTCCATCATCGTCTTCCCTCTCCCCGGCCGGTCCTGCCCCTTGGCTCGGCAGCCTGCCCCATTCCTGTGCGGCACGCCAGCGTACCCCGGCCGTGATCCGCACCCGGCCCGCCCTGCCCTGCACGCGACGTGCCAGCCGGGATGAAGCAGCCCGGCTCAAGCCTTGCTGATGTTCCAGAACACGGTCGCCGGGGCGCGGAACACGCCGGTGACGTTCCGCCGCCAGGCCGAGGGCTGCCAGTAGAAGCCGAGGGGCACATAGGCCATCAGCTCCATGGCGCGGCGGTTCAGCGCCTCCGCGATCCTGCGGCTCTCGGCCTGGTCGCCGGTTTCGGCCCAGGCGCCGCGCAGGCGTTCGATCTCCGCGTCCTCCGGCCAGCCGAACCAGGCATTCGGCCCGTTGGCGCGCAGGAACAGGTGGAACACCGGGTTCTGCAGTGCCTGGCCGGAGGAGGTGGTGTGGAACACGCTCCACCCGCCGCGGTCCACCGGCTCTCGGCTCGCGCGGCGCTGGACCAGCGTGCCCCAGTCCGTCGAGACGAGTTCGACATTCATGCCGAGGCGCCTCAGCAGGTCGGCCGTGACCAGGGACAGCGCGTTGATCTGCGGGTAGTCTCCGGGCGCGAGCAGCACGACCCGCTCGTTCGTGTAGCCCGCCGCACGCAGCGCCTCGCGCGCGCGCTCCACGCTGCGCGTCTTCAGGATCTCGCTGCCGGCCTCGTTCGCGAGAGGCGTGCCGCAGGTGAAGACGCCCTCGCAGGCCTGCCAGCCATCGGGTTCGTTCCCTGCCACGGCGCGCAGGTAGTCGCGCTGGTCCACCGCCATGGCAACGGCGCGGCGGATGGCCGGGTTGTTGAAGGGAGGATGGAGCGTGTTGAAGCGGCAGATGCCGTAGGTCCCGTCCAGCAGTCGCTGCTGCACGACCAGTTCGCGCGACCGGCGCATGACGGGCAGCAGGTCGTGCAGCGGATACTCCCAGTAGTCCTGCTCCCCCTGCGTCATCGCATTCGCGCTG
>DASQNQ010000181.1:0-7908 GCA_035644895.1 Acetobacteraceae bacterium | reverse complement strand
CGCGGCGCCGATCTGGGGCGGCAGCATCTCCGGCCGGATCGGGTCGCGCGCATCCCCCGGCGCCATGATCAGCAGCCAGTCCACCAGGTTGCGCAGCTCCCGCACGTTGCCGGGCCAGTCGTAGGCCTGCATCGCCGCCAGCGCGTCCTCGCTCAGCTCGCGCGGTTGCATGCCGGACGCCTCGGCCGAGCGCGCCATGAAGTGCCGCGCGAGCGCCGGCACGTCCTCCCGCCGCTCGCGCAACGGTGGGATGCGCAGCGGCACGACGGCGAGGCGGTAGTAGAGGTCCTCTCGGAAACGGCCCGCGGCGATCTCCGCCTGGAGGTCGCGGTTGGTCGTGGAGATGACGCGGACGTCCACCTGCACGCGCTGTGCGCCGCCGGTGCGGGTGAAACCCTGCTCCTGCAGGGCGCGCACGATCTTGCCCTGGGTTTCGAGCGGCATGTCCGCTACCTCGTCGAGCAGCAGCGTGCCGCCATGCGCCCGCTCCAGCACGCCGGCGCGGCGTGGCTGCGCGGACGGATCGGGCCCACCCTCCACGCCGAAAAGCTCCTCCTCGAACCGGCCGGGCGCGAGGGTCGCGCAGTTCAGCGCCACCAGCGGTCCCTCCGCGCGGCGGGAGCGCGCGTGGAGCAGGCGGGCGACCACCTCCTTGCCTGAGCCCGCCGGGCCGCTGATCAGCACCCGCGACCCGGTCGGCGCCACGCGGTCGAGCGCCTGGCGGAGCTGGGCGACGGCGCCGGATATGCCGATGAGCTCGGCCTCCGCCCCGGCGCGGAGTCGCAGCTCCATGTTCTCCCGCCGGAGGCGCGCCGCCTCGAGCGCCCGGGCCGCGATCAGCAGCAGGCGGTCCGACTTGAAGGGCTTCTCGATGAAGTCGTAGGCGCCGTTCTGGATGGCCTGGACCGCCGTCTCGATCGTACCGTGGCCGGAGATCATCACGACCGGTACGCGCGGCTCCTCCCGCACCATGGCGTCGAGGATGCCGAGGCCATCGAGCTTGGAGCCCTGGAGCCAGATGTCGAGGACGACAAGCGACGGCCGGCGCGCGCGGAAGGCCGCGAGCGCCTGGTCCGAGTTGCCGGCCTGGCGCGTCTCATATCCCTCGTCGGACAGGATGCCCTCGATCTGAGCCCGGATGTCGGGCTCGTCGTCCACGATCAGGATGTCATGCGCCATGGCTGGTGTTTCCCATGGTCGAGGCCATGCCGGCCAGATCCCCCCCGTCCCTCGGTCCCCTGGGCAGCACCAGCATGGCGCGCGCCCCTGGGCCGTCCGGCCGGTCCTCCAGGGCCAGCCTTCCTCCGTGGTCCTCCATGATCTTCTTCACGATGGCAAGGCCCAGTCCGGTGCCCTTCGGCTTGTGGGTGACGTAGGGCTCCGTCAGCCGGGCCTGATCCTCGCCCTGGGGAAGCCCGACCCCGTCGTCCTCGACAACGAGCATCACCTCTGCCGGAGCACCCTCCAGCCGCACGGAGATGCGCCCGGCCCCTTCCCGCATCGCGATCGCGTCGGCCGCGTTCTGCAGCAGGTTCGTCAATGCCTGCCCGATCAGGCGCCGGTCCATGAGCAGCGGTGGTGGCGCATCCGGCAGGTCGACGTCGTACGCGATCTCGGGGCGCGCCGAGCGCTGCAGCACGAGCGCGTCCCGGGCGACCTGGGCGAGGTTCTCGGGGCGCATCACCGGCTGCGGCATGCGGGCGAAGGCGCTGAACTCGTCCACCATCCGCCCGATGTCCTCCACCTGCCGCACGATCGTATCCGTGCAGGCTCGGAACGTATCGGGGTCGGACGAGATCTCCTTCAGGTACTTGCGCTTCAGGCGCTCGGCCGAGAGCTGGATCGGGGTCAGCGGGTTCTTGATCTCGTGCGCGATGCGCCGCGCCACGTCCGCCCAGGCTGCCTTGCGCTGCGCGGAAAGCAGCTCCGTGATGTCGTCGAAGGTGAGCACGAAGCCTGCGACGCGGCCGTGCTGCATCTCCGCCCCGATGCGCGCGACCAGGGTCCGGCGCCGGCTTGCCGGTCCGGTCGGGATCTCGGCGGTCCTTGGCCGATCGGGCATCTCGCGCGCCTCGGCCAGCAGCGGGCCGAACTCGGGCGCCACGCGCGCAAGCGGCAGGCCCGTCGCCGCGTCGAGGTCGAGGCCGAGCAGCTCCGCCGCCCGCCGGTTCGGAAGGTTGATCCGGCCCTCCGCATCCAGCCCGATCACGCCGGCGGACACGCCGGCCAGCACGGTTTCCGTGAAGCGGCGCCTCTCGTCGATCTGGCGGTAGGCCTCCATCAGCTCGCCGCGCTGCGCGCCGAGCTGGTTCGTCATGCGGTTGAAGGCACGGGTCAGCGTCGAGAGCTCGTCGTCCTGCGTCCCCTCCTCGACTCGCGTCGAGAGGTCGCCGGCGCGCACCCGTTCGGCGGCCGTGATCAAGCGGCTGATCGGCCGCGCCAGCCCGTTCGCCAGCATGAGCCCGACGAGCACCGCCGCCAGCAGCACGAGCAGCCCGGCGCAGGCGAAGACGAGCGCGAAGGTGACCTGCAGGCTGCCGCGGTTCCGGTCGAGCTGATCGTATTCCTGGAACGCCAGTTCCGTGGTCCGCATGTGCTCCAGCACACCGGCATCGAGCGGCCGGCCGAGCAGCATCATGAGGCCCGGCTGGATGTCGAGCGCGACGATGGCCCGCACGCGCGCCTCACCATCCCCCGGGATGACCGCGACGTCGCCGCCCCGCGCGATCTCGAGCGCCCAAGCCGGCGGCGGATCCACGACGCCGCCCGCGACCAGTCCGGCCAGCGCCACGATCCGCCCGAGCGTCGGCTCGAACACCACCGCCTCCGTGATCCCGCGCAGCGTGGCATGGGTCGCCAGCAGGCGTTCGAAGGCGGGCATGTTGTCGGGCAGGAAGACCTGCGCCGCGCGGTTGAGGTCCGCCGCCATGGCCAGCGCATCGACGCGGATCTCGTCCCGGTGCTGGTCGAGGTAGGCGCGGGAGGCAACGACGCTTGCCTCCAGGGTCGAGCGCACGCGGTCGCTGAACCAGGCCTGGATGCCGAGGTTGAAGAACACTGCGGCGAAGGCCGCGACGATGAGCGAGGGCACCACGGCGACGACGCCGAACAGCACGACCATGCGCACATGCAGGCGCGACCCGGCCCCGCCACGCCTTCGCTCCGCCCAGATGCGCACGAGTCGCGCGGCCAGGGAGGCCGTCAGCAGCAGCAGCACGCCCGCATTGGCGAGCACGAGGCCGACGATCTGCCCCGGCCGCGTCGGGCCGAGCGGGCTGCCGCCGGCCAGCATGACGAAGGTGGCGCTGCCGAGCAGGACCGCGCAGACGGCCAGCGCGATCGTCATGCCGCGCCCGAGCAGGGCCTCAGAGACCCGCCCGCCCAGGCGCATCTGCGCGCCGCTCATGCCGGCCGCGCGGTCTTCAAGGCAGTCCCCGCACCACGGGAAGGTCCAGCTCGCGCAGCTTCTTCCGCAGCGTGTTGCGGTTCAGGCCGAGCATCGCGGCCGCCTTGATCTGGTTTCCGCGTGTCGCCGACAGCGCCAGCCGCAGCAGCGGCCGCTCCACCTCGGCCAGCACCCGGTCGTAGAGGTCGCGGATCGGCATCCCGTCCTTGTGCGCCGACACGAAGCCCGACAGGTGCCGCTCGACCGCCTGCTCCAGCGTTTCGGCGGAGGGGCGCCCCGGCTCCGGCGGCAGCGCCGCCTCCGACAGCTCGGCGGTCACGGCATCCGCCCCGATGATCTCCTGCGGGTAGAGTGCGGCGAGGCGCCGCATCAGGTTCTCCAGCTCCCGCGCATTGCCGGGCCAGGCATGCGCCTTCAGCCGGTCCAGCGCCGCGGCGTCCAGCACCTTCTGCGGCAGGCCCGCCACGCGCGCCCGGTCCAGGAAGTGGCGGGCCAGCAGCGGGATGTCCTCGATCCGCTCGCGCAGCGGGGGCAGGCGGATCGGCACGACGTTCAGGCGGTAGAACAGGTCCTCCCGGAACAAGCCCTGCCGGATGGACTGGCGCAGGTCCCGGTGGGTTGCCGCAACGATGCGGACGTTCGCCTTGATCGGCTGGCGGCCGCCGACGGTGGTGAACTCCCCCTCCTGGAGCACGCGGAGGAGGCGCGTCTGCGCCTCGGGCGGCATGTCGCCGATCTCGTCAAGAAAGAGCGTCCCGCCCGCCGCCTGCTCGAACCGGCCGATCCCGCGGTTGAGCGCGCCGGTGAAGGCGCCGCGCTCATGGCCGAACAACTCCGCCTCGATCAGCTCGCGCGGGATGGCGGCCATGTTGATGGCGACGAAGGGCCCGCTGCGGCGGCGGCCGTGGTCATGCAGCGCGCGGGCGACCAGCTCCTTCCCGGTGCCGCTCTCGCCCGTGATCATCACCGTCAGGTCCGTGGTCGTCAGGCGTGCGACCGTGCGGTAGATCTCCTGCATCGCGGCGGAGCGGCCGACGAGGGGCAGGCGCTCCTCCTCCTCCTCGGCTGCCGGCGCCTCGGACGGTGCCGTCAGCGCGCGGCCGACAACGGCGAGCAGCTCCTTCAGGTCGAAGGGCTTCGGCAGGTACTCGAACGCGCCGCGCTGCGTCGCCTTGAGAGCCGTCGCGAAGGTGGATTGCGCCGACATGACCACAACGCGCAGGTCGGGCCGCACGCGGCGGATCCGCGGCACGAGGTCGAGGCCGTTCTCATCCGGCATCACCACGTCGGTGATGACAAGGTCCCCCTCCCCGTCCTCCACCCAACGCCAGAGCGTCGACGCCGATGAGGTCGCCCGCACATGGTACCCCGAACGCCCGAGCGCCTGCGACAGGACCGTGCGGATGGCCCTGTCGTCGTCGGCCACCAGGATGGTGTGGCTGCCCTGCGTTGTCTCGCTCATCTCGGCTCCTCGGGGCGGCGGCCATGCGCGGGTGCCGCCGGCAGCGAAATGCGGAAAAGGGTGCGGCCCGGGCGGCTGTCACATTCGATCAAGCCGCCCTGGTCGGCGACCAGCTTCGCGACGAGTGCGAGGCCGAGCCCCTGGCCGCCGCGCTTGGTGGTGACGAACGGCTCGAACAGCGTGGCCCTCACGGCATCGGGAATGCCGGGCCCGTTGTCGCGAACGCTGACCTGCAGCGGCAGGTGGACGCGCTCCGAGCTGCCCGGCACCGCAATCCGTACGCCGTGATGGAACGCCGTCGCCAGCACGATCTCGCCGCCTCGGACGTCCACCGCCTCGGCCGCGTTCTTCACCAGGTTCAGCAGCACCTGCACGAGCTGGTCACGGTTGCCCCACACGGGCGGAAGCGAGGGATCGTAGCTCTGCAGGATCGGCAGGTGCGCGGCGAAGCCGCTCAGGGCGATGCGCCGGACATGGTCCAGCACCTCGTGGATGTTCACCTCCGCGGCCTCGATGGGGCGGTCGGAGAACATGTCCATGCGCTCGACGAGGTTCCGGATCCGGTCCGCCTCGTCCTGGATCAGCAGGCAGAGCTCCCGGTCGCCCTCGGACGCTCCCGCCTCGAGAAGCTGCGCCGCGCCGCGGATGCCCGATAGCGGGTTCTTCACCTCATGCGCCAGCATCGCCGCCATGGCCGACGCCCCGCGCGCGGCACCACGGAAGTTGAGCTGCCTGTCCAGCATCTGCGCCGTGGAGCCATCCTGCAGCGTGAGCACCACGCCGCCCGGCACCTCGGCCAGCGGCGCGCCATGCGCGGCGACGCCGTACCGGTTCAGGCGCGGGCTGCGGAGGGTCAGGTCGTGGTCGGAGACTGGGCTGTCATGCTGCCGCACCTGCGCGAGCAGCCCGAACAGGCGGTCGTCGTGCGGCAGCAGGTCACGCAGCGAAAGCGTGCGGAGCGAGGCCGCGGAGGTCTGGAAGAACAGCTCGGCCGGCGGGTTCGCGAAGCGGAACCGGTCCTCGGCATCGAGCACCACCGTCGCCACGGGCAGCGCGCCGAGGATCGCAGCGGCATCGGGTGCAAGGGTGGCCGGCGACGTGGCCGGGCGCGCGCGGGTGGCGCGCGACAGTGCCGCGCCCCTCATGCCGCGATGCGCTCCCCGCCTTCGGGAGACGGATCACGCTCCGCCACCACCCCGCGCGCGATCAGCGGCTCGTAGAAGCGATGGATCAGCGTCTCCACGGCCTCCGGCGTTTCGAGGCGGTTCACCTCGGCGCGGAACTCGGCCGAGCCTGGGAGGCCCTTCGAGTACCAGGCCACGTGCTTCCGCGCCAAGCGGAGGCCGGGGTCGCGGCCGTGGTGCTCCTGCATGGCGCGGTAGTGCCGCAACAGGATGGCCATCTGCTCGGCGAGCATCGGTTCGTCCGGCGCGATGCCGGTCGTCAGGTACTGCGCGACGAGGCGCGGGAACCAGGGCCGGCCGTAGCAGCCGCGGCCGATCATCACCCCGTCGGCGCCCGATCGGCGCAGCGCCTCCGCCGCGCGCTCCAGCGTGGTGATGTCGCCGTTCACGATGACTGGCAGCCGCGTCGCGGCCTTCACATGCGCGACGAAGTCCCAATCGGCGGATCCGTTGTAGAACATCTGCCGCGTCCGGCCATGCACCGTCACCATCCGGATGCCGCAGGACTCGGCGATCTGCGCGAGGCGCGGCGCGTTCAGGCTGGCGTGGTCCCAGCCCATGCGCATCTTCAGCGTGACGGGCACAGGAACGGCCCTGACCGTCGCCTCAAGGATGCGGGCGGCCTGGATCTCGTCCCGCATCAGCGCACTGCCGGCGCTCTGGCCGACCGCCACCTTCTTAACGGGGCAGCCGAAGTTGATGTCGACGATCGCCGCGCCGCGGTCGACGACCAGCCGCGCCGCGTCAGCCATCACCGCCGGGTCGCAGCCCGCGAGCTGGACGGAGGACGGTGCACCGAATCCGTCCACCTCCGCCATCTTGAGCGTGGTGCGGTTCTCACGCACCATGGCGTTCGACGCGATCATCTCGCTCACGACGAGCCCCGTGCCCTGCTCTCGCGCCAGGCGTCGGAACGGCAGGTCCGTTACGCCCGACATGGGGGCCAGAACGACCGGGATCTCGATCGTGGTGCGCGAATCCAGGGCGATCGGATGCAGCCTCTGGGGCGCGTTTGCGGGTTCCGTGTGCAGGTCGTCGGGCATGCTCATGATTTGGGCAACCTAGCCGGTCCGCCGCTCCTCGTCCATGCGGGTCTGTCGCATCTGTGGCCCCTCGGCTACAGCTTGCGGCATGAGGATCACGGCCCTGCTCATGGCCGCCGGGCGCGGCAGCCGCTTCGGCGCAGAGACCCCCAAGCAGTTTCTGCCGCTCGCAGGCCGCCCCGTTCTCCGCCACGCGGCCGAGGGGCTGCTGCGGGAGGACGGGGTTGCCGACATCCAGCCGGTATGTGCCCCGGAGGACTTCGCCGCCGTGGCCGCCATCCTGGCAGGGCTGCCGGCCAGGGCGCCGGTCGCGGGCGGCGCGACCCGTCAGGCGAGCGTTCTCGCCGGCCTTCAGGCGCTGGAGGGCGACCCGCCCGATGCCGTGTTGGTCCACGACGCGGCGCGGCCTGTCGTGCCGCCCGGAACGGTGCCGGCACTGGTTGGCGCCCTGCGTGACGCCCCGGGGGCCATCCCTGCGCAGCCCGTCTCCGACACGCTGAAGCGGGCAGAGGGCGGCGAGGTCGCTCAGACGGTCCCGCGCGCCGGCCTGTTCCGCGCGCAGACGCCGCAGGCATTCCTCTTTGCCCCTCTGCTTGCCGCGCATCGTGCCGCCACGCGAGAGGCCACCGATGACGCCGAGCTGCTGGAGCACGCCGGCCAGCGCGTGGTCCTGGTGGCGGGGCACGAATCCAACGTGAAGATCACATGGCCCGAGGACCTGCTTCGGGTGGAGGCCGCGATGCTCGCCAGGCTGATCCCCCGCATGGGCACCGGCTTCGACGTCCACCGCATCGTTGAGGGGCGGCCGATGGT
>DASQNQ010000180.1:0-8477 GCA_035644895.1 Acetobacteraceae bacterium | reverse complement strand
CACTGGTCACGACGCGGATCTGGAACGGGAAGGCGTGGCGCGACGCGGAGGCGCCCGTCACGGTCGCCTGAGGCCGGTCAGCGCAGGACGCCGCGCAGCAGCAGCGCCGCCGGCAGGGCCGCCGCGCAGAGCGCCGCCATGGCCCAGAACCCCTGCCCGCCCACGGCCGCGTAGAGCGGCCCGGAGAGCAGCACCAGAACGCCCATCCAGAGCCCGACGCCGAAGGAGCCGTGCAGCGTCTGCGCCGTCCCTGCCATGGCGGGCGGGACCACCCGCCCGATCACCGCCATGGACGCCAGGTGCTGCGCCCCGAAGGTCGCCCCGTGCAGCACCTGCACGGCCAGCAGCGCCGGCACCCAGGCGGTTTCCGCCGTCACGCCCCACCGCACCACGCCGGCGGAGGCCGCAAGAATGGACAGGCCGACCGGCCCCAGGTGTTCCGTCAGCCGCCGCCCCACGAGGAACAGGCCGATCTCCGCCACGACGCCCACGGACCACAGCACGCCGATGAGGCCCGGCGAGAGGCCGGCGGCCTGCCAGTGGATGGTTCCGAAGGCGTAGTAGAAGGCATGGCTCGCCTGGATCAGGGCGGAGACGGGCAGCAGCAGGCGGAAGGCCGGGATGCGCAGCGGCGCCAGGAAGCCCGCCCAGCCCCGCGCGCCGCCGCCGGTGGTGGGCTCGGCCGGCACGAGGCCGGCGGCGAGGGCCGTCGCCGCGAGCGAGGCCGCCATGACCCACACCACGATGCCGACGCCCGCCGCCTCCACCGCCTGCCCGGCCAGCAGCGCGGCGAGGATGAAGGCGACCGAGCCCGCGGCGCGCACCCGCGCATAGTCGAAGCCTGACCCGCCCCGCGCGGCGCGCACCGCCAGGGCGTCGGTCAGCGGCACCACCGGGGCGATGGCGGAGGCGTGCAGCGCCTGCACCAGCAGCAGCGCCGCGAAGCCCAGCGGCAGGGCGAAGCCGAGCGCCGCCACTGCCGCCAGCCCCGCCGCCAGGGCCAGCACGCGCCGCACGTCGCCGAGTGCGTCCGCGACGCGCCCACCAAGCGGCCCGGCCAGCAGCCGCACCGCGGATCCGAGGGCCAACACCGCGGAGACCTCCGTCGCCGAGAGCCCCCGCTCGGCCAGCACGGCCGGGAAGAAGGGCAGCATGACGCCGACCGCCACGAACTGCGCGGCGTAGAGCAGGGAGAAGCGGGCGGCGGGGAGGCGGAGCACGCCTCCACCCTGCCCCGGGCGCGCGGGGCAGGAAAGGCGCGTCAGGCGGCGCGCAGCCCGGCCAGGAAGCTCTCCGTGTCGCGCCGCAGCCCCGCGGTGCGCGTCGCCAGGTCCCCGGCCAGGCCCTGCAGCCGCTCGCCCGCCTTGCCGGTCGTGTCGGCCTCGCCGGCCAGGGCCTGCACCGTGCCGGAGAGGCGCTCCGTGCCCGTCGCCATCTCCGCCGCGTTGCGGGTGATGTCACGCGTCACCGCCGCCTGCTCCTCGGCCGCCGCGGCGACCGCGCCGGTCACGCCGCCCATGGCATTCACCGTCGCGGAGATGCCGCGGATCGCCTCGACGACGGAGGTCGTCGCCGCCTGCATGGCCGCGATCTGGCCGCCGATCTCCTCGGTCGCCTTGGCGGTCTGGCTGGCCAGCGACTTCACTTCGCCGGCGACCACGGCGAAGCCCTTGCCGTCCTCGCCGGCCCGCGCCGCCTCGATGGTGGCGTTCAGCGCGAGCAGGTTGGTCTGGCCCGCGATGTCACCGATCAGGCGCATCACCTCCCCGATCCGGCCTGCGGCCTCGGTCAGCGCGCCGGCGGCCTGCTCGGCGCGCGTCGCCTCGCTGCCCGCATCGCGGGCAGTACCGGCGGCGACCGAGATCTGGCGCGTCACCTCGGCGATCGAGGCCGCGAGTTCCTCCGTCGCAGCCGCCACGGCCTGCACGCCGGAGGAAGTCTGCCGCGCCGCCGCCGCCGCAGTCGCCGAGCGCTCCCGTCCCCGGCCGGCGGAGGCGGCGAGCGCGGTGGCCGCCGCGCCGAGCGCCTCGACCGCCTCGGACATGGCCGAGAGGCCGCGCTCGGACTCCTGCTCATGCGTCTTGATGCCCGCCTCGAGCGCGGCGGTGCGCGCCACGCGCCGCTCGGCCTCGGCGGCGCGGGCGGCCTCAGCCTCCCGCGCCGCGACCTGCGCGAGCCGCGACGCCTCCAGCGCGCGGGCCAGCGCCCCCGTCTCGTCGGCGCGGTCGAGGCAGGGGATGGGCCTGGCAAGCTCCCCGGCCGAGAGGGCATCGGCGGCGCCGGTCAGCGCCTGGAGCGGCGCGAGCACGCTGCGGCGCAGGATGACGACGGCCGCGGCGCCGAGCAGCGCCACCACGGTCAGGGAGCCGATCAGAAGGGCCAGCTTCAGCAGCTCGGCCGTCTCATGGGCCACCCGCTCCAGCTCGGCCGCCCGGTTCTGCGCGGCCGTGGACGCCGCGATGAGCCGCGTGTTGAGCTGCTGGCGGTTGGCCCGGTTCGCATCGTTGTTGCCGAAACGGTCGGCGGCCGGAGCTCCCTCCGCCAGCCCAAGGCGCAGCAGCTCCCGCCGGAAGCGGGCGAACTCGCCGGCCGTCTCGCGCAGGGTGGTGAAGTCCGCGCGGCCCTCGGGCGGGACGAGCGCCGCCCAGCGGGCGAGGTCGGCCTCCAGCGCGTCCAGGGTGCGGGACAGCCCCTCGCCGAAGCGGCGCACCTCCGCCTCGTTCTTCGCCAGGTAGATGCCGCGGCTTTCCATCACCACGCCGAGCACGTGCCCGTTGGAACGGTCCGCGAGGCGCGCGGCCTCCGCGGCGGCACGCCAGTCGGCCATCCGCGCCTGCTCCACCTGGAGGGCAAGGAAGCCTGCGCTGGCCGTGCCCAGCGCAGTGGTGCCAAGCAGCGCGATGATCAGGTGCAGGCGGGCCGCGGCGGAACGGCGGAACAGCGAGGGCATCAGGGCCGCATCCTAGGGCGATGAAGGCCCGATCCTCGCCCGCGCGCCTTGCCTGAATCTTTACCAGACAGGTCGGTTACCGCCCCCGGTCCTGCCGGCGCGCGACGGTTGCCAAGGGGCGCCGTCCGTGCCACGCAAGCCGGCCGCCCCCGCGCGCATGTCCGCCCGCCGCCCGGACCCCATTCCCGCACGAGATGTCCGACCGCTTCATGTCCGACCGCCACGCCGACCGTCCGATGTTCGCCCCCCGCGTCCGCGCGGTGCTGGGCCCCACGAACACGGGCAAGACGCACCTCGCCATCACGCGCCTGCTGGCGCACCACTCCGGCATCATCGGCTTCCCGCTGCGGCTGCTGGCGCGGGAGAACTACGACCGCATGGTGGCGGCGAAGGGGGAGAAGAACGTCGCCCTCATTACCGGGGAGGAGAAGATCGTCCCGCCCGAGGCGCGCTGGTTCGCCTGCACGGTGGAGGCCATGCCGCTCGACCGCCGGGCGGAGTTCGTGGCGGTGGACGAGATCCAGCTCTGCGCCGACGCAGACCGCGGGCACGTCTTCACCGACCGGCTGCTGCATGCGCGCGGCCTGGTCGAGACGATGTTCCTCGGCGCCGAGACGGTGCGACCGCTGCTCTCCCGCCTCGTCCCGCAGGCGGAGATCGAGACGCGGCCGCGCCTGTCGCGCCTGACGCATGCGGGCCCCGCCAAGCTGACGCGGCTGCCGGCGCGCTCGGCCGTCGTGGCCTTCAGCGCGGGCGAGGTCTACGCGATCGCGGAGGCGATCCGGCGCCGGCGCGGCGGCTGCGCGGTGGTGATGGGGCTCCTCAGCCCCCGCACCCGCAACGCGCAGGTGGCGCTCTACCAGAACCGCGAGGTCGACTTCCTGGTGGCCACCGACGCCATCGGCATGGGCCTGAACATGGACGTGGACCACGTGGCCTTCGCCGCGCTGCAGAAGTTCGACGGCCACATGATCCGCGGGCTGAACGCGCAGGAGGCGGCGCAGATCGCGGGCCGCGCCGGGCGCGGCATGCGCGACGGCACCTTCGGCACCACCGCCGAGTGCCCGCCCCTGCCGGACGAGCTGGCGCGGCAGATCGAGGGGCACGCGTTCGAGCCGCTGCAGCAGCTCGCCTGGCGCAACTCCGAGCTCGACTTCGCCTCGGTGGATGCGCTGCTCGAGACGTTGGGGGCCCCGCCGCCCATGCCGGGCCTCGCCAAGGGCAACGACGCGACCGACCACATCACGCTGGCGGCGCTGGCGCGGGAGGGGGAGGTCCGCGACCTCGCGAAGGGCCGCGCCCGCGTGCGGCTGCTGTGGGAGGCCTGCCAGGTCCCGGACTTCCGCAAGATCTCGGACGACAGCCACGTGAAGCTCTGCGGCCGCATCTTCACGCACCTGGCGAAGGAGGGGCGGCTGCCCGCGGACTGGGTGGCCGGGAACATCACGGGCCTCGCGAACATCGAGGGCGACATCGAGACGCTGATGGCGCGGCTGTCCTCGATCCGCGTCTGGTCCTATGTCGCCGCGCGCGCCGACTGGGTGCCCGACGCGGCGTCCCACCAGGCGGAGGCGCGCAAGGCGGAGGACGCGGTGTCCGACGCGCTGCATGAGCGCCTGATCGCCCGCTTCGTGGACCGGCGCGCGGCGCACCTGATCCGGCGCCTCGACGACGGCGACGAGACGCTGCTCTCGGCCGTGACGCGCCAGGGCGAGGTGGTGGTGGAGGGCCACGCGGTCGGCCGCATCCAGGGCTTCCAGTTCCTCCCCGACCCGGCCGCGACCGGTGAGGAGGAGAAGCGCCTCGTGCTCCGCGCCGCGCGCCGCGCGCTGCGGGAGGAGATGCCGCGCCGCCTCGCCGCGATCGAGACGGCAAAGGACGAGGCGTTCAGCATGAACGCCGAGCACCGGATCGTCTGGGAGGGGGCGGAGGTCGCGAAGCTCCGCCCGGGGCCGGAGCCGCTGAAGCCGCATGTCGACGTCATCGCCTCCGAGTTCCTGGACGGCCCGCAGCGGGAGCGGGTGCGCGCCCGCCTCGCCGCCTTCCTGGAGAACTTCGTCAAGAAGGAGCTGGCGCCGCTGGTCGCCGTGGAGGCGAAGGCCGAGGAGGACAACGCGCTGCGCGGCCCGGCCTTCCGGCTGCGGGAGCACATGGGCCTCGCCCCGGGCGGCACGGAGCGCGACATCCCGCCGGAGCTGCGCCAGCGCCTGAAGGCGATCGGCATCCGGGCGGGGCGCTTCGCGCTGTACGTTCCGGACGTGCTGAAGCCGCGCGCCATGGCGCTGCGGGCCGCGCTCTGGGCGCTGCGCCGGAACATGCCCACGCCGGCGCTGCCGAATGCAGGGCTCGTTGCCGTGACCCTTCCCGAGCCGTCCGCCGAGGGGGGTGCCCCTGCCTCGGCTCTCGCCGCTTGGCCGCCGGGCTTCGCGGCGACGATGGGCTGGGTGCAGGCCGGGCGTGTGCTGATCCGGCTCGACGTCGCGGAGCGCATCGCGGGGGAGCTCGGCCACCTCACGCGACGGGCGCCGGCGCCGCTGCCGGAGGGGCTGGCCTCGCGGCTCGGCATCAAGGGCGACGTGCTGCCCCAGGCTCTCGAGGCGCTCGGCTTCCGCCTGCTGCCGTCCGAGCCGCTGGATGAAGGACAGTTCGGCCCGCCGGCGCCGACGCGCATCGGCGTGCTGCGCCCGGTTCGCCCTGTGCATGGCCGCGGCCCTAGGCCGCCCGGGGAAGGGCGCCGCCACGGCCCGCCACAGCGGGGACGCGGCCCGGCGCAGCCGGGGGCCGAGGTTCCGGCCGAAGGTGTCGCGGCGAGTGCGGAGGGCGCCGGCGCTCCGGCCGAGCAGCGCCCACCCCGCCAGGACGGGCGGCCCTGGCGCGGTCCAAGGCAGGGCGCGCGCGGGCCGCAAGGGGGGCAGCCGGGCGGCCAGCACAGCCGCGACGGTGACCGTCCGCGCGGCGACCGGCCGCAGGGGGACAGGCCCCAAGGAGACAGGCCGCAAGGTAACGGACCACAGGGCGAGCGGCGCTGGGGCGACAAGCCCCGCGGAGACCGGCCCCAAGGGGATAGGCCCCAAGGGGACAGGGCTCAGGGGGACAGGCCCCGCCAGGACCGGCCGCCGCGAGACCGCGGCCCCTCGATGCCCCGCCCGGATTCACCCTTCGCGATCCTTGCGAGCCTCAAGCTGAAGAAGGATTGAGGCCGCATGCAGGCCAGCCGCGGGGGCTGAGATCGGCGGCCCCAGACCAGGCCAGGGCGTGGACGCCGGCGGGACCGGGTGGCAGCGCCTGGACGCCTGGCTCTGGTGCGCGCGGCTGTTCAAGAGCCGCGCAGATTGCTCGCGCTTCGTCGAGGAAGGGCATGTCCGGCTGAACCGCCAGCCCACGGACAAGCCCCACGCCCGGCTGCGCGAGGGCGACGTGCTGACCTTCCCGCTCGGGCCGCGGGTCAGGGTCTGGCGCGTGGCCGCGCTGGCGGACCGCCGCGGACCACCGGCCGAGGCGCGCCTGCTCTACGAGGACCTGTCGGACCCTGGCGAAGGCGTGCCGGGCTGAGTTGCAGGAAGGGCCGCTTGCCACCGGCGGCGCTCCGGGCCATGTGAGGCATATGGCGGCACAGAGGCCGGCCCGCGCGGGGGGTTCCGCGTGGCCGCCCCCGCCCCGCGGAGGCCTGCTTGACCTACGTCGTCACGGAAAACTGCATCCGTTGCAAATACATGGATTGCGTGGAGGTCTGCCCGGTGGACTGTTTCTACGCGGGCGAGAACATGCTGGTGATCCACCCGGACGAGTGCATCGACTGCGGCGTGTGCGAGCCGGAATGCCCGGCCGAAGCCATCGTGCCCGACAGTGACGACAAGGCCGGCGCCTGGCTGGAGATGAACCGCACCTACTCGACGCAGTGGCCCAACATGACTCGCAAGGGCGAGCCGCCGGCCGATGCGGACCAGTGGAAGGACAAGCCAGGCAAGCGGGAGCTGTTCAGCGCGGAGCCGCACAAGGGCTGACCGCCCGGCCCCGACCGGTGCAGGAGGCGGCGCGAGCGCCTGGTCTGTATATGAACGGGTCTGGCATGACCGGCCCGTTTGTGATACTTTATCAATAAGATCGCCGAGTCGCTTTCGGATCCGTGATGGGTTCGGGTCGGCGCGGCGTCCGATTTTGCAGGCAGATGCCGCTTCAGGTCTTGCGGCCCTGCATGCCCGTCCCCTTCTGCCGGTGCGGGCATGCCGATCCGGTTATGGAGCAGCAGCAACAGTATGGGTGGCGCCATGAAGAAAACCGCCCGAGGCAAGCCGGGCAAGGTGGCATCCAAGGCGCCGGCGCGTCCGGCTGGCAAGGTCGCGGCCGCGCGGCGCCCCGCCACAGCGGCGAAGGCTCCGGTTTCGGGAGCGCGCCCTGCCGGCGGGAAGAGCGCCGCGTTGGCGAACAAGCCGGCCTCCAAGGTCGCTCCGCGAGCCGGCAAGGCCCCGGCCAAACCGGCGGCTGCAAAGATGCCGTCGCCGAAGCCTGCTGCGAAGCCCACCAAAGCCGCCCCGCAGGTTGCGGCCAAGCCTGCCAGCGCTGCCAAGCCTGCCAAGGCCGGACCGCCGGCCAAGATCGAGACGCCGAAGGCGGCTGCCAAGCCGGAGACGAAGGTCGCCGCGCCGAAGCCGGCCGCCGCTGGCGTGGCGGCCGAGGCCGGGCGCGATGCCGGTGCCACCATGATCCCCAATCCCGGCCTGCTGTCCAGCATGGCCGCGAAGCCCTCTGCCGGACCGCCGAAGGCGACCGCGAACCCCTTGCCAAAGATTCAGGAGACCCCGCCGGCTGCCGCACCCGTGACACAGGCCAAGGTGTTGCCACCCGAGCCCGCGCCACGCGCCGCCGCCGCTTCCACCATGCCGAATCCCGTTCCGGACGCCCCCCCAGCCGAGCCCACCGTCCAGCGACCTGCTCCCCGTCCGCCGCACATGGGCGGCCCAATGCTGCCGCCGCGGCCCGCGGCGCCGAAGGGTCCGCCCGTCGAGTTCAAGGCCGGTGATCACGTCGTCTATCCGACGCATGGCGTCGGCACCGTCCAGGGGATCGAGGAGATGCCGGTTGCCGGCATGGCCCTCAAGGTGATCGTCGTCACTTTCGAGGAGAACCGGATGACGCTCCGCGTCCCGGTGAACAAGGCTGCCTCCTCGGGCCTCCGCAAGCTCGCCACGACCGAGGCGATGGCCGAGGCGCTCGACACGCTGAAGGGCCGCGCGCGCATCAAGCGCACCATGTGGTCGCGGCGCGCGCAGGAGTACGAGGCGAAGATCAACTCCGGAGACCCGGTGGCCATCGCCGAGGTGGTGCGCGACCTGCACCGCAATGCGGGCCAGCCGGACCAGTCCTTCTCCGAGCGCCAGATCTACGAGCAGGCGCTGGACCGCTTGGCGGCCGAACTCGCCGCCATCGACCGCACCGACAAGGCAGCCGCGGCAGAGAAGCTGCAGACCTTCCTGAAGGCGGCCTGATGCTCACGGCGCGGGGCGGCGGAAGCCGCCTCTCGCCGCAT
>DASQNQ010000179.1:0-11528 GCA_035644895.1 Acetobacteraceae bacterium | reverse complement strand
CGGCCTGAGCCACCAGCGCCGGCCCCTGCGCCTCCAGTACTGCGCGGAGCGTCGCACCGGCGGCGCGGGGGGCCGCGGCGTCGCCATCGGACTGCACCAACACCACAGCCACCACCGGCCTGCCCTTGCCGCCCGTCACGCTGGCCAGGGCCTGCTCGACGCGCCCGCGCAGGCCGCCGGCCGGGCGGCCGCCGATCCAGACTGCCGTCGCGCCCGCACCCTCGCCGCTGTCGTATTCGCGGCCCTGCCAAGTCACCACGCCCGGCTGCGACACGGTGAAGAGGGTGTCCTCGTCGCTGCCCCCAGCATGCGCGCGCCGCCGCTCGGCCGCCACCGGCGCCCAGGTGACGCGATCCGGAAAGACCACCATGCGCGCCCGCACCGTTGCCGTGCCGCACCGCAGCGTGCCGGAGCCCGCGGCCGCGCACCCTGGCGGCGCAGCCAGGAGGAGCGGCTGCACCTCGCGTGGCGCGCCCGCCAGACTGTCCAACGCGGATGCCAGCGTCGGACCGGCTGCCGCCAAGCCGACCGCGAGGGCCGACGCCCCGGCCAGCGCGGCTGGGCGCGGTGCGCGCGCCGGCTGGGCAGGCGGGGCCGCCGGGCGCTCCGGCCGGCGGTCCTCCCGGAAGGGCAAGCCGGCCAGGATCAGCAGAAGCATCACCGCCGAGAAGAAGCCCCAGCCGTAGATCAGGTGGTCCGCGGCCGCCGCCTCGGCGCTGCCGATGTACTGGGCGGCGGCGACAATGCCGAACGCCCGGATGCCGTTCGCCAGCACCGGCACCGTCACCGCCAGCACCATCACCAGCAGGCGCCGGCCGGTGCTGCGGAACATGGTGAACGCATAGAGCGCGCCGAAAGCGAGCGCGGCGATGAGGAAGCGCAGGCCCGCGCAGGCCTCGGCGACATGGAACAGGCCGGCCCGGGTTTCGATCAGCAGCCCGTCGCGCCAGTAGCTGATGCCCCAGGCCCGCATCGCGATCTCCATCAGCCAGGCCGTGACGTCCTGCAGCAGGGGCGTGGTGAAGGCGCCGAAGGGCACCAGGAACACGAGGTAGACCAGCGGGGCCGCCATGGCGCGGCACACCCGCCAGCCTAGCAGCGCAAGCACCGCCGCCCAGAGCATCGCCATCGCGGCGAGCTGGCGGACCTCAAGCAGGCCGAGCCGCTCCGCTGCGAACCAGGCCAGCGCCACCGGGATGGCGAGAAGCGCCGCGGTCGGCAGCGGCTCGGGCGCCAGTCCCGCCAGCCGGTGCTGGCGCTGCCAGGCGAGCCAGGCGGCGATCGGCAGCACCAGCCAGCAATGGGTGTAAGCGGCGTTGCTGGTCCAGGACCGGATGGCGGCGAGGATCTCCGTGGCGAAGATCAGGCCGAAGGCCGCGAGGACGAGGCCCAGCATGCCCAGGGCTGGCCCCCAATGGGCAGCGGCGGGCCGGGTGGACGGGGCGATCCGCCGGTCGATCGCGTTCACGGCGCGCAGCTCCTCCGCCTCATGGCCCGGCCGTGGCCGGCCGCGAACGATGCCGCGATCCCGATCCGGATGAAAGCAGCGCCCCATGCACCGGGCACCTCACCGGCACATCCGGGAGGCTGGGCCGGCCGGAGCGGGGCCTGCGACGAGCGGGCCGGAGTCATCGGACGCCCTCCGCGGCCTCGACGGGGACGTGCGCAGGCCACCCCTGCCCGCCGGCCCCACCGTCCAGCGCGGCATCGAGCTCGCGCAGCGTCGCGCTCCAATCGTGCCCCGCCGCGACCGCGGCCCGGCCTGCAGCCCCCAGCCCGGGATGCGCGCCGTCCAGCACCTCGGCGATGCGCGCCGCGGTTTCCGCCGCGCCGGATGCCACGAGCAGGTCGCGGCCGGGCGTCGCGCGCACCCCCTCGAAGGCCTCGGGCGAGGCCACCACGGGGCGGGCCATGGCCATCGCCTCCAACACCTTGTTCTGGATGCCGCGCGCGATGCGGAGCGGGGCGACGACGACGGCGGCATGCGCCAGATAGGGCCGGACATCCGGAACCGTGCCGGTCACCACCACGTCCGGCTGCGCGGCCAGCGCCCGCACGGCGGGTGCCGGGTTGGCGCCCACCACGACGAAGCGCGGCGCCGGGTCGCGGCCGCGGAGCAGGGGGAGCACGGCCTCGGCGAACCAGGTCACCGCCTCGACATTCGGCCGGTAGCTCATCGTGCCGGTGAAGACGATGGCGGGCGCCGCGTCCGGATAGGGATCGGGACGGGGTTGGGACGGGTCGAAGCGCGCCACGTCCACGCCGTTGTCCACCCAGCCCAGCCGCCCCGCGCTCTCCGGTGCGAGCCGGGCGAAGAGCTCCGCCTCGGCCCGCGAGACGAACAGGCTGCGGTCGAAGGCGCGCGCCGCCTGCCGCTCGAGGCACAGAAGGGTCCGGGCCTCACGCGCCCAGACGAGGCGCATCGGCGCCCTCGCGGCTCCGGCATAGGCGCGCCACTTCTCGGAGTCGACGTCCACCATGTCGAGCACCCGGCGCAGCCCCGCACGCCCGGCCTCCGGCCCCATGAGGTAGGGCGCCATTGCGGAGGAGTAGGCGAAGGCGGCATCCCAGCGCCCCGCGGCCAGGCCCGCCCGCACCCAGGCGGCCAGCCCCGGCTCGTGGAACCAGCCCCGGGTCAGGGGGCGGCCTGGGCGCAGGTGGAGCAGCGCGCGTCCCATCTGGGTGCGGCGACCCACCGGACGCGCCTCCACCGCGGCGCAGCGCGCCCGCAGCACCGGCAGGTGGGCCAGGTCGGCGGGGTCGTCCACCAGGCATCCAAGCTCCACCTCCCACCGCCGCGCGAGGTGGTCCAGCATGTGCCAGGCGCGGATCTTCTCGCCCTTGTCCGGCGGATAGGGCAGCCGGTGCGCGAGGAAGAGGAGGCGCGGCATCGTCAGGAGCGCCTCAACCCAAGCCCCTGACCAGCATCGGGCCGAGCAGGTTGGCGACCGGCAGGGGCAGCCGCTTCCAGGCAGCGATGAACAGGCGGTACTTTGGGTTGTTCGGGTTGTTGTCCGGGATCCGCGCGCCGGGCGTGAGGCGGTAGCAGTAGTGGAGCGGCTGCTCCTCGAACCCCCAGTTCCGCTTGTACCGGAAGGCGCCCGTGCCCGCCTTGCTGCGGCCGAAGTCGAACAGGGTCGCGCCCCGCTCCCGCCCCGCGCGGCGCATCACCTCCCAATACATGAAGTCGTTGGCGGAAACCGCGCGCGCCTCGGCCGTACCGCCGCCATAGTAGGGGAGCACCTGGTCCCGGAAATGGAAGTTCAGGACCGCGGCCACCGGGCGGCCGCCGTGCAGCACCGTGGTCACGTCGTGCTCGCCCGGGAAGGCCTGGGCCAGCAGGCGGAAGTAGCGGCGCGGGAAGACGGGGCTGCCCAGGTTGCGCACGCTCTCGGCATAGAGACGGTGCAGCCGGTCCGTGTCGCTGTCGCTGACCGAGGTGAGCCCGTGCTTGCCGATCGCCGCCCGCACCTCCGCCCGCTGCTTGCGCGGGATGTTCCTCTGCATGTCCTTCTCGTCGTCCGCCGTCAGCACGATCGGCTTGCGGAAGGTGTAGTAAAGGGGCGGACGCCCGACCCAACCTGGATCCGCCGCGTCCAGCCGCCGGTACTCCAGCACGGGCACGCCCATGCGCGCCTGGAGGGCGACCGCATGCGCCTCGAGCGCCGCGCGCGCCTCCTCCGTCGCGGCCACGGCACCGCCGTAGACGCAGAACGGCGTGGAGGCGAGGCTGTCGCCGAACAGCCGCGTCCGCATGCGTGCCAGCGGGAGCACGCCGGTGACGGCGCCGTCCTGCTCGGCATAGGCATAGAGGGTCGGATGGCCGAAGGCCTCCCGGATCACCCGCGCCCAGGCGCTCAGGTGGAAGAAGGTCGCGGCCGGGGTGGCGCGGACGAAGGCGTCCCAGGCAGGCGCGGCAGCCTCGTCGAGTTCGCGGATCCGGACGGCCATGACACCCCTCAGGCGGCAAGTGCCGCGGGCGCGGCGGAGCCGATTTCCTCCGCGAAGACGGCGTCCATCCGCCCCCAGGCAAAGCCCGCCCCTGGATCGAGCAGCGCTGCCAGCCTGTCTGCCATGGCGGACAGGCCGGTGTGGTGCTTGCGGCGCTGCAACCAGCTCATCCCGGCGACGCGCGGCTGCAGCGGGTCGATCTCCCAGGGGTGGAAGTAGAAGACGCCGCGGCGGCCTTGCGCATTCACCCGGCGCAGCGCGGCGAAGAACAGCGCCTGCGGGGTCATGCGGAACCAGCCCCCGCCCGAGACCGGCAGCGCCCGGCCGGCTAGGCGCAGCACGGTCATCGGCAGCTCAAGCACCGGCCCGCCGAAGGGGCGCCACGGGCCGGAGCGCGCATCCGCCGCGCCGGCGTGCCGCCCGGGAAAGACGGAGGAGCTATAGCGGTGCCCGGTCTCCGCAAGGATGGCATAGGCCCACTCGGTGCGCGTCGGGCTGAGCGAGAAGGTCGGTGCGCGGTAGCCGGTGACAGGGACGCCGCCGGCATCCTCCAGCACACCCTTGGCGCGGCGAAGATCCTCGCGGAAGCGCATGGGCCCAAGGGCGAAGACCTGCTCGTGCCCGTGACCGTGGCTGGCCAGCTCATGCCCCCCGGCGACGATGCGGCGAACCAGCGCCGGGTGCCGTTCGGCCACCCAGCCGAGGGTGAAGAAGGTGGCGCGCACGCCGGCGGCCTCGAAGAGGTCGAGCACGCGCTGCGTGTTCGCCTCGACCCGCCTCTCGCGCGCATCCCAGGTGTCGCGGCCGATGACATGGGCGTAGTTCTGGACCTGGAACCAGTCCTCCACGTCCACGGACATGGCGTTGCATGGCGTGCTGCCCGGACGGAGGATCATCGGCTGCCCCTGGCGAAGAGGTCCATCAGCTGCTGGAAGACGCGCTCGCGCCTGGCGAAGCCGCGTTCGAGCGCGTCGATCCGTTGGAATATGTCCTCGAGCTGCGTCCCGACCCTTTCCTCCCCGACGCTCGGCGGCGGGTGGTAGCCGATCCCGCGGATCGCGCCACGCGGCCGGTCCAGGGTGGTGCCGAGGTCCTGCTCCAGCTCCAGCGCCGTCGCCTCCACCGTCGATGCGGTGATCTGGTCCGCATCCTCGAGCGACGCGCTCAGCAGCACGCGGGAGCAGAGGCGGTTGATGCGGCGCGGGATGCCGCCCGAATGCCGGTGCACGGCCTCGAGCGCACCTGGCTCCCAGGACGGCGTGCCCTGCCACCCGACGGCGCGCATCCGGTGCTCGACATAGGCGCGCGTTTCCTCGGCCGAGAGGCCGGACAGGTGGTAGGAGGCGAGGATGCGCTGGCGCAGCTGGTCGAGGTCGGGGCTGGCGATCACCTCGCGCAGCTGCGGCTGGCCGATCAGCACGATCTGCAGCAGCGCGCGGTTGCCCTCGGTGAAGTTCGACAGCATCCGCAGCTCCTCCAGCGCGGGGTGCGGCAGGGCCTGCGCCTCGTCCACGATCAGCAGGTGGCGGCGGTCGGTGGCGCGCAGCCGCGCGATCAGGTCCCGCAGCACCGCGGCCTTGTCGCCCTCGGACCGCACGCCGAAGCCGTCGGCCACCAGTCGCAGGAGGTCGTCGGCCGAGACGAGCGTGGTCGAGACGCGCGCCACCGCGAAGCCCGCGGGGTCGAGCTCGCCGCAGAGCCGCTCGATCAGCGTGGTCTTGCCCGCCCCCACCTCGCCGGTGACGGCGATGAAGCCCTCCTGCTGCAGGAGGCCGTATTGCAGGTGCGCGTGCGCGCGCGCGTGTACCGTGCTTGCGTAGTAGAGCCGCGCGTCCGGGGTCATCCGGAACGGGGGCTCGGTGAAGCCGTAGCGGTCGATGTACATCCCCGCCGCCCTAGAAGCTCTGCCGCAGGCCGAGGATGACGACGTTCTGCGCGTTCCGGCGGGAGATCAGCCCCGCCTCGCTGTTCAGGTGGATGAACTGCAGGGAGCCGACCAGGCCCGGTGCCAGCTCCTGCGTGACGCCTGCCCGCACCGAGTAGACGCTTCCGCTGCCCGTGCCCCGGCTTTCGGAGCGGCCGTACTGGCCGGCGAGGTTGCCGGTCAGCGTCGGCGTCAGCAGACGGTTCCAGCTGAGACCGGCCGTCCAGCCCTCCTGCGCGAAGGTTTCCGTGCCGGACGCCGCGGTGATGGGCGTCCGGTCCTCGTAGGTGAGCAGGAGCGTGACCACGTCCCGTTCGAAGGACTGGGTGAGGCCGAGCGTGCCGCGCTTGGTCCGCTGCACGCTGTTCTGGACGGCGAAGAGCGAGCCGCCGAAGGGCGAGATCAGGGGCGCCCCCGTGTCGGCGTTGACGAAGTTGCCGTCGCGGTCGATCGTCGCCGAGGAGAGCAGCCCCCCGGCCTGCAGCGCACTGCTGCTGATCTGCTCGGCATAGCTGGCGAAGAGGCGCGTGCGAACGCCGACATCCACGCCAGCGTCGAGCCTGAGCGAGTTGAAGCCGTCCCGCCGGCCGTAGCGCAGGATCACCTGGCTGCCCGGCCCGGGGTTCAGCCGCACGCCGACCGCCCAGACCGGACCCGCGACGTCGAAGGGATTGGTGCCGCCGAACGCGATGTCCTCGTACCCGCCCTCGACGAGCACCGCGACCTGGCGGGTGAGCGCGTAGGCCAGCTCGACCAGGGCCAGCCGGCGATGTCCGCCGGCCAGCACGCCCGTGCCCTCGTACTCGGTCGCGTTGAGCGAGAGGACGGAGGAGACGCGGCCGAAGGCCTGGCCGCTGCGCAGCACGCCGAACAGCGTGTGGGAGGTGATCTCCTGGCTCTCGAAGAAGGGCTGCGTCGCGCCGGGCAGGAAGGCCCGGTCGCCCTCCTGGGTCGTGTAGCCGTAGGTGTAGCCCAGCTGCGCCGTCCCGATGTCGCCGAAGCGGCGCAGCACGTAGGGCGAGACCTGGAAGCTCGCCGTCTGCACCTGGTCGCTCCGGCTGGTGGCCGTCGTGCCCTCCGCCGTGGAGCCCCCGCCGAGCACCTGCACGCCGCCGAAGCCGCGCAGGTCCAGGAACAGCGTCTCCTCGACGAGCGTGGCGAGCGCCTGCCCGCTGAAGATGTGGTCGATTCCGTTGCTGTCGGCGTCGCGCGCGTAGAAGCGGATTGCGGGCGCGTAGGAGAGCCGGCCGGTTAGCCGCGCCAGGTCCGCCGTCGCGATCAGCCCGGGCGTGATGCTGGTGATCAGCTCGGATCGCTTCGTGGCGCTGCCGGGAGAGATGTTGTCGGTGGCCCGCAGCTCCGCGCCGATGCTCGGCGTGAGGCTCCAGGCGGGCGGCGGACCAGGCGCGGCCGCCGCCGGGCCGCTGCCGAACGGCAGGGCGAAGGGGTCCAGCCCGCCGAAGCCGGGGGGGATGCGGGCGGTGCCCTCGAAGCGCTCGTCGAGGAAGAGGTCGCCGGCGCGCTGCGGCAGCGGCTGGGCGAGCGCGGCGCCCGCAAGCAGCAGCGCCGGGAACGCCATGAGGCCGGCGCCGTGCAGCGCCTTGCGGCGTGGCATCGCCCTAGCTGCCGGAGGGTGGTGCGTAAGTGCCATAGCCGCCATAGCCGCCGAAGCTGTTGCCGGTCACCAGCCGCGCCCTGTTGAGAACGAGTTGCAGCACCGGGCAGGCATCCACGAGGTCGAGCGCGGCCTCCACCTCGGCGCGCTGCGTCCGCTCCGCCTCGACCACCATGAGGACCTGCCCGGCCACGGCGGCCAGCGCGCTCGGCTCGCTCGTGGCGAGGCAGGGCGGGCTGTCGAGGATGATGACATGGCCCGGCAGCGCCGCGGCGATCCGCAGGACGGCCTCCGTAATCATCTGCGCCGGCAGGACGGGCGGCCCCCCGGGCTGGACGGCTCCGTAGGGCAGGATGGAAAGACGCGGTTCCGCCGTCGGCCGCACGAGCGCGGCCACCGCCGCCGCACGCGGATCGGCGACAAGGGTTCGCAGGCCCGGTGCTTCCGCGACCCCCAGCAGCTCGGTGAGGGAGCCGCGCTTCCCGTCGACATCCACGAGAAGCGTGGGCGAGCCGCCCGCGGCGGTGGCGGCGGCAAGGTTGAGCGCGGTGAAGCTCTTGCCCTCACCCGGCCGGGCACTGGTGACGAGGACCGCTCGGGAGGCGCGCTGCTCCTCCTGGGGAAGGCCCCGCATGGTGCGCAGCATCGCCTGGTGGATGACGCCGAGCTCCTCGCCCACGCGGCTGCGGGAGACACCCGAGGAACCGACCGCCAGCCCGGCAGCGTGCAGCGCCTCCAGCCCGATCGGAGCGGGCGGCAGGGGCGCGGAGGGGGGCGGCGGAGGGGGCGGGGCCCCGGCCGGCGGCACGGCGGCCTGCCTCCCGCCGAGGAGGGTCGGGCCGAGCGTCTGCACCGCGCGCTCGATCAGGTGGGGACGGGGCGTCGGGACGTGCGTCACGCGAAGAATCTCGCAAGCAGTTCCGGCACGCGCGCGACGAGCCTGGGTCCGCCGAGGAGCGCGACGCCGTAGGCACCGATCAGGAGGAGCAGCCCGCCGGCGAATGCCACGATGGCGAAGCCCTGTCTTGGGGCCGGATCGAGCGCCGAGACGGCCCCGATGACCGGAAGGCCTATCCGGCGCAGGTCCTGCGCCGTGAAGAAGCTGCTGTCGAGCAGGACGAGCAGGACGGCAAGGGCACCGCCGGCCCCCAGGCCCACGACCAGCACCGCCGAGGCGAGCAGGATCCGGTTGGGGCCGGACGGCAGCGGCGGCACCGTCGGCGGGTCCACCACGTCGAGCCGCACGCGCTCGGCCCCGGTGCGCGCGGCGCCGGCGATCTGCACGGATTCGCGCCGCTCCAGCAGCTCCTCGTAATTGCGGCGCAGCACGTTGTAGTCGCGGTCGAGATTCTGGAACTGCGCCTGCACCTGCGGCATGCTTCGCAGCATCGCCTCCAGCCGCTCGACATTCGCCGCTTCCTCGCCGATCTGGCGGTTGAGCGAGACGAGCGTGGCCTCCACGTCCACCAGCCGCAGCCGCAGCTGCTCGTAGAGCGGGTTGGCACGCGGGCCCGTGCCGCGGGACGCAGCGGAGCCATCCCCGCCGCGCGCGGGGGCGCCGCCGGTGCCGCTCGCGCGGAGGTCGGCGATGATGCTGCGCTGCTCGATCACCGCCGGATGCTGGTCGGTGAAGCGCAGCCGGAGTTCGCGCAGCGTGCGCTCCGCCTCGGCGAGGCGGGTCTCCCCGCCCGGGCCGACGGCATCGGCGGGCAGCGACTGGGGTGTCATGTTCACTTGGCGGCGGATCAGTTCGCCGCGGAGCTGGGTGTCCTGCAGCTCGCCGCGCAGCTGGCGCAACCGGTTGCGTGCCGCCTCGAGGCCGGTGCCGCCGGCCGGCCCGTCTGGCAGCAGCTCGAGGTAGTTGGCGCGGAAATCGGCGCGGCGCTGCTCGGCCTCCCGCAGCTGCCGCTCATAGACGGCGATCTGCTGGTTCACGAAGTTGCGCGCGTTCTCCATCTGCTGGCGGTCGTTGGTGGTGGCCTGTTCCATGAAAAGGTTCAGGACCACCTGCACAACGCTCTGCGCGAGCCGCGGGTCGTGATCGGCGAAGCTGATCGAGAAGAGGTTACGCGTCTGTGCCTGGATGCGGATGCTGCGCGCGAGGTCCTGCAGAAGGTCCTCGCGGTCATAGGCGTCGTGGATGCGGAGGTCGAGGTCGGTGCGGGCGACCACGCGCTCGAGGTTCGGGCGGCTCAGCAGGGTGCGCTGCAGCAGCTCCACCTGCTGGGCGGGCGAGCTGTCCAGGGCGAGATCGCGCAGCACCTGGCCGAGGATCGCGTCGGCGTCGGCGTAGATCCGTGCGCTGGCCTGATAGCGGTCGGGCAGCTTGTAGACCACCACCCAACCCGCCAGGCAGACCACCCAGGCGAGGGCGAGCCCCTTCCAGCGATGGCGCCAGGCCGCCTTCGCGTAGCGTCTCGCCTCCGTGATGAGCTGCGCCCACATGGCCTCAGAACCAGCCCTGCGGAATGATCAGCGTGTCGCCCGGGCGCATCGGCACGTCCTGGGCGATGTCGCCCCCGCGCAGCAGGTCGGCCAGGCGGACGCGGAAGCTCTGCGGTGCCCCCCCTGCCGGGTCGCGGCGCACGATCTCGGCACGGTTGCCAGCGGCGAAGCGGGTCAGCCCGCCGGCCTCGATCAGCACATCGAGCACCGTCATGCCCTCCCGGTATGGGATGGCTTTGGGCTGCGCGGCCTCGCCGATCACGCGGATCTGCCGGCTGGCCGGGCCCACGAAGGACCGGACCATGACGCTCACATTAGGCTCCCGCACGTACTCCCTCAGGCGCACCTCGATGTCAGAGGCGAGTTGCGTCGGTGTGCGGCCGGCGGCGACGATGTCCGGGATCAGCGGCATGGACAGACGACCGTCCGGCCGGACCGGCAGGTCCATGCTCAACTCAGGATAGCGATAGACGAAGATGCCGAGGCTGTCACCGGGACCGATGATGTAGTCGGGGGCGACCACGGAGGGCTCCGCCTCGCGCGACATCGGAGGTGCTGGAGCGGCGCAGCCGCTCAGGCTGGCAGACAGCACCATCAGGGCCACGACAATCCGCCCACGCCGCGCCAACATTCGATCCCTCCTCAACAAAATTTCTCCAGGCGCCCCCCGGACGATGGAACCGATACACCAGAAAGCCAGAAGCCGTAATACGCGGGTTGGTCCAAAAAGGCGGGCATCGCATCTCGGCCAGGGCCAGGACGTGCTTGAGGGCATGGCGCAGGCGCCGGGCACACGCGGAAGGGAAGTCACCGCGCCCGCTCGGCGCGCGGAAGAGGCGGTGGTGCCTGTCCCCCCCCTGCGTTCACCGCCGGCCGGACCTTACCGATGCGCAGCCCATACCTGCCCAGCGTCATGCGGCGGCGCGCCAGACCGGACAGGAAGGCTCCAAGAACAAGCCTGCTTGATCGATGTACACGCATCATCTCGTGCAGGGTGAGCGCCCGTCCCTGCGCAGGGTGGAACCTTGGTCGCGCCACAGGAACACGGGGCCCCATCCGGGTGCAGTAGCGGCGGGCCGGAACGCGGCCGGACTGCCCCCTTCAATTACCCAAGCAGAGAAGGCCAGGCATTTGCGCGGCGACGTTGCCGGCCGGCGACCGCAAGGCCGAGCAGGCCGTCACCGGACAGCGCCGGCTCTGCCGGGTGCGAGGACCGTGTTGGTGAAAGTCGTATGAAGAATGCTTCGAGCAGGCCGCGGATGGGGCAGATCAGACGTAGTTGGGCAGATCGGACGTGCCGGACGGCAGCACCCTGCCCTCGCCAGGCCAGCGCTGCGCGCTGCGGTTGTCGGCATTTCTTACAGCATGCTCCGCGAGACCGACAGACGAGAGCCAGGGCCCGAACAATCGCAGTCTTTACAGTGACTTATCTAAATCCTGGGAAGTGGCACGTGGTATGCATGGGCTTCATGGGCGACCGGTTGGGCGCGTCGCGATCGTGGCGTTTGGAGAAAGCAGATGAAAAGACTTCGTGCGTTGCTCGCCGGGACGGTCCTCGTCTCGGCTGCCAGCCTGATGGGGGCGGGCCCGGCG
>DASQNQ010000178.1:0-4882 GCA_035644895.1 Acetobacteraceae bacterium | reverse complement strand
ATCTGCGAGATGGGAGGTTGGCGGTGAGCGACGCGCGGGTGCTCTGCCGGCTGGAGGACATCCCGGACGGCGAGAGCCGCGGCTTCCCGCCGGCGCCGGGCGGCTTCACCGGGCTGTTCGCCGTGCGGCGCGGCGGGGAGGTCTTCGTCTACGTCAACTCCTGCCCGCATGTCGGCCTGCCGCTCGACCCCGCGCCCGACCGGTTCCTGGACGCGCGGCGGGAGGCGATCGTCTGCTCGGCGCACGGCGCCCGCTTCCGGATCGAGGACGGGCTCTGCACCTCCGGCCCCTGCCATGGCGAGAGCCTGGAGGCGGTGCCGGTGCGGCTGGACGAGGAGGGCCGGGTGGTCGTGGCCGCCGACGCCGGGCTCTGAGCGAGCGGATCGCCCCCCGCCGGGCGGCCTTCGCCGCCTGCTGGGCGGTGCTCGCGGCGGGGCTGCTCTGGCTGGCCTGGCGGCCGCTGGCCGCGGACGGGCTGAACGGGATCGAATGGCTGATCCTGCTCTGCGTGGTCGGGATCACGCCCTGGGCGGCGCTGTCGCTGGCCAACTCGCTGCTCGGCCTGCTGATCCTGCTACGGCACCAGGACGCGCCGGCGGCCGTGCTGCCGGCGCTGCGCGGGCTGGGCGACGCACCGCCGCGGCTCGCCACCGCCATCGTGGTCTGCGTGCGCAACGAGGAGATGGGGGCGGTGCTGCCGCCGCTCGGCACGCTGCTGGACGGCCTGCCGGAGCGGGGCTTTGTCCTCTGGGTCCTGTCGGACACGCAGGAGCCGGCGCTGGCCGCGGCCGAGGAGGCGGCCGTCGCCGCCTTCGCCGCCAAGCGCCCGCCAGGGCGCGTGCGCTATCGGCGGCGGGCGGAGAACACCGGCTTCAAGGCCGGCAACGTCATGGACTTCCTCGACCACCATGCCGAGGGGCTGGACCTGTTCCTCTGCCTCGACGCGGACAGCGTCATGACGCCCGGGGCCGTGCTGCGCCTGGTGCGGCTGATGGAGGCGGACCCGAAGATCGCCATCCTGCAGCAGCTGATCGTCGGGCGCCCCGCGGGGGCGGCCTTCCCGCGGCTGTTCCAGTTCGGGATGCGCGCGGGCATGCGCGCCTGGGCCACGGGGCAGGCCTGGTGGCAGGGCGACGAGGGCCCGTACTGGGGCCACAACGCGATCCTCCGCATCGCGCCCTTCCGGGACCATGCCCGGCTGGAGGCGCTGCCGGATGGCAGCCGCATCCTCTCCCACGACATGGTCGAGAGCGTGCGGCTGCAGGCGGCAGGCTGGAAGGTGCGCCTGCTGCCCGCCGAGGACGGCAGCCTGGAGGCCAACCCGCCCGCCATGCCGGAATTCCTGGCGCGCGACGAGCGCTGGGGAGCGGGCAACATGCAGTACTGGCACCTGCTGCGCCTGCCCGGGCTGACGGCGATGGGCAGGCTGCAGCTGGTGCAGGCGATCCTGCTCTTCCTCGGCGCGCCCTTCTACGCGGCGATCCTGGTGCTGGCCGTGCTGAACGCCGCGACGGGCGGCGGGGCGGGCACGCCGATGGGGGCGCTGTGGATGGCGATCGGCGCGCACTGGCTGGCGATCTACTCGCCCAAGCTGTGCGGGTATGCCCATGCGCTCGCGCGGCCGGAGGTCGCGGCGGCCTATGGCGGGCGCGTGGCCTTCGTGCGGGGCGCCACGGCGGAGGTGGTGTTCATGCACCTGTTCGACGCCGTCTCGACCTTCAATAAGGCCCTGTTCCTGCTGCGCCTGCCCTTCGGCCGGGGGCGGGGCTGGCTGGCCCAGAACCGGGCAGACCGGGGCGTGGCTTGGCGCGACGCGGCTCGGCTGCTTTGGCCGCACACAATGGCAGGGGCAATCCTCACGGCGGCGCTCGCTGTGGCGTCCTGGACGGCGCTGCTGACCGGCTTGGTGTTCACGGCGGGCCTGCTGCTGGCCGTCCCGCTTTGCGTCGGCAGCGCGCATCCGGGTGTATCGGCGGCGCTGCGGCGGCGCGGGATCGCCGCGACGCCGGAGGAGTTGGCAGGGCTCCGTTGACACCGGCCGGAACGCGAGGATGGGGGCGAGCCTGCGGCTCGCCCCCATCTTCATGCTGTACTCTGGGACGACGAGTCAGGCCGCCGAGGCGACGCCCTGCTCGGCGATGGCGTGAGCCTCCAACTTGCGAAGCACCGCCACGGGCACCTGACGTGCGGAGAAGGCGCGCGGATATGGCAGTTCCGTCGTCTGGGCGGGGCCCACGCGCTCATCCCAGTTGTCGAAGCTCCGGTCCTCGGCGCCGGCCAGGAAGCTTTCGGTCGGCAGGCCTTCGGCCAGGATCACCTCATGGGCATCGAGTTCGAGGTGGTAGAACATGTAGGTGTCCGGCGCACTCCAGTCGCGCACCACGGTCGTGCCGTTCACGAGTGCCGCGGCGTTGACCAGCACGCCCTCCACCAGCACCGCGTGCCCGCCGCTCAGCCCGAGGTCGCGCGCCGGCAGGCCCTCACCCAGGGCGCCCGCGCGAACCAGGATGGGCAGGTTCAACAACGGGTCGCCCGCGGCGCGCGTGACCGTGGACCGGCCCACCCACCGCACGGGCACCGCACGCCCATCCGCCGTGAGCACCAGGTCGCCGATGGACAGCACCTCCACCGCACGCTCACCGGACGGCGTCGCGATACGCGTTCCGGCCAGGAAGCAGGCAGGAGCACCGGCCTTCGGATCCCACCACGTGGAGCTCACATTTTGGTCAGGTGACGTGACGCGCCCGGTCTGGGCGGACGGCGCCGGCGAGTCCGTCGGCACGAAAAGCTGATGCGACCCGTCTTTACCCTTGCCGATCATGCCGATGAAGGCAGTGTCCTGGCCCGTACCGCCATCCGTGTACGTGGTGATGCCAAGGTAGGTGTACTCATTCCCGCCCGCGTCGAAGAGATCCTTGTTGCGGTCGCCAAGGAACTGAGGCGAGTCCTTGCCACCGTCGTTCTTGTCGGAAACCGTTGCCCCCGTCAGCACTGGCGAGGTGGCCGACAGCGTGTAGGTACCCGTCTTGCTATCGTACACAATATTGTAAACGTTGTAGGTCATCATTCGCGGCGGTCCCTGCGCAACTGCGCCGCAAAGATTGCACCATTGCACCGGTGTCGTCAAGCAATGGTTGATAATCCGGCCTGTTCATTGAACCATGCGTTGATGCCGCGCCGCCCTCCAACAGACCAATGCCGAAACGGAGTTGGGCCGTTTCGCGAAACCGCTGGTTATGTTAGCTGAGGGCGAGTGCACCGACGAGTATCAGTCCAGCCACCCGGCTGTGGCGTCAAGCCCGGAGGCAACCGCAGGTGGCGAAAAGGACGGGCAGCAAGTCAGCGCAGCGCGAGCCAAGGTCGGTCGCGCGCGGCAGGACGTCCGACGCGCCCCAGGAGCCGCCCGGTTCCCAGCTTCCGGACGCGACACCGCTTCCCGATCCTGATGCAGCGGCGATGGTGGAGGCCGGGCTGCAGGCCCGTGCGGCCGGGGACAACGTCGGAGCCCTCGCCCAGTTCCAGGCCGCCAACCAGGCGCGGCCGGACGATCCCTGGATTCTGTTCCGGATGGCCGAGGAGTTGCGGCACCTGCGCCGGCACGAGGAGGCCGAGTCCGCCCTGGATGCCGCCCTTGTCCTGTCGGGCGGGCCGAAGCACCGCATAATGCTGGAGATGGGCCACCTCGCCCATGCCATGGGCGACCGGGAGCGGGCGCTGCTCCGGTTCCAGGAGGCCGGTGCGGCCGCCCCGGCCGATCCATGGCCGAGCCTCTATGCCGGCCAGATGCTCTGGCGGCTCGGGCGCCCGCAGGAGGCGCAGCCAGCGCTGGAGCGGGCGGCGGCCCCCGACACCCCGGCGCGCTTGCCTGCCCTGATGCACCTCGGGCATCTCGCGCGCGAACTGGGGCAGCACGCCGCCGCCCTCGGGCATTTCCAGGCCGCGGCGGAGATCGCGCCAGACGACCCCTGGCCGCACCTCTACGCCGGGCAGGAGCTCCGCCGCGCAGGGCGCGCAGATGAGGCGCGGGCGGCCCTCGGGCGCGTCCCGGCGGGCAGCCCGGCGCGGTCGCACGCCGTGATGGAGCTGGGTCACGTCGCGGCGGGGGCCGGGACGATGGAGGAGGCGCTCGCCCATTTCCGCGAGGCCGCCGCCCTGCTGCCCCTGGATCCCTGGCCGCGGCTGCACGAGGCCGCGGCGCTGCGCGCCATCGGCCGGCTCGACCACGCCGCAGCCACCTACCGCGCCGTTCTGGAGGGCTGGCCGGGCAACTACGCCGCCCTGGTCGGGCTCGGGCAGGTGGCACGGGCGCAGGGCGACCTCACGGCCGCCGAGGCCCATCTTCGTGCCGCGACCGAGATTGACCCCGACGCGCCAGCCGCCTGGACGGAGCTGGCCGCGACGCTGGCCGAGGGTGGCGCGGAGGACGTCGCGCTGATGGTGCTCGGCCGAGTCGCGGGCGGCGCCCCCCAGCAGGCCGAGCCCGCGCTGCTGGCGCAGGTGCAGCTCCACCGGCAGGCAGGCAGGTTCGAGGCGGCGCTGGGGCTGCTGCGCCGGCTGGAGGGGCCGCCGCCCGGCCGCCCCGACATCCTGGCCGAGATGGCGCAGGAGGAGCGGCGCCTCGGCCGCCCCGATGCCGCGCGCGCTCTGCTCGACCGCGCGCTCGCCACCGAGCCCTCGCAGCTCCAGGCGCTGATGCAGTTGGCCGAGCTGGCGCGCACGGCGCGCGACCTGCCCGGCGCGGCGGAGGCGTATCGTCGCGCCGTCGCGGCGCATCCGAACAATCCCTGGCCGCGCATAGGCCTCGCGCAGGTGCTGCACGACGGGGGCGCGCTGACCGAGGCGCTGGAGGCGCTGGACGCCGCGGCGAAGGTCGCGGGCAGCG
>DASQNQ010000177.1:0-4151 GCA_035644895.1 Acetobacteraceae bacterium | reverse complement strand
CGAAGGCGAAATCCGCGAGGCCGGCGTGGCGGGCCAGGATGTCGCGCGCGAGGCACAGGCTGCGCACGTCGAGCCGGCCATCCCCGGGACAGGCGGCGCGCAGCAGCCCGGCCTCGCCCATCGCGCGCGCCAGGCGGATGGTGCTGCCATCCGGGTCGTGCTCGTCCGAGAGCCGCTCGGCATGCGCCGAGGCCCAGCCTTCGACCTCCGCCGCCCAGTCGCGATGCCGGGCGTCGAGGAACGGCCAGTGCAGGAAGGAGGTGTCGGCCATCAGTCGCCCTTGAACACCGGCCGCTGCTTCGCGACGAAGGCGTCGTAGGCGCGGCGGAAATCCTGCGTGGTCATGCAGAGCGCCTGGGCCACCGCCTCCGCCTCGATCGCCTGGTCCACCGACATGGCCCATTCCATCTGCAGCATCCGCTTGGTCATGGCATGGGCGAAGGACGGCCCCTCCGCGATCTCGCGCGCCAGCGCCGCCGCCGCGCCCTGCAAAGCGTCCGGCTCGTGCAGCCGGTTGAAGAAGCCCCAGCCCAGCCCTTCCTCCCCGCCGAGGGAGCGGCCGAGATACAGCAGTTCGCTCGCGCGGCCCTGGCCGACGATGCGCGGCAGGATGGCGCAGGCGCCCATGTCGCAGCCGGCCAGCCCGACGCGGTTGAACAGGAAGGCCACTTTCGCCCGCGCCGTGCCGAGGCGGATGTCGGAGGCCATGGCGACGATCGCCCCGGCACCGGCCGCCACGCCATCCACCGCAGCGACGATCGGCTGCGGGCAGGCGCGCATCGCCTTCACCAGCTCCCCGGTCATCGCGGTGAACTGCATCAGTCCCTTGGTGTCGCGGTCGAGCAGCGGCCCGATGATCTCGTGCACGTCGCCGCCCGAGCAGAAATTGCCGCCCGAGCCGGTGACGACGAAGGCGCGCACGGCGTCGTCATGCGCCGCGGCGCGCAGGATCGCGGCCATCTCGGCATAGCTCTCGAAGGTGAGCGGGTTCTTCCGCTCCGGCCGGTCCAGCGTGAGCGTCGCGACCGATCCCTCGATGTCCAGGCGCAGGTGCTGCGCCCGGTAGGCCGAGAGCGGGCCGGAGATGGCGGTGATCATGGCGCATCCTCCTCGGTCAGCGCCGCACGGACCGACTCCTTCGCGCGGCCGAGCAGGCGGAACAGCGCCGCACGTTCCTCGGGCGCCAGGCCCGACAGCAGCTCGGCCACCCAGCCCTCATGCGCGGCGGATTGCCGCACGAACTCGCGCCGGCCGCGCGGCGTCAGGCGCAGCATCTGGGCGCGGCGGTCGCCCGGCACGGCGCGGCGCTCGACCAGCCCCTCGGCCTCCAGCCGCGCAGCGAGGCCGGTGACGTTGCCGTTGCTCACCATCATCCGGCGCGAGACCTCGCCGAGCGTCAGGCCCTCCCCGGCGCGGTCGAGCGCGGCGAGCAGGTCGAAGCGCGGCAGGGTGGTGCCGAAGTCGCGCCGGAGCCGCGCGCGGATCCCGCCCTCCACCAGCGTTGCGGTGGTCAGCAGCCGCAGCCAGAGGCGCAGCTCCTCCTTGTGTGCGGTGCGGGCGAGGCCCGTCTCGGCATCGACGACGCCGTCCATCGGCGCCGTCATGTCTCGCCCCCGTCCACGGCGACCGCCTGGCCGTTGATCCCGCCCGCGGCGGGAAGGCAGAGCGCCAGCGCGGCGGCCGCCACCTCCTCCGGCAGCACCAGGCGGCGCTGCGGGTTGTGGCGCGCAAGCTCGGCCCGCGCCTCGGCCTCGCTACGGCCGGTCCGCTCCACGATGCGGGCGACGCTCTCGGCCACGATGTCCGTGTCCGTGAACCCCGGGCAGACCGCGTTCACCGTCACGCCCTTCGCCGCCACCTCCTGCGCCAGCGACCGCACCAGCCCGAGCAGCGCGTGCTTCGTCGCGGCATAGGCCGTGACGTAGGGATAGCCCTTGAGCGCGGCGGTCGAGGCGATGTGCACCACGCGGCCGAAGCCGGCCTCGATCATGCCGGGCAGGACGGCCTGCGTCGCCGCCACCGCGCCCATGACGTTGACCTGCCAGAGCCGCTCCCACAGCTCGGGCGGCGTGCGCAGGAAGGGCGCGCTCTCGGCCACCCCTGCCGCGTGGACCAGCAGGGCAAACGGGGGAAGCTCGGGCAGGGCAGTGACGTCCGCCGCGATCAGCCCCGCCGCGTCGCCCCGCCCGACCACGGCACGCAGCCGGTCCTCGCGCCGGCCCAGCACGCTGACCCGCGCGCCGGCGCGCGTCAGGGCGGCGGCGCAGGCGGCGCCGATGCCGCTGCCGCCGCCGGTGATCAGTGCCGTCCTGCCGTCCAGGGGCCCGCCCGACATGCCGCCTCCGTGATCCTTCAAGCTTAAAACATCGCGAAGGCCGCGCGCAACCTTGCATTCCCGTGGACGGCCCAATCTTTGAAGCCTAAACTATCTCGGAGCAGGACAGGGAGGGCACCCCATGCGCGTAGCCGTGATCGGCGGCGGCCCCGCCGGCCTCTACTTCGCCATCCTGATGAAGCGGGACTTCCCGCGCTCGCGCGTCACGGTGGTGGAGCGCAACCAGGCGGACGACACCTTCGGCTTCGGCGTGGTGTTCTCCGACGCCACGCTCGATGCCTTTCAGGCGGCGGACGAGCCCTCCTACCGCGCCATCACGCGCTCCTTCGCCTACTGGGACGACATCGAGATCCACTTCAAGGGCAGCGCACACCGCATCGGCGGCAACGGCTTCTGCGGCTGCTCCCGCCGCACCCTGCTGATGCTGCTGCACGAGCGTGCGCGGGCGCTCGGCGTTGAGGTCGAGTTCCGGCGGGAGGCGCAGCCGGAGGACTTCCCGGATGCCGACCTGGTCGTCGCAGCGGACGGCATCAACTCGCCGATCCGTGAGCGCTTCCGCGGCCACTTCGCGCCGGAGGTGGACCTGCGGCCGAACCGCTTCGCCTGGATGGGCTCCACGCGCCCCTTCGACGCCTTCACCTTTTTCTTCAAGGAATGCCCCGAGGGCATCTTCATCGCCCACTGCTACCAGTACGAGCGCGGCGCCAGCACCTGGGTGCTGGAGACCGACCCTGAAACCTTCGCACGCGCCGGGCTGGAGGACATGGGCGAGGCGGAGAGCGCCCGCTTCATGGAGGGCGTCTTCGCCGAGGAGTTGCAGGGGCACCGCCTGGTGACCAACCGATCGCTCTGGCGGCGCTTCCCGATGATCCGCTGCGTGCGCTGGACGCGCGGCAACCTCGTGCTGCTGGGCGATGCGAAGGCCAGCGCGCACTTCTCCATCGGCTCCGGCACCAAGCTGGCGATGGAGGACGCGATCGCGCTGCACGCGGCCTTCCGCAAGGGCGGGACGGTCACGGAGGCGCTGTCGCGCTTCGAGCATGACCGGCGCGAGGACGTGGAGCGGACGCAGCACGCGGCCGACGTCTCCCTCGTCTGGTTCGAGCAGGTCCGGCGCTTCTGGGGCTTCTCGCCCGTGCGCTTCGCCTTCGGCGTGATGACGCGGGCCAAGGCGATCACCTGGGACAACCTGGCGCTGCGCGCGCCGGAGTTCGTGCAGGAAACCCAGGCCGCCTTCGCGGAGGAGGCGCAGGCCGCCGGCCTGCCTGCCGACCCGAAGCGCCCGCCCCTGTTCCAACCCTTCGCGCTACGCGGCATGCGGCTCGCGAACCGTGTCGTCGTCTCGCCCATGTGCATGTACAGCGCGGAGGAGGGCGTGCCGGGCGACTTCCACTTCGCGCACTATGCCTCCCGCGCGCTCGGCGGCGCCGGGCTGATCTTCACCGAAATGACCTGCCCCGCGCCGGATGCCCGCATCACGCCGGGCTGCACGGGCCTCTGGAACGATGTGCAGGAGGCGGCCTGGACGCGCATCGTCGGCTTCGCGCACGCGAACTCGGATGCCAAGCTCTGCCTCCAGCTCGGCCATGCCGGGCGGAAGGGGGCGACGAAGCTGATGTGGGAGGGGATGGACCAGCCGCTGCCGGAGGGCGGCTGGCCCATCGTCTCCGCCAGCCCGATCCCCTACTTCCCGCACAGCCCCGTGCCGCGCGAGATGACGCGCGCCGACATGGACCGGGTGAAGGCCGAGTTCGTGCAGGCCGCCGAGCGCGGCGCGCGCTGCGGCTTCGACATGCTGGAGCTGCACTGCGCCCAC
>DASQNQ010000176.1:0-4664 GCA_035644895.1 Acetobacteraceae bacterium | reverse complement strand
GCGCCGGGCTGCGCTATGCCCGCTCAAGCCCTGCGCTGCGCCGCGTGCTCGGGCGCGCGACGGCCTTCCTCCTCTTCGCCGCAGCGCCCTGGGCGCTGCTCCCGCTCGTCGCACGCGGCTTCGTGGGGGGTGGTCCCGGCCTTTACGGCCTGCTGCTCGCCGCCATCGGCCTGGGCGCCGTGGCCGGTGCGCTGCTGCTGCCCATGCTGCGGACGCGCCTCGGGCTGGGCGCGGACGGCACCGTCCTGGCCGGCACGCTCGGGGTGGCCCTGGCGGCCGCTGGGATGGCCACCGCCCCCGCGCCCTGGCTTGCCATCCTCTCCTGCCTCCTCCTCGGCCTCGCCTGGATCGGGGTGCTCACCTCGCTGAACGTCGCGGCGCAGTCGGCCCTGCCCGACTGGGTGCGCGCGCGCGGCCTCGCCCTCTACCTCTCGGTCTTCTCGGGCTCGATGATGACCGGCGGGCTGGCCTGGGGGATCGCCGCGGAGTTCGCCGGCGTTCCCGCGGCCCTCGCCGCCGCGGCGGGCCTCGGCCTCCTCGCCGGCGTCCTGGTGCGGGGCGTCCCGCTCCCGGAGGGTGGCGGCGACCTCGTGCCGAGCGACCACATGCCGGGGCATGAGGGCCTGGCCTTCCGGCCGGATCCGATGGCGGGCCCGGTGCTCGTGCTGGTGGAGTACCGCCTGCGCGAACCGGAGGAGCGCGACGCGCTCCTCGCCGCGCTCCGGCCGCTGGAGCAGGAGCGAAGGCGCGACGGGGCCGTGGCCTGGTGGGCCTTCGCCGATCCCGCCGACCGGCTGCGCGTCGTGGAAGGCTTCCTGATGCCGGACTGGGCGGAGCATGAGCGCATGCATGTGCGTGCGACGCGCTCCGGGGTGCCGCTGCACGAGGCCGCGAACGCCTTCGACGTGGATGGCCGGCCGAGGGTGCGCCACCTTGTCGGCGCGCGCCTGCCGCCGGCTTGACGCGCCGGGGCGCGGACGAGGGCAAGATCCTGGTAGATTGCGCGATGCGCGCGCCCTCACACTCACGCCTTGCATTGCCGCGCCTCGGGCAAGCACCGGACCGCCTTGGGCGCCAGCCAGGGGAGCGTCGCCATGCCCGCCAGAGCCAGCCGACGCCTTGCCGCGTGGACCACCGTTGCCGGCGGCCTTGCCGCGGCACTGGCCTTCGGCGCCACCGGCGCATCGCGTGCGCAGACCGTCGGCTCCGTCCCGACCCAGGTGCCGCCGCCCTCCCACACGCCGCAGGTCGCCGCGCCACGCGCCGCGCTGCCCGATGCGGCGTCCGGCAGCCTTGCGGTGCGCTGGGTCCTGGTCGCGGACCGGCTCTCCTTCGGCATTGCGAACCCGCAGGTGATGGCCTCCGTCACCATGGCGATGCACGACGCGCTGAACGCGGCCGAGCCGCGCTTCCGGCGCTGGCGGGCCGCGTCCGCGGGGGAGCCGCCGGGCACCGGCGCCTCCGCCGAGGTCGCGCTCTCCATCGCCGCCTTCCGCGTCCTGACCTCGGTCTTTCCCGTGAATGCCATCCGGCAGGAGGCTGAGCCCCTGCTGCTGGAGGTGCTGCGCGCCGCCGAACCGGGGCCGCGCCAGGTCGGGCTCGCACTCGGTGACGCCGTCGGCGTGGCGATCTCGGGCCGCGTCGCGACCGCCCCGCGCGTGCTTCCCTTCCCGGTCGGCGACCAGCCGGGGCAATGGCGCGAGACGCCGCCGTTCTTCCACAACGGCATGATCGCGGAGATCCCGCCCATCCTCTTCGCCGATCCCGCCGACGTGCGCGGCCCGCCTCCGCCGGCGCTCGGCAGTCCGCGCTACCTCGCGGACCTTGAGGAGGTGCGCCGCGACGGGGCCTTCGACTCCCCGACGCGCAGCGAGGCGCGCAGCCAGGCCGCCGAGTACTGGGCCGCGCAGAGCAGCCAGCGCGGCTTCCTCCACCTTGCCCTGCGCCTGCTCAAGGCGGAGCCGTTGGCGGGCGGGATTTGGGAGGAAGCGCGCGTGCTCTCCATCCTGGCCGCGTCGCTGGCCGATTCCTCGGCCCTTGCCTGGGAGGAGAAGCGCTTCCACGCGCACTGGCGCCCCATCACGGCGATCCATGCCGGGGGTGAGGGCGTCGTGGCGGACCCGCAGTGGCAGCCTCTGCTGCTCACCCCGCCGCATCCCGACTACCCGTCGGGCCATGCCTCGGATTGCGGCGCGGGCGCCGCCGTGCTGGGCGGCATCTTCGGCACGGGCCCTCGCGAGGTGGTCTATGTGGCGATGGAGCCAATGGAGCAGCCACGGCGGCTCTTCCCCAGCTTCGACGCGGCTGCGGAGGAGTGCGCGGACAGCCGCGTCTGGGCCGGCGCGCATTTCCGCTTTGCCAATGACGAGGGCCTGCGGATCGGCCGCGCCATCGCGGCGCGTGCGCTGCAGGCGGTTCCGCCAGCGACGGGCGAGACGCGCTGACACCCACCTCGGCAGGTGCCGTTCGCGGAAAGAGGAGAGCAACGACGTAGAAGAACGCGCCGGCAACGCAGGTCTAGCGTTCCGTGTGTGCACACCGGGTAAGGCGGTGCGCCACGATGGACAAGGGAGACAACAAGATGCGCAACTCAATGCGGGCGATGCTCGCTGCAACGCTGATGGCTGGTTTGGGGAGTGCCTTGCCGACCAGCGACGCTCTGGCGCAGAGCTACCCGCGCGTGACGGGCAGCGGCATGGATCTGCAGATCGACTATGGCCCGATGGGCCAGGGCAACCTCGTCGGCGGCGGGCGCGTGTCCGTGTCGCAGCCGACGGGCATGGACGTGAACGTGATGCACTTCGACTCGATGTTCTCGCAGCGGCCGCGCGAGGGGTTCGTGCCACTCACCATCGGCTCCGGCGAGAGCCAGGAGACGGTCTGGGTGCCGGCCACGATGCTCGACATGGTGCGTCGCGCGCGGACGAGCTCGCAGCCGCGCTGAACGGGGCGACGGGGCACGGGAGCCGAGCGCCTTCCGTGCCCCGTCCGTTCGTGCCGATCGCGCGCCCGCCCGGCGGTTTTCTGGCGACGGTCAGCAGCAAAGGCGCTAGCCTTCGCCTGCCGCGGCTTCACCCGGATGAGGGCATCGAGCCGGCACCCGGAGCCCGATCGCATGCGCCGATCAACCGTTCTGCTGCCCGCCGGCCCGACCGCAAGGGAGGGCTGATGTCCAGCCTTCCGAACCATGCCACGTGCTACACGACCGGCCGGCTCGCCCCCTACCTGCGCGCGATGCGGCCAGCGGGCAATGTGGCGACTTTGCTGGAGGCTTCGCAGCCTGCCGGCGACATGTCCGGCCCGCCCCACGCCGACCTCCTCATCGTGCGTGCCATGACCGACGGGATCCGCCACCGCAGCGACCTCGGCGCCGGCCGTTTCGCCGCGGTGAGTCCGGTGGGCGAGTTGTTCTTGATCGCACCAGCCACCTCCACGGATGTCCAGGTGCAGAACCCGCACGTCGTACGCGGCTATGCGTTTTCCGCCGCGCGGCTCCGCCCGCTGCTGGAGGTGGCCCGGCCCGGTCAGGATCCCTTCGACTTCGGTCCGCTTCATGCCCGCGGTTTCCGGGACGCACACATGCTTGCCTTGTTGGACCGCCTCTGGGAGGAGGCCGGCCACGGCGATGCCGCCGGGCAGCTTTATGCGGAAGGTGCCGCCATCACGCTGCTTGGCATGCTGCTGCGCGTGTCGGATGGCATGCCAGTTCCGGCACCGCGCGGCGGCCTTGCGCCCTGGCAGCTCCGGCGCGTGCAGGCTGCCATCGAGGAGCGGCTGGCGGAGGATGTCAGCCTCACGGAACTGGCCGGCCTGGTTGACCTCTCGCCCTGGCATTTCTGTCGTGCCTTCAGGCGAAGCACCGGCCAGCCGCCGCATCGCTGGCGTCAGGTCCGCCGGATTGCGCGGGCCTGCACCATGTTGTCTGAGACGAACCTGCCCATCAGCGCCGTTGCGGCCGCGACCGGGCATGCGGATCCGGGGCAGTTTGCGACCCTCTTCCGCAAGATCATGGGGTGCAGCCCGAGCACATGGCGCCGTGAGAGGCGCGAATAGGAGATCTGTGCGACGGCGGGCTGACGGGGCGTGTTCCCGGCTTTCCTGCATCTCCAGCATGGGGATTGCCACGTCGGCCCGCCCTGGCCCACAGGAGATGAGGGCGCCAACCTGGATTCCCGCCGGGCTACTCGAACTCGTATCCTGAGTTGGCGACCTGGGTTCGGCACTCGTCTGGGCTGAAGGTGTGGAGCAGGCGGCCGATGATGGCCCAGAGTGCGTCCTGCGTTCGCGCACCTGCTTTCCGGAGCCCTGCCGTCAGCTTGGTGAACGCCTGCTCGACCGGATTCAAGTCGGCCGAGTAGGGCGGCAGATGGAGGATGCTTGCACCCGCTGCCCTGATGGATTCGCGACGCCGGGCACCGCCTCGCCGCACTGTGCTCACGGACAACGGCATCCAGTTCCGCTTTCCACCGCGCTACGCTTCAGGGCCCACCGCTCGCTTCATCACCCACATGTTCGCCATGCGATGCGCAGAGCACGGCATCGAGCACCGCTTCGCGCGCATCAACCATTCCTGTGCGACTGGACGGGTTGAGCGAATGAGGAGGGTGACCGGATCCGCAACGGGCTGCTCGCCCAGGTGGTGCAGGCCTTCGTCCCGTGCTGGG
>DASQNQ010000175.1:0-5498 GCA_035644895.1 Acetobacteraceae bacterium | reverse complement strand
CGCCGGTCGGTAGCATTCAAGCCGAGACGCTTGCGCCCCCACCCGGCGCACGGCAGGCCGAGCGCGTGCGCACCGCGGCGCCGCGCGCGCAGGCGGTGGCCGTGGCCGGCCCCGATCCGGTCGCCGTGCCGCTGCGCCTGCCGGAGCGCGTGGTGCAGACGGCGCCCGAGGCGACTCGCATCCTGGTCGAGGCCGCCTCCTTCGCGCGCCGTGACCTGGCCGAGCGCCAGAGGGCGCGGCTCGCGCATCTCGGCGCCCGTGTCGAGCCCTTCTTCGTGAACCGCACGACCCAGAACTTCCGCGTGCGCATCGGACCCCTGCCGAACGTCGCCGCGGCCGACGCGGCGCTCGAGGGCGTGCTGCGCGCCGGCGTCACCGAAGCCCGCATCCTCCTGGACTGAAAGGAATTCAGACCCATGCGCCGCCGTGAACTGATGGGCGCCGCCGCCGGCGCCGGCCTCCTCGCGGCCCTGCCCGCGGCCGCGCAGCAGCGCCAGCAGCCGCCCGCGCGGGGCGGGCGGGCGCAGCAGGCGCCGGCCGCGCCGGTCTCCAGCCCCGCGACGACGCCGCTCGGCCCGGTGGACACGCAGGCGCGGCAGGCCTTCATCATCGACGCTGGCACGGGCGCCGTGCTGCTGGAGAAGAACGCCGAGGAGCGGATGCCGCCCTCCTCCATGTCGAAGCTGATGACGATGTACGTCGTCTTCGACATGCTGAAGCAGGGACGCCTGCAGCTGGACCAGACGCTGACGGTGAGCGAGCGCGCCTGGCGCATGGGCGGGTCCAAGATGTTCGTCCAGATCGGCACCCAGGTGCCGGTGGAGGCGCTGGCCCGCGGCGTCATCGTGCAGTCGGGCAACGACGCCTGCATCGTGCTGGCCGAGGGCATTTCCGGCTCGGAGCAGCAGTTCGCCGAGGTGATGAACGAGACGGGCCGCCGGATCGGGCTGCGCAACTCCGTGTTCCGCAACTCCACCGGCTGGCCCGACCCGGAGCACCGGATGACGGCGCGCGACCTGGCCACGCTGGCGCAGCGCATCGTCAACGACTTCCCGGAGTACTATCGCTACTACTCCGAGCGGTCCTTCACCTGGAACGGCATCACGCAGGAGAACCGCAACCCGACGCTCGCCCGCGTGGCGGGTGCCGATGGGCTCAAGACCGGCCACACGGACGAGGCAGGCTTCGGCCTGACAGCCAGCGCCGTCCGGGGCGACCGGCGCCTGATCCTGGTGGTGAACGGCCTGCCCTCCATGCGCGCCCGCGCCGAGGAGAGCGAGCGGCTGATGGAGTGGGCCTTCCGCGAGTTCGAGAACGTGACGCTGTTCCGCGCGAGCGACACGGTCGAGGAGGCGCCGGTGTGGCTCGGTGAGCGGCGCACGGTGCCGCTTGTTTCCGGCAACGGCGACCTGGTGCTGACGCTGCCGCGGCAGTGGCGCCGCAACCTGCAGGCCCGCGTGCGCTTCGACTCGCCGATCGAGGCACCCGTCGCCCGGGGCAAGCAGCTCGGGCAGCTCGTGGTTTCGGGCCAGGGCGTGCCGGAGATGACGGTGCCGCTGGTGGCGGGCGTCGATGTCGCGCGGCTTGGGATCGTCCCGCGCATTCCGGCGGTGATCGGGCGCTGGTTCGGGGCGTGACGGGCAGGTCCGGCCGCTTGCGCCGGGCCGGCTGACGGGCGAAACCCCGGGCATGCAGGCACCGGCGCGTTTCATCACCCTGGAGGGCGGGGAGGGGGCGGGGAAGAGCACCCAGGCCACCCGCCTCGCCGCGCACCTGACGGCGCGCGGCCTGCCCGTGCTGCTGACGCGGGAACCGGGCGGGACGCCGGCAGCGGAGGCGGTGCGGAACGTGCTCGTCTCGGGTGGCAGCCTCGACCCAGTCGCGGAGGCGATGCTGCTGTTCGCCGCGAGACGGGATCACGTGACCCGCACCATACGGCCGGCGCTGGCCGCAGCCATGTGGGTGGTCTGCGACCGCTTCGCCGACTCGACCCGTGCGTACCAGTGCCACGGCCAGGGCGTTCCGGGCGCCGTGTGGTCGCGCCTCGCGGATCTGGCGCTGGAAGGGTTGCGGCCGGACCTGACGCTCGTGCTCGACGTCGCGCCGGAGATCGGGATGGCGCGCGCGGCGGCGCGTGGCAGCCTCGACCGGTATGAAAGGCTCGATGCCGGCTTCCACGCCCGGGTGCGCGCCGGCTTCCTGGCCATCGCTGCGGCGGAGCCTGGGCGCTGCGCCGTGCTGGATGCATCGCAGACGGCGGACGACCTTGCGCTCGACATTGCGCAGGCGGTGGACCGGCGCCTGCCGGCATGAGCCGCGCGCCCCGCGCCCGCGCGGCCGCCGAGGAGGCGCTGGAGGACCCCGAGCGCGCGATCCGGGGCAACCCGGAGCTGTTCGGCCACGGCGCGGCGGCCGCGACCCTCGAATCCGCGGCACGGTCCGGCCGGCTGCACCATGCCTGGCTGGTGACCGGCGCGCCGGGCGTCGGCAAGGCGACGCTCTGCTACCGCTTCGCACGCTGGTTGCTGGCCGGCGCGCCGCCAGGGGAGCCGGATGGAGACGCGCCGCTTCACCTGCCGCCCGCCGACCCCGCCTTCGCCCGCGTCGCGGCCGGCGCGCATGCGGACCTGCGCACCGTGCGGCCCGTGGCGGGGGAGGGCGGGACGCGCCCCGCCATCCGGATCGAGCATGTGCGCGAGGCGATCCGCTTCCTGTCGCTGACGCCCGCCGAGGGCGGCTGGCGGGTCGTGGTGATCGAGGACGTGGACGCGACACGGGCGGAGCAGGCGAACGCCCTGCTCAAGACGCTCGAGGAGCCGCCGCCGCGCGCCGTGCTGCTGCTGACCTCCTCCGCGCCGGGCCGGCTGCTGCCGACCATCCGCAGCCGCTGCCGCCGCCTCGACCTCGGGCCGCTGCCGCCGGCCGAGATGGGGCGCTGGCTTGCGGGGCGGATGCCGGAACTCGGGCCGGCGGAGCGGGACCGGCTGGCCTCCATTGCCGAGGGCTCGCCTGGCCGTGCGATCCAGCTGGCGGAGGCGGACGGGCTGGCGATCCAGGCGATGGTGGAGGAGGCGCTCGGCAACCTCGATCGCCGGCGCTGGCACGCCATGGCCGATGCGCTCGCGGCGAAGCGGGACGGCAGCGCCTTTGTCACCTTCATGGCGCTGCTGCGGCGCGCCATCGCGGGTGCGGCGCGCGCCGCGGCACGGGGCGGGACGGCGCCGACCTGGCTCGCCGCGCGTTCGCTTGCCGAGTGGAGCACCCTGTGGGATAGGCTCGGCGCCCTGGCGGCCGAGACCGAGGGGCTGAACCTCGACCGCAAGCAGGCGGTCCTGGTCGCCCTCGGCCTGATCGCCGCGAAAGAGCCGCGATGACCGACACGCCCCGCTACACCATCACCACGCCGATCTACTACGTGAACGACCGGCCGCACATCGGGCATGCCTACACCTCGATCGCGGCCGACGTGCTGGCACGGTGGAAGCGGCTGGAGGGCAGGGAGGTCTTCTTCCTGACCGGCACGGACGAGCACGGTCAGAAGGTGGAGAAGGCGGCGCAGGACGCGGGCATGGACCCGCAGGCCTTCACGGACAAGGTCAGCCAGGCCTTCCGCGACCTCGGCCCGCGGATCGGGCTGTCGAACGACGACTTCATCCGCACGACGGAGGAGCGGCACAAGCGCGCCTGCCGCGCCCTGTGGGAGAGGCTGGCGGACCGCGGCGAGATCTACCTCGGCCACTACGAGGGCTGGTACGCGGTGCGGGACGAGGCCTTCTACGGCCCCGATGAGCTGGTCGAGCGGGACGGCGTGCGCTACGCCCCCTCCGGCGCGCCGGTCGAGTGGGTGAGGGAGCCCTCCTACTTCTTCCGCCTGTCCGCCTGGCAGGACCGGCTGCTGGCCTTCTACGAGGCGAACCCGGACTTCATCGCGCCCGCATCGCGCCGGAACGAGGTGATGGCCTTCGTCCGTGCCGGGCTGCAGGACCTCTCGGTCTCCCGCACGTCGTTCCGCTGGGGCGTGCCGGTGCCGGGCGACGACGCGCATGTCATGTATGTCTGGCTGGATGCGCTGACGAACTACATCACGGCAACGGGCTACCCGGACGCGGCGGATGGCGGGCCTTTCTGGCCGGCGGACATCCACTTCGTCGGCAAGGACATCCTGCGCTTCCACGCGATCTACTGGCCGGCCTTCCTGATGGCGGCGGGCCTCGCGCCGCCGCGCCGCGTCTTCGCGCATGGCTGGTGGACGAACGAGGGGCAGAAGATCTCGAAGAGCCTCGGCAACGTCATCGACCCGATCGCGCTGGTGGAGGAGTTCGGCCTCGACCCCGTGCGCTACTTCCTGCTGCGGGAGGTGCCCTTCGGGCAGGATGGCGACTTCGCCCGCTCCGCACTGGTGAACCGGCTGAACGGGGAGCTGGCGGACGCCCTGGGCAACCTGGCGAACCGGACGCTGTCGCTCATCCAGCGGAACTGCGACGGGCGGCTGCCCGATCCGGCGCCGGTGGCGGAGGCCGATCGCGGGCTGGCCGGCGCGGTCACGGCGCTGCCTGGGCAGGTCGCCGCGCATCTCGACCGGCAGGAGTTCCACCTGGCGCTCGACGCCGTGCTGGCGCAGGCGCGCGCCGCGAACGGATACATCACCGAGCAGGCGCCCTGGGCGCTGAAGAAGTCCGACCCGGCGCGCATGGCCGAGGTGCTGCGGCATCTGCATGATGCGCTGCGGATCCTCGCCACCGTGCTGCAGCCCGTCATGCCGGAGACGATGGCGCGGCTGCTCGACCAGCTTGGCGTGCCGGAGGCGGGCAGGGGGCTCGCCGCCCTCGCCACGCCGCTGCCCGGCGGCACGGCCCTGCCGCCGCCAAGCCCCCTGTTCCGCAAGATCGAGGCCGCCTGAACCCCGATGCTGATCGACAGCCATTGCCACCTCGACTACTTCGAGGGGCAGGAACAGGCCGAGGTCATCGCGCGGGCCGTGGAGGCCGGTGTCGGCCGGATGGTGACGATCGGCACCCGGCTCGGCGCGCAGGCGGCCGCGGTGCGCGGCATCGTGGACGCCAACCCCGGCGTGGTCTGGGGGACCGTCGGCATCCATCCGCACAATGCCGGGGAGAGCGAGCCGCCCGAGGTCGGGGCGATCCTGTCCGAGGCCGACCATCCTGGCATCATCGGCATCGGCGAGTCGGGGCTCGACTACTTCTATGACAAGGCGCCCCGCCCGGCGCAGCAGGAGGGCTTCCGGCGCCACATCCGCGCAGCGCAGCGCTCGGGCCTGCCGCTCGTGATCCATGCGCGGGATGCCGACATCGACATCGCGGCGATCCTGGAGGATGAGCACGGCCGGGGCGGGGCCTTCCCCTTCCTGCTCCACTGCTTCTCCTCCGGCGCGGAGCTCGCGCGGCGGGCGGTGGCGCTAGGCGGCTATGTCTCCTTCAGCGGCATCCTGACCTTCCCGAAGTCTCCGGAAATCCGCGCCATCGCGGCCGAACTGCCGG
>DASQNQ010000174.1:0-1587 GCA_035644895.1 Acetobacteraceae bacterium | reverse complement strand
GCCGCACCGCGGAAGGGCACGTGGTGGGCCTCGTAGCCGGCCCGCGCGGCCAGCAGCGCGCCCGAGAGGTGCCCGGTCGTGCCGATGCTGAGCTGCACCCGGTTTCCCTGGACAGCCATTTGTCCGAGGGAGACCGGGAGGGTGAAGCCCAGCATGAACGAGAACGATCGATCCGATGCGGCGGACGGGCCGGTGGGCAGCGCGGGCGGGCGGCGCCCGTCCCCGCTGTCCACGGGCCATGCCGTCCTGCCGGCGCCCGGTGCGCCGGCGCCTGGCCCGCTGGCGCCCGGCCAGCGTTGGAGTGTCGGGCGCAAGCGCGAGGTGGTGCTGCGCCTGATGCGCGGCGAGTCCGCCGAGCTGCTCTCCCGCGAGCTCGGCCTGCCCCTCTTCAAGCTGGAGCAATGGCGCCAGAGGGCGGAAACGGCATTCGAGGGTGCGCTGAAGGAGCGCGAGGCCGACCCGGCCGATGGCCAGCTCGCCGCCGCCATGCAGCGCATCGGCGAACTCAGCATGGAGAACGAACTGCTGCGCGCCAGGATCGAGCGGCCCGGCCCTTTGGGCCGCAGGAGGTCGCGCTGATGGCCCAGGCGACCTCCCCCGCGAGCGGCCGGCGCTACGGCGTCAGGCGCGTCTGCGAGATCTGGGGCGTGCCGCGCTCCAGCTTCTACGCCGCCCAGAAGCCAGGGCCGGACAGTGCCATGCCGGGCCCTCCGGGGCGGCGCGGGCCGAAGCCGGCGATCCCGGACGAGGCCCTGCTCGCCGCCATCGAGGCCGACCTCGCGCGCTCCCCCTGGACCGGCGAGGGGCACCGCAAGGTGTGGGCCCGCCTGCGCACGCTCGATGGCATCCGGGTCTCGCGCAAGCGCGTCCTGCGCCTGATGCGCCAGCACGCCCTGCTGTCGCCGCATCGCGCCCGGCAGCGGCCCGACGCCGCACACGACCGCCACATCGTCACCGAGGCGCCGAACCTGATGTGGGCGACCGACGCCACCCAGATCACCACCGTGCGCGACGGCAAGGTCTGGCTGTTCGGCGTCGCCGAGCACTGGAACGCCGAGCTGCTCGGCTGGCACGTCGCCAAGTCCGGCACCCGCTTCGAGGCCATCCAGGCCCTCGGCATGGCGGTCCGCCAGCAGTTCGGTCACCTCTCGGCCAGCGCCGCCCGCGGCCTCGCGCTCCGGCACGACCACGGCAGCAACTTCATGGCCGAAGACTTCCAGAAGCAGCTCAGGTTCTGGGGCATGGCGCCGAGCTACGCCTTCGTCGGCGAGCCCGAGACGAATGGCGTGATCGAGCGCCTGTTCCGCACGCTGAAGGAGCAGGTGGTGCATGGCCGCATCTTCCGGACCATCGACGAGGTGCGCGACGCCGTCCGGGCCTTCGTCGTCCGCTACAACGCCGAACGGCTCATCGAGAAGAACGGCCACCGCAGCCCCAACGACATGCGCGCCGCCTGGCGCGACCAGACCCTGAGGCGCGCCGCATAAGACAACCTATTGTCCAGGGATCCGGGTGCGGTACACCACCACTTCCCGGGACTGCACGCCTAGGCTCCTGCCTGGCCTGTGCCGTCGCCGCGGGCATCGG
>DASQNQ010000173.1:0-1762 GCA_035644895.1 Acetobacteraceae bacterium | reverse complement strand
CTCGGTCCGACTCATCCACTGACCTCATGAAGGACAAGGTAAAGATGGCAGCGATTGCACCCTCCAGGCCCTACGTCGCAGGACCGATGGAGTCGCAGCGTTTCGCGCACCGGCGCGAGGCGTACTGGGCCGGCATCCAGGAGATAATCGGCATGGGCGTCCCGCCCGCCGACCTCATTCATCATGCGCCTGCATTTGCCGGACACATGAACATCGCCCGTTACCTCGCGCTGTACGAAGCCTACAAGATGGCGCTGCCTTTCGCCGGACACATCGCCGAAGCCGGCATCTACAAGGGTACCTGCACCCTCCTGTTCGCGAAGCTCGTGCGGCTGTTCGAGCCGGAAGCCCTCACGCTCGTGCACGGCTTCGACTGGTTCCAGGGCGCGCGGAACGACGGGAGCGCGGAAGCGTCCCTGGTCGAGCCCGGCGCATACGCGGCGTCGGCGGAGTGGGTCCAGAAGCTCGTCGACGTTCAGGGGCTATCGGACATCGTCCGCGTGCATGACATGAATCTCGCGAAGGAGCTTCCCGCCTTCTTCGCGCGGCACGCGCACATGCAGTTCAAGCTCGTGTTCCTGGACTGCGGCTACTATGACGTCGTCAAGGCCTGCATCGAGGAGTTCTGGCCGCGCCTGACGCCGGGCGGCGTGCTCGTGCTGGACAACCTGAACCACGAAACCGCGCCGGGCGAGACGCTGGCGGTGCGTGAGATGCTGCCGAACAGCCGGATCCGCAGCTTCGGCTTCGCATTCCAGCCGACAAGCTACATCGTCAAGGAGTAGCCGGCGCGGAGCCTCGGCGGGAGCCGAGGCTCCGGCCCGGCCTCAGCGGCCGTAGGCCGGGCGTGCTGGCCGGCGATGGCGGCGCTGGTCCGCGACCGCGCCAGTCACCGCGCCGACGATGCGCCTCACCTCCTCCTGGCCGAGGTCAGCGTAGAAGGGCAGGCCGAGTGTCGCATCGGACAGGCGCGCGGTGATCGGCAAGCTCTCCTCCCCGCGCATGCGTGGGCAGTGGGCGAAGGCCGGACTCGCATGGCATCCCGCACCCCACCAGGCGCGCGTCAGCACGCCTTCCAATCCGAGCGTCAGCGCGACGTCCGCGGACCGGTGGCCGGCCGGAAGGCGGATTACGCAGGTGGAGCTCACCCAGCGTTGCGCGAAGCCGTCCTGGAACACGCAGCCGAGCGGCTCGAGCCCGGCGCGCAGCCGCGTGCCAACCGCCACGTACTCGGAACGGCGGGTTGCCCAGCCGTCGAGGGATGCGAGGCCCACGGCGGCATGGTACTCGCTCAGCTTGGCATTCATGCCCGGCACCTCTGCGATCCGGGCGCCGAAGAAGCCGAAGTTGGCGGTACGCTTCACGCGACGGGCCAGGTCGTTGTCCGTGGTTGCGACGAATCCGCCTTCGCCGGCGCAGACGGCCTTCGTGGCGTGCATGCTGACCACGGTCGGCGTGCTCCGCACCGTAAGGGCGTCGAAGGCAGCGGCCGCGTCGATCACGACCGGGATGCCCGTCTGGGCGGTGAACTCGTCCCAAGGGGCCGGGTCGACAGGCTGGCCGAAGGGTGCCACGACGATCACCGCCGAGACGGCGAGGTCCGGGGCTGGGCCACCACGGCGCGCCATCAGGCGGGACAGCGCGGCGCGCACCCGGGCCGGCGTCAGGGACCAACTCTCCTCGTCAACGTCCATGAAGCAGGGCGTCAGGCCGGCCGCCTGGGCCGCGTGCGCAGTGGCGACGAAGGTCCAGGCCGGCATGA
>DASQNQ010000172.1:0-5051 GCA_035644895.1 Acetobacteraceae bacterium | reverse complement strand
AGGAGCGCCCGGGCCATGGCTGCTCGCAAGGCCTGGGCGGCTCGTCCTGTCGTCGTCGAGTGGCGGCAGGGCGCGGCCGGCGCGGAGGGCGCCGACATCGATGAGCAGATCGACGAGCGGTGCGAGTAGCCCACCGCGGGGCATTGTCACGAATGCCGCCTCTGTCCGGAATGAGGGCGCTGGGTCAGGCTGGACGGATGGATCGGACGTCCGATCTGTATTGCTGCCGCCGCTTCCTCGGGGAGATCATCAGCCGCGCGGTCTGGTCGTGTCACACGTTCAGCTTGAGCTTCCGCGATGTCGAACTTCTCCTGGCCGAGCGGGGCGTGGTCCTCTCTGCGAGAGCCTCCGGCGATGGTGCCTGAAGTTCGGCGGCGGCGTCGCAGCCTGCCTGCGCCGGCGCCGGACGAGGCCGGGCGACGCCTGGGACCTCGATGAGGTGGTCCTGCGGATCAACTGCGTGCCGCACTAGCTCTGGTGCGCAGTGGACCAGCCCGGGGTCGTTCTCGACATCCTGGTGCAGGAACGCTGGAACGCCACGGCCGCGAAGCCGCTTCTTCAAGCGGCTGCTGGCCCGGCTCCGGTTCGGGCCGCGGAGGATCGTCACCGACGGCCTCCGGAGCTGCCGAGCCGCGCAGCGCGAGGTTCTGCGCCGTGTGCGGCATCGGACCAACCGGCACCTCAACACCAGGGCAGGGAACTCGCATCGGCCGCCGCGGGAGCGGCAGGTGCAGCGGTTCGAGTCACCCGAACAGGGCCAGCGGATCATGTCATCGCACGGCATGATCCACGGCCATTTCCGTCCGCGGCGGCGCCTGATGACGGCTGCCCAGCACCGGCGTGCCCGCGCCAAGGCCTTCCGTGCCTGGCAGGAAGGGACTTGCGTCCGGATCGCAGCGCGACTCCTCGGACGCGACCCGTATGCCGGCATCTCACCTCCGCTCGCAGGTACCGTGACGATCTCCGCCGTGGGCCAGAGGTGGGGTAGGCTAGCGCGGCATCCCGGTCTGGCGCCATGCTGCCCCCGTCAGGGCGGAGGGATTGGCATGGGCTGGCCGGCGGCGATCGCGGACGAGGCGGCGCTGGAAGAGGTGATGACCCGGCCCGACGAGGCGCTGCGGGCGGACCTCGCTGCCGTGCCGGGTGACGTGCTGGTGCTGGGCGCCGCGGGCAAGATGGGCCCGACGCTTTGCCGGATGGCCAAGCGCGCCGACCCGGCTCGGCGGGTCGTCGCCGTGGCGCGCTGGAGCGAGCCGGGCCTGCGCGAAAGGATGGAGGGCTGGGGAGTCGAATGCCTGGCCGCCGACCTGACGGACCGCGCTGCGCTGGCGGCACTGCCTGACGCGCCGAACGTGGTGTTCATGGCCGCCCGCAAGTTCGGCTCCACCGGCAACGAGCCGCTGACCTGGGCGATGAACGTGCTGCTGCCCGCGCTGGTGGCGGAGCGCTTCGCGGCGTCCCGCATCGCCTTCTTCTCCACGGGCAACGTGCTGCCGCTCGTGCCGGTGAACGGTCCGATGCCGGACGAGGGTGCGACGCCCGGTCCGGTCGGCGAGTACGCCGCAAGCTGCCTGGGACGGGAGCGGATGTTCCAGCATGCGGGCGCGCTGCGCGGGACGCGCTGCGTCGGCATCCGGCTGAACTATGCCGTGGACCTGCGCTACGGCGTGCTGCATGACGTCGCGACGAAGGTCCGCGCGGGCGCGCCGGTGCCGCTGGCGATGGGCCATGCGAACGTCATCTGGCAGGGTGACGCAAATGCCTGGGCGCTGCGCGCGCTGCGCCACGCCGACGCGGCCTGCCCCATCATCCATGTCACCGGGCCGGAGACGGTGTCCATCCGCTGGCTGGCGCAGCGCTTCGGCGCGCTGCTGGGCCGCGACCCGGTGCTGGCGGGGGAGGAGGCGCCGGAGGCGCTGCTCTCCAACGCCGCCTGGGCCTTCTCGCTGTTCGGCTACCCGCAGGTACCGCTGGAGGTGATGATCCACTGGGTGGCGGACTGGGTCCTGCGCGGCGGCCGCGCGCTGGGCAAGCCCACCAAGTTCGAGGTGCGGGATGGACGGTTCTGACGGCGCGCGGCCGCTCTCGGCCCGCGCGGCGGCGACGCGCCAGCGCATCCTGGACGCCGCGCTGGCCGAGTTCGCGGCGAACGGCCTGGCTGGCGCGCGGGTGGACGAGATCGCGTTGCGCGCGGGCGCCAACAAGCGGATGCTCTACGCCTATGTCGGCTCCAAGGAGGAGCTGTGGCTGACGGTGCTGGAGCGCGCCTACGCGGCCAAGCGCGCGGAGGAACGGGAGTTGCAGGTCGAGCACCTGCCGCCGGTCGAGGCCATGGCGCGGCTGGTCTCCTTCAATCTCCGCTATACGGCGAAGCACCCGGAATTCGTGGCGCTGCTGAACCAGGAGAACATCCACCACGCCGCCTACCTGAAGCGGTCGAACGACGTGCCGGCGCTCTACTCCCCGATTCTGGAGTCGCTGCGCAGCGTGCTGGCGCGCGGCGCGGAGGGTGGCGCCTTCCGCGCGGACGTGGACGCGATGCAGCTCTACATCACCATCCTCGCACTCGGGCATTTCTACGTCGCGAACCGGCACACCCTCTCCACCATCTTCGGCACGAGCCTGACCTCCGAGGCGGGGCTGGAGGCGCGGGAGCGTCACATCGTCGATGTCGTGCTCGGCTACCTCCGGCCTTGACTTGACCGGCCCCGGCGCCCGGGTCTAAGTAACCACCCAGTTACCTGGGGAGGAACGGGATGGGCCTGGCCTGGCAGGACTGGCCGGAGGCGGTGCTGCGGCGGCTGCGCGCCGGCTGCGTCATCCCGGCCCACCCGCTGGCGCTCGATGCCGCAAGGCGGCTCGATCCACGCCGGCAGAGGGCGCTGTCGCGCTACTACCTCGACGCGGGTGCAGGCGGCCTGGCGGTCGGCGTCCACACCACCCAGTTCGCCATCCGCTCCGTCGGCCTCTACGAGCCGGTGCTGCGGCTCGCCGCCGAGGCGGCGGCCGGGCGCGAGGAGCCGCCCATCCTGATCGCCGGCGTCATCGGCCGTACGGAGCAGGCGGTGGCGGAGGCGCGGATCGCCCAGGGGCTCGGCTACCACGCCGTGCTGCTCTCCCTCGCCGCCTGGCGCGGAGCGGGCGAGGACGAGCTGGTCGCGCATTGCGAAGCCGTGGCGGCGGAGATGCCGCTGGTGGGCTTCTACCTGCAGCCCGCGGTGGGCGGCCTTCCCCTGCCGGCCTCCTTCTGGCGTCGCTTCGCCGCCATCGGGAACGCTGTCGCCATCAAGATCGCGCCCTTCAACCGCTACGCCACGCTCGACGTGCTGCGGGGCGTGCTGGAGGCGGGATCGGCGGAGCGGATCGCGCTCTACACCGGGAACGACGACCACATCGTGGCGGACCTGCTGACGCCCTTCGCGCTGGGGGACGGCCCGCCGCTGCGCATCCAGGGCGGCCTTCTCGGCCACTGGTCCGTCTGGACCCGCGCGGCGGTGGAGCTGCATGCGCGCTGCCGTGCCGTGGGGGAGGGGCCGATCCCGCCCGCGCTGCTGGCGATGGACGCGCAGGTGACCGAGATGAACGCCGCCGTCTTCGACGTGGCGCACGGCTTCCACGGCGTGATCGCCGGCTGCCACGAGGTGCTGCGCCGGCAGGGTCTGCTGGAAGGCACCTGGTGCATTGACCCGCACGAGGGCCTCTCGCCCGGCCAGGCCGAGCTGATCTCGGCCGTCGCCTCCCGCTACCCGCACCTCACGGACGACGCCTTCGTCCGCGACAACCTCGACCGCTGGCTCTCCTAGGAAGGAACGCGTCACATGGCGGAACGCCGCATTGGTCTGATCATGCATGGTGTCACGGGCCGGATGGGGATGAACCAGCACCTCATCCGCTCGGTCGCGGCGATCCGGCGGGAGGGCGGCGTGCCGCTCGCGAACGGGGACCGGCTGATGCCGGACCCCGTGATCGTCGGGCGCAACCGCGAGAAGCTCGAGAGCCTCGCCCGGGCGCACGGGATCGAGCGCGTCAGCACCGACCTCGACGCCTGCCTCGCGGACCGTCGGGACGAGATCTTCTTCGACGCGGCGACAACGCAGATGCGCGCGGTGCTGCTGCGCAAGGCGATCGCCGCCGGCAAGCACGTCTACTGCGAGAAGCCGACGGCCGACCGGCTGGAGGATGCGCTCGACGTCGCGCGGCTGGCGCGGCAGGCGGGCATCAAGAACGGCGTGGTGCAGGACAAGCTGTTCCTGCCCGGGCTGCGCAAGCTGCAGATGGTGATCGACAGCGGTTTCTTGGGACGCATCTGCTCCGTGAAGGGGGAGTTCGGCTACTGGGTGTTCGAGGGCGACCTGCAGCCCGCCCAGCGCCCGAGCTGGAACTACAAGAAGGCCGAGGGCGGCGGCATCATCCTCGACATGCTCTGCCACTGGCGCTACGTGCTGGACAACCTGTTCGGCGAGGTGCGCGCCGTCTCCTGCCTCGGCGCGACGCACATCCCCGAGCGCGTGGACGAGCAGGGACGGCGCTACGCCGCGGATGCCGACGACGCGGCCTATGCCACCTTCCAGCTGGAAGGCGGCATCGTGGCGCACATCAACTCCTCCTGGGTCACGCGCGTGCGCCGCGACGACCTGGTGACCTTCCAGGTGGACGGCACGCATGGCTCGGCCATCTGCGGGCTGCACAAGTGCTGGACGCAGTCGCGCGTCGCGACCCCGAAGCCGGTCTGGAACCCGGACATGCCGCAGCCCATCGACTTCTACGCGGGCTGGCAGGAGGTGCCGGACACGCAGGCCTACCCGAACGGCTTCCGCTACCAGTGGGAGATGTTCCTGCGCCACGTGGCGGGCGAGGTGGCCGACTATCCGTGGGACCTGCTGGCCGGCGCCAAGGGCGTGCAGCTGGCCGAGGCCGGGCTCCGGTCCTGGGCGGAGCGCCGCTGGATCGACCTGCCCCGGCTGGAGGCGTGACGCCGTGCCCGTGATCCGCCTGCCCGTCGCGGGACGCGGCCTCGAGCCCTTCACCCCCGGCCCGCCGCGCGACTTCCC
>DASQNQ010000171.1:0-10533 GCA_035644895.1 Acetobacteraceae bacterium | reverse complement strand
TGCGCGACCTCGATCGAGTGGGTCAGCCGCGTGCGGAAGTGGTCGCCTTCGTGGTAGACGAAGACCTGCGTCTTGTACTGCAGGCGACGGAAGGCGGTGCTGTGGATGATGCGGTCCCGGTCGCGCTGGTAGGGCGAGCGTGCGCCGCCCCCCGGCTCCGGGTGCAGCCGGCCGCGGGAGGATTCGGGGCGCACGGCCCAGGGTGCCAGCCTGCTGGGATCCATGGCATGGGCGCGTAGCACCCCGGCCCGGCGCGCCGCAACGGGCGGCGTCATGCCCTTGAAGTGGAAAGAGCGGCCGTGCGGCCCTATGTTCCGGCACCAGAGGATTCCGCCCCATGCCAGAAGCACCCCCTGCCCTGCCCGCCTTCCGCGTGACCGCCCGCGCCGCCGCCCAGGTCGCCGAGATCGCCGCCCGTGACGGACGCCCGGGCGCGGGCCTTCGGCTGGCCGTGGATGCGGGCGGGTGCTCCGGCTTCCAGTACCGCTTCGCGCTCGAGGACGAGCCGGCGGCCGATGACCTGGTGGTTGCCGGCCCCGAAGCCGGCCAGGGCCGCGTCTTCGTGGACCCGGTGAGTCTCGACCTCCTGGCCGGGGCGGAGCTGGACTGGGCCGAGGAGCTGATCGGCGCGCACTTCGCGGTCCGCAACCCGCAGGCAGTGTCGGGCTGCGGCTGCGGTGCCTCCTTCTCGGTGGGCTAGGCGCCGCTCGCGTGCGACTGGCCAACTGGAATGTGAACTCGGTGCGAAAGCGCGTGCCGCACCTGCTGCGCTTTCTGGAACGCACGGAGCCAGACCTGCTGTTCCTGCAGGAGTTGAAGTGCCGGACGGAGGAGTTCCCGGCGCTCGAGCTCCAGGGGGCCGGCTACCGGGTCCACGCCGTCGGTCAGCCCGGCGGGCGGAACGGCGTCGCGGTGATCGCGCGCATTCCCTTCGACGTGGTGGAGGAGCGGCTGCCCCGAGACGAGACGGACGCGCAGGCCCGGTATGTGGAGGTTGCCGCCGGTGGGCTGCACGCGGCCGGCATCTACCTGCCGAATGGCAACTCGGGCGGCGACGAGGGCTTCGCCTACAAGCTCGCCTGGATGGATCGGCTCCGGGCGCTGGCCGCGGCCCGGCTGGACGCGTTCCGCCCGCTCGCGATCCTCGGCGACTTCAACGTCTGCCCGACGGACGAGGACCTCTCCCCCGGATCGCTCGGCCCTGCGGACGCGCTGGTGCACCCGGAGACGCGTGCCCGCTGGCGGGCCCTGACGCATCTCGGCCTGACGGATGCGCTGCGCGCGCTGCATCCGGAGGGGCGGCACTACACCTACTGGGACTATGGGCCGGCGTTCGAACGCAACCACGGGCTCCGCATCGACCATGCGCTGCTCGGCGCGGAGCTGGCCGAGCGCCTCGTTTCCGTTACGGTGGACACCGCTCCACGGGCCGAGGAGCAACCCTCCGACCACACGCCGGTGATCGTCGAACTGGCGGGCTAGCCGAGCAGGACGTCACCAGCCGCGGTACTGACCGTAGCCACGCGGGGGACCGTAGTAGGGCCGGGGCGCGGAGTAGCCGTAGCCGCGCGGCGGCCCGTAGTAGCCATAGCCACGCGGCGGTCCGTAGTAGGGCCGCGGGTAGTAGCGGGGCCGTGGCGGCGGCGGCGCATAGTAGGGCGTCGCGTAGCCATAGCCCCCGCTGTAGACCGTCCCCGTCCCCGCCGAGACGACGCAGCCGGGCAGGACTCCGAGGAAGAGAAGCAAGGCCAGGGGTCGCAGGGATCGCATGTGTCTGGTGTCCGTGCGGCCAGGGGGGGCAGGCCGCCATGAAGGAGGAAACACCAGCAACGCGTCAGCTAGGCGGCGGGATCGCGGCGCCGCCGGGGCAGCGCCGCTCCCGCTCGCGCCTTATTGGTCTGCGTAGACGTGCGTCTCCGCCGCAGCGCCGGGATGGGTCACCGCTCCGAGCGCCGCCGGCCCGACCGTCTGGGCGTACTTCCAGAGCGCGCCGGAGTTGTAGTCGGTCTTGCGCGGCGTCCAGGCGGCCTTGCGGCTGGCGAGTTCCGCCTCCTCCACCAGCAGGTCGATCGTGCCCTTCTCGGCGTCGATCACGATGCGGTCGCCGTTGCGCACCAGCGCGATCGGACCGCCCACCGCCGCCTCCGGCCCGACATGGCCGATGCAGAAGCCGCGCGTCGCGCCGGAGAAGCGCCCGTCGGTGATCAGCGCCACCTTGTCACCCATGCCCTGGCCATAGAGCGCGGAGGTCGTCGAGAGCATCTCCCGCATCCCCGGCCCGCCCTTCGGCCCCTCGTAGCGGATGATGATGACGTCGCCCGGCTTGTAGGCGCGCATCTCCACCGCCTTGAACGCGTCCTCCTCGCAGTCGAAGCAGAGCGCCGTGCCCTCGAAGCGCAGGGTCTTCATGCCCGCGATCTTCACGATCGCCCCCTCCGGCGCCAGCGTGCCCTTGAGGGAGACGACGCCGCCGATCGGCGAGATCGGGTCCGAGGTCGGGCGCACCACGTCCTGGTCCCGCGGCACGATCACCTGGCGGTGGTTCTCGGCCAGGGTCCTGCCCGTGACGGTCATCGCGTCGCCACGGAGATAGCCGCCATCGAGCAGCGCCTTGATGATCACCGGCACCCCGCCGACGTTGTAGACGTCGAGCGCGACGTACTTCCCGCCCGGCTTCAGGTCGGCGATGTGCGGCGTGTTGCGCATGATCTCGGCGACGTCGTGGATGTCGAAGCGGATCCCGGCCTCATGCGCGATGGCGGGCAGGTGCAGCGCCGCGTTGGTGGAACCGCCCGTCGCGCCGACGATCGCGGCCGCGTTGAACAGCGCGTCGCGCGTGACGATGTCGCGCGGGCGCAGGTTGCGGCGGATCAGCTCCACCACCGCCTTGCCCGACTGTTCCGCCCAATGGTCGCGGTTCTCGTCCGGTGCCGGCGCGCCGGCTGAGCCGGGCAGCGCCAGGCCGATCACCTCGCTGATGCAGGCCATGGTATTGGCCGTGAACTGGCCGCCGCAGGCGCCCGCGCCGGGGCAGGCATGCTGCTCAAGCTCCAGCAGGTCGGCGTCCGTCATGTTGCCCGCCGCGTGCTGGCCCACCGCCTCGAACACGTCGAGGACGGTGACGTCGCGCCCGCGGAACTTGCCCGGCATGATCGAGCCGCCATACATGAACACGGACGGCACGTTCAGCCGCACCATGGACATCATCAGCCCGGGCAGCGTCTTGTCGCAGCCGCCGAGGCCCACCAGCGCGTCGTAGCAGTGGCCGCGCATCGTGAGTTCGACGCTGTCGGCGATGATGTCGCGGGAGGCGAGCGAGGATTTCATGGACTGGTGGCCCATGGCGATGCCGTCGGTCACCGTGATGGTGGTGAACTCCCGCGGGGTCGCGCCCGCCGCCTTCACCCCCCGCTTCACGCTCTGCGCCTGGCGCGAGAGGGCGATGTTGCAGGGCGCGGCCTCGTTCCAGCAGGTGGCGACGCCGACGAAGGGGGCTTCGATCTCCTCCTGCGTCAGGCCCATCGCGTAGTAGTAGCTGCGGTGCGGCGCGCGCTCGGGCCCCACGGTGGTGTGGCGGCTGGGCAGCTTGGACTTGTCCCACTTGGTCATCAGGCGAGGTCCCCAGGTCTCGGAAGTTCCCCGGTTTCTCGCATGGAGGCGCCCCTTCGGACAGGGGGGCGCCGCCTTTCAGGCCGCGTCCCGCCGCGAGGCCCACCGGATGCGGGGCGGGAGGACGGTGCCGGCCGCCCGGTCCCGGCGGCGCTCCCGCCCGACCAGGGGAACGCGCACCGCTTCCGTCACCCGACGGCCAGCAGGAAACCGATCCCGACGGCGAGGCCGATCACCGCCCCCACCGCCTGCGCCTGCGGCCGGGTGAGGCGGCGCCCGGCCACCTCACGCTTCGGCAACGCCTCGGCGCAGAAGATCACCGGGACGGAGAACAGGACGATGGCAGCAAGGAGCTTGAGCGTGCCGGCGTCCATGATGCCCTATCCCGCGACCCGCGCGAGCGCCGCGTCCAGCCGCGCCATTTCGGCCCGGGCCGCCTCCAGCCTCTCGCGGTTCTCCTCGACCACCTCTTCCGGCGCGCGGGCGACGAAGTCGGCGTTCCCCAGCTTCTGCTCGATCTTCCGCGCCTCCGCGTCGGCCTTCGCCCGCTCCTTCGCCAGCCGCGCGCGCTCCGCGCCGAGGTCGATGACCTCGGCGAGCGGCAGCATGACGGTCGCCTCGCCGACCACCACCTGAGCGACGCCCCTGGGCGGTGCGCCGTCCAGCGCACGTACCTCGGTCGCGCGACCCAGGCGGCGGATCGCCTCGATCCACGCCTCCGCACGGGCCAGCGTCCGGGGCGAGGCGCCCTGCAACAGCAGGGGCACGGTGACGGAGGGGGGCACGTTCATCTCGGACCGCGCGCCGCGCACCTCCCCTATCAGGCGCACCACCCAGTCCAGCTCCTCCCGCGCCGCGTCGGCGTCATGGACCTCGGCCGGCGCCGGCCAGGCCGCGCGGATGAGGGTGCATTCGGCGCCGTAGCCGAACCGGTGCCAGAGCTCCTCGGTGACGTAGGGCATCACGGGGTGGAGCAGGCGCAGGATCGTGCCGAAGACGTGCTGCGCGACGCCGCGCACCTCGGCCTTCTCGGCGCCGTCGCGCCCGTTCAGCACGGGCTTGGCGAATTCCAGGAACCAGTCGCAGTAGGTGTTCCAGGTGAAGCGCTGCGCGCCCTGCGCGTACTCGTCGAACCGGTAGATCTCCAGCGACGCCGTCGCCTCCGCGACCGCTCGGTTCGCGGCGTCGAGGATCCAGCGCGCGAGCGGCGTGCGCGCCTGCCGCGGGTCGAAGTCCGCATCGGCTGCGATGCCGTTCATCTCGAGGAAGCGCGCCGCGTTCCAGACCTTCGTCACGAAGGCGCGGTTGTCCTCCACCCGCTTGCGGCCGAGCTTCACGTCGCGCCCCGGCCCGGCGAGGGAGCAGATGGTGAAGCGCAGCGCGTCCGCGCCGTAGTCGGCGATCAGTTCCAGGGGGTCCATCACGTTGCCCTTGGACTTCGACATCTTCTGCCCGCGCTCGTCCCGCACCAGGCCATGGATGTAGACGTGGCGGAACGGCACCTCGCCCATGAAGTGGATACCCATCATCATCATGCGCGCAACCCAGAAGAAGATGATGTCGAAGCCCGTCACGAGCACGTCGCCCGGATAATAGCGCGCGACCTCCGGTGTCTTCTCGGGCCAGCCGAGGGTGGAGAAGGGCCAGAGGGCGGAGGAGAACCAGGTGTCGAGCACGTCCGGGTCTCGCTCGAATTCGTAGGTCTTCGCGAAGTCCTCCCCGTACTTGGCGGCGAGCAGCGCCCGCGCCTCCTCCTCCGTCTCGGCCACGAAGACCTCGCGGAAGCCATTCTCTTCCAGGCCGGGGCCGTACCAGGCGGGAATCTGGTGCCCCCACCAGAGCTGGCGGGAGACGCACCAGGGCTGGATGTCGCGCAGCCAGGAGAAGAAGGTGTTCTCCCACTGCTTCGGCACGAACACCGTCTGCCCCGTCTCGACCGCTCGGATGGCGGGTGCCGCAAGCTTTTCGGCGTTCACGTACCACTGGACGGTCAGGCGCGGCTCGATCGGCACGCCGCTCCGGTCGCCATGCGGGACCTGGTGCGTGTGGGGCTCGACCTTCTCAAGTAGTTCCAGCTCCTCCAGCCGCGCCACGATCCGCTTGCGCGCGTCGAAGCGGTCCGCGCCGGCGAGTGCCTCAAGGAAGGCCCGGTCGTGCTGCGAGACATCCGACCCGATTTCCGCCAGCGAGATCCGCCCCTCGGCATCGAGGATCGACGGCATCGGCAGCCCGTGCCGCCGGCCCACCTCGAAGTCGTTGAAGTCGTGCGCGGGCGTGATCTTCACCGCGCCGGTGCCCTTCTCTGGGTCCGAGTAGGTGTCCGCCACGATGGGGATGCGCCGCCCGACCAGAGGCAGGACCACGTGGCGGCCCACGAGGTCGCGGTAGCGCTCGTCCTCCGGATGGACCGCGACCGCCGTGTCGCCCAGCATCGTCTCAGGCCGGGTGGTGGCGACCACCAGGAAGCGCCCCGGCTCGCCCTCCACCGGGTAGCGCAGGTGCCACAGGTTTCCCTTCACCTCCCGGCTCTCGACCTCGAGGTCGGAGATCGCCGTCTGGAACACCGGGTCCCAGTTCACCAGGCGCCGGTCGCGGTAGAGCAACCCCTGCCCGTGCAGCGTGACGAACACCTTCCGCACCGCCGCGGAGAGGCCCTCGTCCATCGTGAAGCGCTCGCGCGGCCAGTCGAGGGATGCGCCGAGGCGGCGCAACTGGCGCGTGATGGTGCCGCCCGACTGCGCCTTCCACTCCCATACGTGCTGCAGGAAGGCCTCGCGCCCCATGCCGCGCCGGTCCTGGCCCTGGGACGCCAGCAGCCGCTCCACCACCATCTGCGTGGCGATGCCGGCATGGTCCGTGCCCGGCTGCCACAGCGCGTCCCGCCCCTGCATGCGCCGCCAGCGGATCAGGGTGTCCTGGAGCGTGAAGGTCAGCGCGTGGCCGATGTGCAGGCTGCCCGTCACGTTGGGCGGCGGGATCATGATGGTGAACGGCGCGGCCGCGGAGGCCGGGTCGCACGCGAAGGCGCCGGAACGCTCCCAGCCCTCGTAGAGGCGCGGCTCGGTGGCCGCCGGGTCGAACTGCTTGTCGAGCATGCGGCATCCCTTCCCCGGCGGGATGCCGCGCGTCAAGGGTGCGTGTTCACCATCGCCACCCCTGACGGCACCGGGCTAGGGAATGACCCGCCCTACCACGCGCTCGATCTCCACACGGACGAGGCGCTCGACCAGCGGCGGCAGGTGCTGGTCCAGCCACTCCTTCAGCAGGGGGCGGATCTCCTCCCGCACCACGTCCTCGATCGAGACCCCCCCGCGGGAGACGGTCGAGGTCCGCTCCTGTGCCACGGCCCGGATCAGATGGCCAACGGCTGCGGTCGTCGCGGCGGCGGCCTCGGGCGCGATCAGCCCCGCATGGTTCGGCCCAGCATGGCTCGAAGGGGGTGCGGCGTTCTGGTCGTGGTCCGACGGGGCCATGGATTGGTATTCCTCGGGCTGAGGCTGCGCGGCTTGGGCCACCGGCGGCTCGGGGGGGGCTGCCGGCATCTCCGACACCAGCATCTCCTCCGTCAGGTTCAGGGGTTCGGGCGCCTCCGGAGGCGCCTGCTTGGCGGCGGGCGCGTCGTCCTCGTTCAGGATGCGCCGGATCGAGGCCAGGATGTCCTCCATGGCCGGGTCGCCACCTGCCGGACCGGCCGTGGGGCCCGGCGCCTGTGTGGCCGCTCTTCCGTTGTCTCGAGGATCCTGCCCGCTCATCGCCGTCCTGCCTCGGAGTAATCGCCAAGGCCTATCCAGCGGTTGCGCACCTCCCGGTAATAGGCCTCCATGTCGTAGAGCGGCACCGGCAGGGCGAGGTCGCGCGCCGTCAGCCGCCCGATCGAGGCCACGAGCGAGTGGCTTGCGTTCACCACGTTGGCGAGCGCGCGGACCAGGCTGACGCGGGCGTTCAGCAGCTCCTGCTCGGCGTTCAGCACGTCGAGCGTGGTGCGGGAGCCGACGATCGCCTCCCGCTGCACGCCGTCGAGCGCGATCTCGGCGGCCCGGATCTGGGCGCGCACGCTCTCCACCTGCGCGCGGGCCGCGGCCAGCGTCTCCCAGGCCTGGGTGGCGTCGGCCCCGGTGCGGCGCCGCTGCTCGTCGATCTGCTGGCGGGCCTGCTGGGCCTGCTGCCGTGCCTGGCGCACCGCGGCATACTCCGCGCCCCCCTGGTAGATCGGGACCGTGAGGTTGGCAGTCACCGAGTTGCCCTGCGTCCGGGTGTCGTCGGTCAGGCCACCGGTCTGGTTGTCGTTGCGGAAGAGCTGCGCCGTGAGGCCCGCCTGCGGCAGCAGCTGGGAGAACTGGACGTCGATCCGCTCCCGCGCGGCAGCCTCGTCGAACAGGGCAGCGACGACGTTCGGGTTGTTCTGGGAGGCAGCCTGCGCCGCCTCCTGCGCGTTGGTGACCGGCGGGCGCAGCGGCTGGGGCGGCGAGAGGCGCTGCGGCGGCTGGCCGACCAGCCGCTGGAATGTGGCGCGGGAGGTCTGGAGGCGGCCCTCCGCATCCGCGCGGGACGAGCGCGAGCCGGCGAGCCGGCTTTCCGCCTGGGCGACGTCGGTGCGGGTGATCTCGCCCACCCGGAACCGCTCGTTCGTGGCCTGGAGCTGGCGCATCAGCACCTGCTCGTTGTTGACGTTGAGCCGCACCTCCTCCTGGTCGCGGATCACCGCGACGTAGGCATTGACCGTATCGAGCAGGATCTGCTGCTCGGTCGCGAGCAGCCGAGCCCGCTGCGCGAGCACCTGGTTCTCCGCCTGCCGGATGGTGGCCGTGGTCCGGCCGCCGCGGTAGAGCGGCTGTGTGACGCTGGCCGACGCCGAGACGGGATCGCGGGACCGCCAAGGGGCCGCCACGCGGTCATTCGAGTTCGTGGAGCTCACCTGCTGGCCGGCGCTGCCTTGCAACTGGACCGTCGGGCGCCAACCGGCCAGCGCCTGCGGCACGTTCTCATCCACCGCGCGAAGCTGGGCGCGGGCCGCCTGCAGGGTGGGATTGTTGGCATAGGCCATTGCCAGCGCCTCCTGGAGCGTCTGGGAGGCCACCGGCTGTGCCGCCATCACGAGGGCGGGCGGCGTGAAAACAAGGGCCGCCAGCATCGCAGAGCGGGTGGACTTGAACATGCGTGTCTCCTGATCCCCCGGCGCATAGCACGGAATTATTGCCGGAATCGCGCGAGCGGCGCGACTCCCCCCTTTGCGTCGGGTTGCTTCCGACTGGCGCCTAGAACACGAAGCCCGGCTGCCGCAAGAAAGCGGGCAACGGCGCCACCGCGCAGTCGAACACGTCCGAGACGGTGAAGACGCCGCCCAGGCGCTGACCGAGTACGGCCCGTGACGACCGCCCGCGCTGCGCGGCCGCCAGCACGGTGGCCAGACGCCCGCCTTCGGCAAGCTGCCCGCTTATGCTGGCTGGAATCTCGGGGATCTCGCCCTCGATCAGGATTGCGTCGTACGGGGCGCCGGCCGCATGCCCCTCGGTGAGCGGCCCATGCACCACCCTGACCGCCGAGGACGGCATGATCTGCCCGAGCGCCGCACGCGCGGCCGTGACCAGCCCGGCATCCTCCTCAAGCGCCGTGACGCGCGCCCCGACCCGCGCGGCCACCGCCGCGCCGTAGCCGGTGCCCGCGCCGATCAGCAGCAGCCGTTCGTCCTCCCGCAGCGCCAGCATCTGGATCAGCCGGGCGATCACGAGCGGCTCCATCACCGCGCGTCCGTCCGGAAGCGCGACGTCCTCGTCGGTATAGGCCCGGGCGGCCAGGGCCGGCGGCATGAAGCGCTCCCGCGGCAGCTCGCCCATGGCTGAGAGGATGCGGGGATCGGTCACCCGGCTCGGGCGCAGTTGCCCGTCCACCATCTTCCTGCGTACCTCGGCGTAGTCCATCCGGGTGGGCCCTCCTGGTCGGGGGCTTATAGGTGCCGTCATGCGTCGGGCCAAGCGGGCCGCTTGACCCACGCCGTCGCGTGCCGGATAGAGGCGCCTCCCGCCCGGCGGCGCCGTGGCAGAGTGGTGATGCAACGGACTGCAAATCCGTGAACCCCGGTTCAATTCCGGGCGGCGCCTCCAACGGGTGGGAAAAGGATCGGATGGGGGCTTCACCGGCAGCCATCCGCTTGGTATAGCGCCGGCCCACCGCTGATCCCGGATAGCTCAGTTGGTAGAGCAAGGGACTGTTAATCCCTGGGTCGTTGGTTCGAGTCCAACTCCGGGAGCCAACATGCCTGACCCGGTGCCGGGGCCTACGGTCCCCGGTGCCGGCGACGGGATCGTCCCTCAGCGTGTGGCATGTCTCATCTGGCATCCTGGTCCGCGATCGGGCGTGCGGTGGGTTCCGCGCCACCCTTGCAGGCCGCGCGATGCACGGCCCCGATTGCACGCGGTTCGGATCAACCCGCGGACGCCCCTCGGCGGCCGGCCTGGATTCGGGCGGCGGCATCAGGCGCAATCCAGGCTAGCCGCCCACGTGCGAAGGTGGCGACCGGCGCGCGCGTCGCCGGGTCCGCCACGACGACGTCGCCCCGCAGCCCCGGCGCGAGCCGCCCCCGGTCCGTGAGGTCGAGCGCGGCGGCCGGGTTGGCCGAGACCAGCGCCCAGGCCCGGCCAGGAGACAGCACGCCCCGCGACTCCATCGCGAAGGCAGCCTCCATCATCGCCGGCCAGTAGTAGTCGGAGGCGAGCACGCTCACCACGCCGTGCTCCGCGAGCGGCGCGGCCGAGGCCCAGCCGAGATGGCTGCCGCCCCGCACCACGTTCGGCGCGCCCATCACGACATGCTCCCCGGCCGCGCGCGCCGCCCCGGCGGCCTCCTCCGTCATCGGGAACTCGCAGATCGTGGCGCCGAGGGCTCGGAATGCGGCGCGGTCCTCCGGCGAGGCATCGTCGTGGCTCA
>DASQNQ010000170.1:0-12593 GCA_035644895.1 Acetobacteraceae bacterium | reverse complement strand
GGGTAGCGAGCGCGGAGATGGCCGGGCAGCTTGGCGCCGGGATGGTCGGTGCGGAAGGTGAGGTAGAAGTGGTGCTCGCCCGGCAACCCGTTCTTGGCCACGTGCTCGAGTGCGCGGACCACGACCTCGCGCAGCGCATCGTCCGTCCAGGTCTCGTAGGGCATCAGGCTCGGCGCCTGCTTCGTCTCGTCGCTCATGGCTTTTCCCTGTCGCGCCTAGTATACGACGTAACCCGATCACGGAAAAGAGAGGAATGCAGGTCGGGGGAGAAAGTGGGGGGCTTCTGTTGCCCGGCGCCCCCCGAGCCGCGCTTACCTGTTAGGCAGCGAGTGCGACAGCCTCGCGGCTGTTATCGTTCGCACTTAGGATTCGGCCCGATGACGGCGGAACCATGCCGGGCAAAAGCGACCCCTTTACCGCGCGCGTCGAGCCTGTTTCGCCCCCCGATCCTTCCCCGAAAAGGGGTTGGTGGAGGCGCCGGGCACTGCCCCCGGGTCCGCAACGCTTATTCCGAGCCGTGTTTATCACCATAGTCGCCGAAGCGACGCAAAGAGATATAGGGCATTCGCGGCCCGGAATCGAGGGGGTCACACGAGCACGCTCGGATTGTCCTCCACCATGGACTTGTCGTGCCATTCTGTCGGCGCAACCTGCGCAAGTCGCGCCTCGGCGTCCTGCAGCTGCTCCTCCAGCGTGGCACCCGCGATGCCCATCGCCTCGACGGCCTTGCGAGTGCGTGCGCCCGGGCTGCCGTCGATGTTCCCTGGATCGCCACCGAGGCGGATCAGGGCGGACTGCAGCCGGACCTCCTTGTTGCGGCCGGGGAAGTCGTCGAGTTCGATCCCGAGGGCGGCAATCGCGGCCGCGGCCATGGCGCGGGCCGCCTTCATGTTCGTGCCCTGGCCACTGGCGTAGTACTTCAACACCGTTGCAAAGGTGCCCCGGCATTCAAAGTGCCAAGCCTCGCTGGCCGAGGGATCCGGCGCCTTGATGATCGGCACCACCCCGCGCCGCGCTGCGAGCTCCCAGAACTTCTTGAGCGTGATGCCGAGATTGCCGACATCGATGTCGAAGGCCCGCCCCGCCTCGTGCATGCTCCCGCCGGGCGCCGGCGAGAAGGCAGACTTCTTGCCCGACACGAAGTCCATATGCGCCTGAAGTTGCATGTCGCGCGACCTGAACAGGTCCGAAAGGCGAAGCTGGCCGCCAGCGGCCTCGACGTCCTTCGACAGGGCGAGGAGGGCGAGCTTCGTGTCGGGCGTGCAGAAAGCCATGCGCTTCGGCACCGGCGCCATGGCGCCGCCGACCTTGTAGATCGAAGGAAACACGACAGGAACGAGCGGTGCTGGCATCACGTCTCTCCCTCCGGTTTTGGACGTTACCGGAACGGTTGCACAGTGCCTGGCCGCCTGTCCAGCGCCGCATGGCCTTGCTAAACGAGCCGTTCGGCACGCCGGGGGGAGATACGGGCAATGGCGCTGACGGCGGAGCAGTTGCAGGAGATCGAGGCGGCCCGCTTGGCGGAGGGCCGCACCAGACGGCCGACCGCGCCCGCGCTGGAAGCCATGCTGTTCGAGGCGACGCCCGTGCTCGACCACGGCTTCGTCCGCGTCGTGGACTACATGGGCGACGACAGCGCCATCGTGCAGGCGGCCCGCGTCTCCTACGGGCGGGGCACCCGCGCGGCGAACGAGGATCGGGGCCTGATCCGCTACCTCATGCGCCACCGCCACTCCACGCCCTTCGAGATGTGCGAAATCAAGTACCATGTGAAGCTGCCGATCTTCGTGGCGCGGCAGTGGATCCGCCACCGGATGGCGAACGTGAACGAGTATTCTGCCCGCTACTCGATCATGGACCGGGAGTTCTACATCCCGGCGCCCGGCCAGCTTGCCGCGCAGTCCGCCGTCAACCGCCAGGGCCGTGGCGAGGTGCTGGAGGGCGCGGAGGCCACGCGCGTGCTCGACCTGCTGCGCGACGATGCCACCCGCAACTACGACCATTATGTCGAGATGCTGAACGAGGACGAGGCGGGCAACACCCTCGACCCGGCCCGCCGCGGCCTGGCGCGGGAGCTGGCGCGCATGAACCTGACGCTCAATGCCTACACGCAGTGGTACTGGAAGTCGGACCTGCACAACCTCCTCAACTTCCTGACGCTCCGCGCCGACCCGCACGCCCAGTACGAGATCCGCGTCTACGCGGCGGCCATGATGCGGAGCGTCGAGGCCTGGGTGCCGATGGCCTTCGAGGCCTTCCGGGACTACCGGCTCGGCTCCGTCACCCTGTCGGCGCAGATGCTCGGCATCGTCCGCCGCCTGCTGGCCGGCGAGCAGGTGGACCAGGCCGGCAGCGGCCTGTCGAAGCGCGAGTGGCGCGAGCTGATGGAGACCGTCGGGCGCGAGGCATGAGCGGCACCGCAAAGGCGAAGCCGCGGGCGGCGAAGCCCCTCCCGAGGGGCGCACCGGCAGCGCGCTGGCGGCTGTGGCTCAACGTGGCGATCCTCGTCGCGCTGGTGATCCTCGGGCTGCCACTGGCGCATGCCATGTTCGGCGAGATCGCGGCGCTGCTCGGCGGCGCGGTGCTGTTCGGCTTCCTCCTCGGGCGTTGGACGGCGCCCCGCTGATGGACGCCGCGCGCATCGCCGCCCTGATCGGCTTCCTCGCGCTGCGGACCGGCTGAAGCATGTGGAGCGGCGCGGCCGCACGCGCCGGCCGGATGGCGGCGACCGGGCCGAGAACTCGGCCGAGCACTGCTGGAACGTGGCGCTGGTCGCGGTGCTGATGCACAGCGAGGTGCCGGATCCGCCCGACCTCGGCCATGTGCTGGCGATGATCGCGGCGCACGACCTGGTGGAGGTGGAGGCGGGCGACACCTTCGCCTATGACGAGGCGCACCTGCTGACCCAGGCCGGGCGGGAGCGGGCCGCGGCCGACGTGGTGTTCGGCGCGCTGCCCCCCGACCTCGGCGGCAGGCTGCGCGCGCTGTGGGAGGAGTTCGAGGAGGGGGTGACGCCCGCGGCCCGCTTCGCCATGGCCTGCGACCGCGCCCAGGGCTTCCTGCAGGGCGTGATCGGCACCGGCCACTGGCGCGATGCCGGGATCGGCGAGGCGAGGACGCTCGGCCGCATGGAGCCTGCACGCGCTGCCGCGCCGGCCTTCCGCGCCCTCATCGACGAGCTCTACGCCCGCGCGCGGCAGGGCGGCATGTTCGCGCCTGACGGCAGGGGGAGCGGGACGGCATGAGCGTGCTCGTCTTCGGATCGGTCAACGCCGACCTCGTCTTCGGCGTCCCGGCCCTGCCCGCGCCGGGGGCGACCGTGCTGGGGGAGGCCTGGGCGGCGCTGCCGGGCGGCAAGGGCGCCAACCAGGCGGTGGCGGCGGCACGGGACGGCGCCACGGTCGCCTTCGCCGGCTGCGTCGGGCGCGATTCGCTCGCCGAGATCGCCTGCTCGGCCCTGCGCGGCGCGGGCGTGGACCTCGCGCGGCTGCGCGTGACCGACCGCCCGACGGGCGCGGCCGCCATCTGCGTGGACCCGGCGGGGCGGAACCAGATTGCCGTCGCCGGCGGGGCCAACCTGCTGGCGAGCGCGTCGCAGGTCGAGGACGCGGCGCTGCGCCAGGGCGTCACGGTGCTGCTGCAGATGGAGGTGCCTGCTGCCGAGACCGCCGCGCTCATCCACCGCGCGCGCGCGCGCGGGGCGCGGGTGGTGCTGAACCTTGCCCCGGCGGGCGACCTGCCGGCGGAGGCGCTGCGCGCCGTTCACCTGCTCATCGTCAACGAGGGCGAGGCCGCCTCGCTGGCGGCCCGCCTCGGCTGCGGGGAGGGAGCCGACGCGCTGCGGGCGGCGCTGGGCGTGCATGTCGCCGTGACGCGTGGCGGGGCAGGGGCGGAGGCGGCGCTGGCGGCGGGCCTCGTCCGGATCCCGGCCGTGCCGGTGCGCCCGGTGGACACGACGGGCGCGGGAGATTGCTGGTGCGGCGTGCTCGCGGCGTCGCTCGACCGCGGGCTGCTGATGGAACAGGCGATGCGCCGCGCCGCGGCGGCAGCGGCCATCGCCTGCACCCGTGCCGGCGCCGCGGCCTCCATGCCGTCCGCCGCCGAGACGGACGCGCTGGCGAGCGCCTAGTCCACCACGATCTTCGGCCCGGCGGGCGCGGCGGCCCGCGCGGAGGCCTTCTCCCACACCCGCGCGGCGATGCGGGCATAGGTCTTCGCCTCTTCCGACTCGGGTCGCGCGGCCACGATCGGGGTGCCGGCATCGGCCAGCTGCCGGATGGCCAGCTTCAGCGGCAGCTCCCCCAGGAACTCGGTGCCCAGCCGCTCCGCCTCCGCCCGCGCGCCGCCATGGCCGAACATCTCCTCCCGGTGGCCGCAGTTCGGGCAGCAGTAGAAGCTCATGTTCTCGACGATGCCGAGGACAGGCACGCCCACCTTCTCGAACATACGCACGCCGCGGCGGGCATCGATCAGCGCGACATCCTGGGGCGTCGAGACGATGACGGCGCCGGCCAGCGGCACGCGCTGGGACATGGTCAGCTGCGCGTCGCCCGTGCCCGGCGGCATGTCGACCACCAGGATGTCGAGCGAGCCCCACTCCACCTGACCCATCATCTGTTCCAGCGCCCCCATCACCATCGGGCCGCGCCAGATCATCGGCGTCTCCTCCTCGACCAGGAAGCCGATGCTCATGGCCTTCAGCCCCCAGCGGGAGAGAGGGAAGATGCGCTGCCCCTCGGCGCGCGGCCTCTCGCGCGTGCCGAGCATCTGGGGCAGGGAGGGGCCGTAGATGTCGGCGTCCAGCAGCCCGGTCCGCAGCCCCTGCGCCGCCATCGCGACCGCCAGGTTCACCGCCGTGGTGGACTTGCCCACGCCGCCCTTGCCCGAGGCGACGGCGACGATCGCCTTCACGTCAGGCAGCAGCATCGGCCCCTGGCCGGGCGGCGCCTTGCGGGCAGCGGCGGGCGCGGGCTGGGTCGGGGGAGGCTCAGCCCGGTGCGCGGTCAGCACCACTGTCGCGGACAGCACGCCGGGCACGGCCGCGGCCGCGCGCTCGGCGGCCGCACGCAGCGGCTCCGAGTCGCGGGCGCGGTCCCGCGGAACCTGGATGGCGAACTGCACCATGCCGCCGCGTGCCGTCAGGCCCTCGACCATGCCGGCCTCGACCACGTCACGGCCGGTCGCCGGGTCGCGCACGGCCCTGAGCGCCGCCCGCACCGCCGCCTCCAGCGTCTCGCCCATCGCTTGAAAACCCCCCGAAACCGTCCGATATCGCGGATGACGTGGCATCCATGTTTGCCACGGCGCCGACCGGGGCCACATATGGACCGACGGCAACGCGGCTGCACCCCTCGGGCGAAGATCCATGCGGGTTGGCCGCGGAAAAATAGGGCCCCAAGGGGCCGCAGGAGAGGCGGAGGTCGGCAGCCCGATGGCGTGGAATAACAGCGGCGGTCCCAGCCCATGGGGAAATCCCCGTCCGGGTGGGCCCTGGGGCGCGCCGCAGCCGCCCTCGGGCGGGGGCGGCGGGGGCGGCGGCGGGCGAGGTCCGGGTCCGGACCTGGATGAGGTGATCCGCCAGGCCCAGGACGCCGTGCGCCGGTTCCTGCCGCGTGGCATGGGCGGCAAGGGGCTGGGCATTGCGGCTGTGCTGCTGCTCGGCGTCTGGGGCGCCTCCGGTTTCTATCGTGTGGACCCGGACGAGCAGGGCGTGGTGATGCGCTTCGGCGCCTTCGACCGCACGACCCCGCCGGGCCTGAACTACCACATCCCGTGGCCGGTCGAGAGCGTGACGACGCCGCGCGTGACGCGCATCAACCGCGTGGATGTCGGCTTCCGCGCTGCGGCCGATACGCCGCCGACCGCGCGGCCTGTTCCCGCGCGCGACGTGCTGGAAGAGTCGCTCATGCTGACGGGCGACGAGAACATCATCGACATCGACTTCGCCGTGTTCTGGCGCATCCGCGACGCCGGTGAGTTCCTGTTCAACACGCGCAACCCGGAAGCCACCGTGAAGTCGGCCGCCGAGAGCGTGATGCGCGAGGTGCTCGGCCGCACGCCCATCCAGCCCGCTCTGACCGAGGCGCGCGCTCAGATCGAGCAGGAAGTCCGCCGCCAGACCCAGGGGATCATGGACCAGTACCGGGCGGGCGTGGAGATCTCGCAGGTGCAGCTCCAGAAGGTGGACCCCCCGGCGCAGGTGATCGACGCGTTCCGCGATGTGCAGCGCGCGAACGCAGACCGTGAGCGCCTGCGGAACGAAGCCGAGAGCTACCGGAACGACATCATCCCCCGGGCGCGTGGCGAGGCCGAGCGGATGGTGCAGGAGGCCGAGGGCTTTCGCGAAAGCCAGATCGCCCGCGCCCGTGGCGAAGGGCAACGCTTCGTGTCGGTGCTGTCTGCCTATCAGGTGGCACAGGACGTGACTCTCCGTCGCCTGTACATCGAGACGATGGAGGAGATCCTGCGCCGGAATCCGACGGTGATCGTGGACAGCCAGCTGCAGGGCGTGGTGCCGTTCCTCAACCTGGGTGGCGAAGGCGGAGCTCGCGCTGGCGCTGCAGCCGGCGCCCAGCAGATGTTGCGTCAGCAGCCGCCCGCACCGCAGCAGCCCCAGCAGGCCTCGCCCGGTGCCTCCTTCAATCGTCAGGGTGTGCCCCGATGAACCGTCTCATCGCGCTCGGCGCGGTCCTCCTGGTTGCGATCGTCGTCGCCGCTTCCACGCTGTTCACGGTGCACCAGACGCAGCAGGTGCTCATCACGCAGTTCGGCCAGCCGATCCGCGTCATCAGGGATCCTGGCCTGCACGCGAAGATCCCCTTCATACAGTCGGTGATCAGCTTCGACCGCCGGCTGCTCGACTACGATGCGCAGGGCGAGGAGGTCATCCTCGGCGACCAGCGCCGCCTCATCGTGGACAGCTTCACGCGCTACCAGATCACCGATCCGCTTGTGTTCTACCAGACTGTCGGCGCGACCGAGGGTGGGATCCGCGCGAGGCTGAACTCCATTGTCACCTCCGCGCTCCGGCGCGTGCTCGGCAACGAACCGCTCCTTTCGGTGCTCTCGACCGACCGCGCGCGGATCATGACGGAGATCCAGCGGCAGGTGAACGAGGAGGCGCGCCGCTTCGGCATCCAGATCGGGGACGTACGCATCCGCCGTGCCGACCTGCCGGAGGAGAACACCCAGGCGATCCTCCAGCGCATGCAGTCCGAGCGCGAGCGTGTGGCCCGCGAAGCGCGCGCCGAGGGTGCCGAGGTGGCCGCTCGTGTCCGGGCCGGCGCCGACCGTGAGCGGACCGTGCTGCTCGCGGAGGCCCAGGCGCAGGCCGACATCCTCCGCGGCCGCGGGGAGCAGGAGGCGATCACCATCTTCGCCGATGCATTCCAGCGCGACCCGCAGTTCTTCCAGTTCTGGCGGAGCATGCAGGCGTACCGGGAGGCGTTCTCGGAGGGCGATACGCGCCTGCTGCTCTCGCCGGACAGCGAGTTCTTCCGGTTCTTCCGGGAGGTGCCGAACGGGCAGGGCGGGGGCGCAGCCGCCGGCAGATAGAGCGCCAGTGGCGTGAACTTCGGCAACCTGCTGGCCGGGGTGGCGGTGGTGCTGGCGGTGGAAGGGCTTCTCTACGCTGCCTTCCCCAACGCCATGCGCCGCGCCATCGCCGCCATTGCCGCGCAGCCGGACGGCCGGCTGCGGGCCGGGGGGCTGGCGGCGGCCGCCGGTGGGACCGCCGTGGCCTGGATTCTGACAGCCGCCTGATCGGTTGCACCCCGACCGGCTTCGATGCGTTTCGTGACAACGCCCGGCCTTCTCCGGCGCCGCGGCTGTGCCAATCTTGGTGCCATCTCCCGAGAGAGGGTTGTCGGACGTGCGATTCGCCTCATTCACCCTGGCCGCCGCCCTGGCGGTGGCCCCGCTCGCGCCGCTCGGCGCGCAGCAGATCAACCCCGCGGCGCCGCCACCCGGCGCGCCGGCCTCCTTCGCGCCGCTCGCGCAGCGCCTGCTGCCGGCGGTCGTGAACATCTCCACCACCACGAACGCGCAGGCCGCGCGCGGCGACCGGCCTAACGCGCCCGACGTTCCGCAGGCGCCGCCCGGCTCGCCCTTCGAGGAGTTCTTCCGCGACTTCTTCGAACGCAACCGGCCGCCTGGGCAGGGCCCCGGTCCGGGCCAGCAGGGGCGCCCGCAGCAGCCGCGCCGCGGGCAGTCGCTCGGCTCCGGCTTCATCATCGACGCCTCGGGCGTCATCATCACGAACAACCACGTCATCGAGGGCGCGGACGAGATCAGCGTCACGATGCACGACAACACCACGATGCGCGCGGAACTGGTCGGCGCCGACCCGCGCACGGACCTGGCCGTGCTGCGCGTCCGGCCCGAGCGCCCGCTGCCGGCGGTGCAGTTCGGTGACAGCGACACGTCGCAGGTGGGCGACTGGGTGCTGGCCATCGGCAACCCCTTCGGCCTCGGTGGCTCTGTCACCGCCGGCATCGTCTCGGCGCGCGGCCGCGACATCCGGCAGGGCCTCTATGACGACTTCATCCAGACCGACGCCGCCATCAACCGTGGCAACTCCGGCGGCCCGCTGTTCAACCTGAACGGCGAGGTGGTGGGCATCAACACCGCCATCTACTCGCCGTCGGGCGGCTCCATCGGCATCGGCTTCGCCATTCCGTCGAACCTGGCGCGGAACATCACGCAGCAGCTCGCCGCCGATGGCCGGGTGCGGCGCGGGTGGCTCGGGGTCAACATCCAGCAGGTCACGGACGAGATCGCGGACAGCCTGCAGCTGCGCGGCGGCGCCCGCGGCGCACTGGTGGCCCGCGCGCAGGAGGGCGGGCCGGCCGCGCAGGGCGGCATCCAGAACGGCGACATCGTGCTGCGCTTCGACGGGCGCGAGGTGCGGGAGATGCGGACCCTGCCGCGCGTCGTCGCCGACACGCCGGTCGGCAAGGAAGTGCCGGTCGTGGTCTGGCGCGATGGCCGGGAGCAGACGGTGAACGTCACGGTCGCCGAACTGCCCGCCGAGCAGCAGCAGGCCGCAGCAACTCCAGGGCCGCAGCGCCAGCCGCAGCAGCCGCAGCAGACGGAGCTCTCGGGCCTCGGGCTGCGCATCGCACCCTTGTCGAACGAGACGCGGGAGCGCTTCTCGGTCCGGCCGGAAAGCCGTGGCGTGGTGATCACCGAGGTGGCGCCCGGCTCCCCCGGCGCCGAGCGGGAATTGCGCCCCGGCGACGTGATCGTCGAGGTGCAGCAGGAGCGCGTGACCACGCCGCAGGAGGTGCAGGAGCGCCTGGAGCGCCTGCGCCGCCAGGGCCGCGCGACGGCGCTGCTGCTGATCGAGGGGCCGCAGGGCCAGCGCTGGGTACCGCTCCGCCTCGCGCCCCAGCGCCCGCCCGGCCAGCCCGGGTAGCTGGGCTACCGGGCGGGGGAGACGATCTCCTCCGCCCGGTAACCCTGGGCATAGAGCAGGGCCCGGAGGTCGGCATGGTCCACCCTCGCGGTCGCCGCGGCCGCGACGACGGGCTTGGCCCTGAAGGCGATGCCGAGACCCGCGGCGCGGATCATGTCGAGGTCGTTCGCGCCGTCCCCCACCGCCATCGTCTCCGCCATGGCCAGCCCATGCTCCGCCGCGAGGCGGGTGAGCGTGGCCAGCTTCGAGGCGCGGTCGAAGATCGGCTGGCCGACCTCTCCGGTCAGGCGGCCCTCGGCGTGCAGCAACTCGTTCGACACATGCAGGTCGAAGCCAAGCCGCTCCGCGACGCGGCCGGTGAAGAAGGTGAACCCGCCCGAGGCCAGGCAGCACACGGCGCCATGCGCCCGCATGGTGGCGACCAGTTCGGCCGCGCCGGGCATCATCTCCGTGCCGGCCCAGGTCCGTTCCAGCGCGTCGACCGGAAGACCCTTCAGCATCGCCACCCGCTCCCGCAGGGCCTGTGCGAAATCCAGCTCCCCGTTCATGGAGCGGCGCGTGATCTCCGCGATGCGGTCCTTCAGCCCGGCATGGGCGGCCAGCTCGTCGAGCGTTTCCGAGGTGACGATGGTGCTGTCCATGTCCGCCACCAGCAGCCGCTTCCGGCGATGCAGCACGGGCTGCGCGATCGCGTCCACCGGCGCAGCCTCCAGCGCCGCGCGCGCGGCAGCCACGGCCTGGGCCGGCGGTGCCTCCGTGTAGGGGATGTCCACCGCCTCCCGCTCGGCCAGCCATTCGGGCGTGCCGGCGCGCCCGCCGACGCCTTCCAGCGCGGCGCGGATGCGGGCCGGGAGCGCGGGGTCGAGCGTGCCCGGGGCGGCGATCAGGGTCAGGACATGCGGCATGGCGGGCGGGCGATGCCAGTGGCATGAGCGGCGCGCAAGCCCTCATCGTCGCCGGCCCGACCGCAAGCGGGAAGAGCGCGCTGGCGCTGGCCATCGCGGAGCGGGTCGGCGGCACCGTGATCAACGCCGATTCCATGCAGGTCTACCGCGAACTGCGCATCCTGACCGCCCGGCCGACGCCGGAGGAGGAGGCGCGCGTGCCGCACCGCCTCTACGGGGTGCGACCGGCGGCCGAGGCCGGCACCGTCGCATGGTGGCGGGGGGCGGCGCTGCGGGAGATGGCGGCCGCGCCCGGCCTGCCGATCATCTGCGGCGGCACCGGGCTTTACCTGGCGGCGCTGGTGGACGGCCTGGCCGACATCCCGCCCGTCCCGGCCGAGGCGCGGGATGAGGCGCGGCGACTGCTGGGCGAGGAGGGTGCGCCCGCGCTCCATGCGCGGCTCGCGGCGCTGGACCCGGAGACGGCGGCGACCCTCCGCCCCTCCGACAGCCAGCGCGTCGCACGGGCGTATGAGGTGGCGCTCGGCACGGGCAGAGGGCTTGCGGCATGGCGGCGGGAGGGCGGGACGGGCCCGGCGCCCTGGGGCTTTCGCGCCATCCTGCTTGACCCGCCACGTGATGCGCTGCGGGCCGCGATCGGGACGCGATGGGATGCGATGGTCGCGGCCGGCGCGGTGGACGAGGTGCGGGAGCTGCTCGCGCTTGGCCTCGATCCTGCCCTGCCGGCAATGCGCGCGCATGGCGTGCCGGAGCTTGCGGCGCACCTGGCCGGGCGCATGACGCTGGAAGAGGCCGGGGCACGGGCGAAGCTGCTCATTGGCCAGTACACGAAGCGGCAGGCGACCTGGTTTCGCCACCGCATTCTGGCTGCCCCGCCCCACACGCATAGCATCCATGCGCGTGTGGGCTGTTGGACGCAACTTTCGGAACGTCAGCAGGCCGAAATTTTGCTTTTTGTTCGGAATGCGCGTTGACGCGGTGCAGCGTGACGGGCTAGTGACCGCAGGCGCTGCGTGGGAATTCCCAGGCTGCGCCTCAGACGCCGAGGAAAGAACGCCAGCCATGTCCGCCACCGTGCAGCACGCCGACCAGACGCCCACGACGATGTCGGGCGCCGAGGTCGTCCTCCGCGCGCTGAAGGACCAGGGCGTCGAGGTCATCTTCGGGTATCCCGGCGGGGCGGTGCTGCCGATCTACGACGCGATCTTTCAGCAGAACGCCATCCGCCACATCCTGGTGCGGCACGAGCAGGCGGCGGTGCATGCGGCCGAGGGCTATGCGCGCTCCACCGGCAAGGTGGGCGTCGTGCTCGTCACCTCCGGCCCCGGCGCCACGAATGCGGTGACCGGGCTGGTGGACGCGCTGATGGACAGCATCCCGGTGGTCTGCCTGACGGGTCAGGTGCCTACCCACCTGATCGGCAACGACGCCTTCCAGGAGGCCGACACCACCGGCATCACGCGGCCGGCCACCAAGCACAACTACCTCGTCAAGCGCAGCGGCGACCTGGCGCGCGTGATGCACGAGGCGTTCCACGTGGCCCGCTCCGGCCGGCCCGGCCCGGTAGTGGTGGACCTGCCGAAGGACATCCTGATCGCGAAGGCGCCGTACGAGGAGGCACCCCCGGCCGAGGTGCCGCACCGCTCCTACCGCCCGCAGGCCGAGCCCGACATGGGGCAGATCCGCAGGGCGGTGGCGCTGCTGAAGGCGTCGAGGCGGCCGGTGGTCTATGCGGGCGGCGGCGTCATCAACGCGGGGCCGGAGGCGTCGCGCCTGCTCGGCGAGTTCGTGCGCATGACGGGCTTCCCCTGCACGAACACCCTGATGGGCCTCGGCGCCTATCCAGCCTCGGACCCGCAGTTCCTCGGCATGCTCGGCATGCACGGGACGGTCGAGGCGAACCTGACGATGCATGGCTGCGACGTCATGCTGAACATCGGTGCGCGCTTCGACGACCGCGTGACGGGGCGGCTCAACGCCTTCTCGCCGGGCTCCAAGAAGATCCACGCCGACATCGATCCCTCCTCGATCAACAAGAACGTCAAGGTGGACGTGCCCATCGTGGGTGACGCTGGCCGCGTGCTGGCCGCGCTGATTGAGGCGTGGAAGGAGGACGGCACGCGCCAGGACCGGGAGGCGCTGGCCGCCTGGTGGCGCGAGATCGACGGCTGGCGCGCGAAGGACTGCCTGCGCTACGTCCAGTCGGGCAAGATCATCAAGCCGCAGCACGCGGTGAAGCGCCTGTACGAGATCACGCGCGAGATCGGGCGCGA
>DASQNQ010000169.1:0-9902 GCA_035644895.1 Acetobacteraceae bacterium | reverse complement strand
GAGCTGGATGTTGTCCACCGCCTTCACGAACTCCCCCCGCAGCGCCGGCCCGGCGACGACCGCGCCCATGCGGTGGCCCGGGATGCAGTAGGCCTTGGAGAAGGAGTAGAGCTGCACGACGAAGTCCCGCCAGTCCGGCCGCGCGAACAAGGCGTGCGGCGCCTCCGGCAGGTCGCCAGGCCCGTCCGGCCCGAAGTCGCGGTAGGTCTCGTCGAGCACGAGCCACAGGCCCCGGCGCCGGCAGAGCTCCGCGAAGGCCTCCACCAGCGCGGGCGGCATGACGGTGCCGGTCGGGTTGTTCGGCGTGACGAGCACGATGGCGCGCGAGCGCGGGCCGAGCAGCGCCGCGGCCCTTTCCGGGTCCGGCAGGAAGCCCTGGGCCGGGTCGCATGGCAGGGCCACCGGCCGCACGCCGCGGAGCGCCAGCGCCATCTGGTGGTTGAAGAACCAGGGCGTGGGAAGGATCACCTCGTCGCCCGGCGCGGCCATCGCGGTCATGGCCAGGTTGAAGCCGGTGTTGGCGCCGGCCGAGATGCGCACGTCCTCCGCCGAGACCTCCGCGCCGTAGAGCAGGCCCATCTCCTCCGCCACCGCCTCGCGCAGCGGCGCTTCGCCCTCCAGCGGACCGTAGCCCGCGAGCGCGCGGTCCGAGGCGGCGGCGGCCAGGCGCTCCAGCAGCCCGGGATGCGGCGGGTAGCCGGGCACGGCCTGCGTCAGGTCGATCGCCGGCCCGTGCGCGCCGGCGTAGCGCGCGGCCCAGGCGCGGCAGGCCGGGATGGGCGGGAGCGGCACGGCGAGCGAGGTGGCGGCCAGCGGCGGCCGCATGTCGCGTGCGGAAGCGGGCAGCCGGAAGCTGCCGTCAGGAACGGGTGCTTCGTGCCGGCGGGCAGCCTCGCTCATGCCGCGGCCGCCGAGCGCGATGCCGCCCGGCGCCGCTTCGCGGGCGGCACGTTGCTGTTGGCCGCCATCCGCGCCTGCAGCAGGGCGAGCACCGCATGCTCCTCGGCGCGCAGCCCGGTCTCCTCCGCGATCTCGGCCACCTCCAGCAGCAGCTCCCCTTGCAGGTAGCAGTCGAGGACATGCGGGTGGACATAGGCCTTGCGGCAGACCGCCGGGGTGTTGCCGAGCTGGGACGCCACCTGCTTGATGGCGGAGGAGAGGGCGCGCTTCGCGGCCGTCTTCGTGCCGGCGTGCTCCACCTCCTTCAGGGTGACGGCCGCGAGCACCGTGCCCGCCCAGGTGCGGAAGTCCTTCGCGGTGATGTCGCGGCCCGAGATCTCCCGCAGGTAGGCGTTCACGTCGCCCGAGGCGACGTCGCGCACCTCGCCCCCCTCGTCGAGGTACTGGAACAGCTCCTGCCCCGGCAGGTCCTGGCAGGCCCGGACGATCCTTGCGACCCGCTTGTCCTTCACGCCGAGCTCCCAGTCCTTGCCGCTCTTGCCCTTGAAGCGGAAGCGCAGCTCCGCACCCTGCACCTGCACATGCTCGTCCTGCAGCGTGGTCAGGCCGTAGCTCTCGTTCTTCTCGGCGTAGTCGTCGTTGCCGACGCGGATCAGCGTGCTCTCCAGCAGGTGGACGATGGTGGCCAGCACCTTCTCCCGCGGCAGGCCCGCCAGGCGCATGTCGGCGGCGACGCGGGCGCGGATGGCGGGCAGGCTCTGCGCGAATTCCAGCATGTGCTCGTACTTCGCGGCATCCCGCACCTCGTGCCAGCGCGCGTGGTAGCGGTACTGCTTGCGGCCGCGCTCATCGCGGCCCGTGGCCTGGATGTGCCCCTCCGCGTCCGGGCAGATCCAGACATCGGTGTAGGCGGGCGGGATGGCCAGGGCACGGATGCGTTCGATCGTCGCCTTGTCGCGCACCGGCGTGCCGTCCGGCAGGTGGTAGGAGAAGGACTTGCCGCGCTTCCGCCGCGAGATGCCCGGCCCCGCGTCGGAGACGTGCCGCAGCGCGGCGAGCGCGGCGTGCTCCTGCGCGGTGGGTGTGGCATCCGAGGGCATCGTCGTCTCCGTGACAGAGCCCCCCTCAACCCCCCGTGCCGAGCCCCGGTTCCTTACGCGGCCGCCTCGGCCGGCGCGGCGACGCCGGTTCGCGCCGCGTAGCGCCGGATCATGGCGGCACAGAACTCCGCGAACTCCTCCTTCACCTGGGGCGGCGAGGTGTGGTGGGGCGCGATGCCGCGGTGCTCCGGCGTGAAGCAGAAGGTGACGGTTACGTCGAACTCGGCCAGCGCATCCATCTGCCGGTCGAACCAGTCGAGCGCGCCCGGCCGGAAGCTGTCCGCCCAGGAGAGGCCGGTGCGCAGGTGCCGCACGCCGAGGCGCCGCAGCCACTCCACGCTGGTGTCCAGCCGGTGGTCCTGGAAGTGGAACCACTGGCAAAGCCCCATCTGCGGCGCGTGGGGGCCGAAGCGCTCGAAGGAGGGCTTGGGCGTCCCGTCCTCGCGGATCAGCCCCATGTAGAAGTGGCGGTAGTAGGAGGAGCCCTCCGCCTCGCGGTGGCGCGTCGTCGCCTCCCAGGCGCGGGGCAGGTCGTGCAGGCTGTACCAGTGGACGCGCGGCACGCGGCCCTTCAGCAGCTCCGCCGTGCGGTCCACGCCCCAGGCCTGCACCTCCTCCGCCCCGAAGGAGGAAACGCCGACCTCCGTCACCCAGACGGGCTTGCCGGGCACGACGGCCTCGATCTCCGCGACCTTGTCCGGCCATTCCTGGATCTGCCAGAGATTCCAGTCGAGCGGGAAGCCGTGGACCGCCACGACGTCCACGTGCTCCAGCACGCCCTTGCCCTGCATGTTGCGGATGAAGGCCGGGTCGATCGGGGAGATGCCGCCCAGCACCCGCGGCAGCGTCGGGTGCTCCGCCCGGATCGCCTGCGCGGCGCAGATGGCGGTCTCGGCGAACATGCTCCAGTCCGGGTCGATCTGCGGATCCCAGTGCGACTTGTTGTTCGGCTCGTTCCAGATCTTCGCTGCCTCGATCATGCCGCATGCCCCCCTTTCGCCGGATACACCGCGCCCGCGCCCTCCGGCGCCGCGACGCGCCGGCACAGATAGACCTCCGCCTCCGGATGGGCGGTGACCTCGAAGCCGGTGCTGCGCAGCATGGCCTCCGCGCAGGCGCGGTTCGGCACCCACCAGTTCGTCTGGTCGTGCGCATAGCGATGTTCGACGAAGTGCAGCTTCGGGTAGCCCTCCCCATCGAAATGTGAGGTTTCCTGGAAGTCGTAGTCCGGCTCCACGCGGTCCACATGCGCGGCGCCTCGCTGCATGGACTGGAACAGCAGCAGGTCCTTCGCGACGTGCTCGTGGATCAGGTCGAGGGCGAGCAGCGGGTGGCGCAGGTGGTACAGCACGCCCATGAAGATCACGAGGTCGAACCGCTCCCCGAGCGTTGCCACGTCATAGACCGACAGCTTGCGGAACTCGATGCGGTGGCCCGTCACCTCCGCGGCGAAGCGGGCCTGCGCCAGGTAGTCCTCGTCGCTGTCGATGCCGAGCACGCGCGCCGCGCCGCGGCGGGCCATCTCGATCGAGTAGAAGCCGCCGTTGCAGCCGATGTCGAGCACGCTCTTGCCCGACAGGTCCGCCGGGATGGCGTGGGCGAAGCTGCGGAACTTGACCAGGGGATAGTCGCCCAGGAAGTGGTCCGGCGCCGTGCGCACGCCGTGCAGGTCGAGGTTGTGGAACCAGGGGCCGAGCGCCTCGGCGCGCCGCCGGATCTCGTCACGGTCCATGGTGACGCCCATCGCTCAGGCCTCCAGCATCTCGTTGACGAAGCGCACGCGCCCGCCGCCCTCCCAAAGGTCGAGCGCACTCAGCGAGGCGGGCGCGATGTCCAGGCGCCAATGCGCGTCGAGCGGCATGCCGAGATGCGCCATCACCGCCGCCTTGATCACGTCCGCATGGCTGACGGCCACGACGACCGCGCCGGGGTGCAGCGCGGGCAGCGTGCCGGTCCAGCGCAGGATGCGCGACTGCGCCTCGTGCATCGCCTCGCCGCCCGGTGGGCGGGCGGTGCCGCGCTGCTCGTTCCAGCGGCGCCAGGCGGGGTCCGCCTCCAGCTCCGCGAAGGGGCGGCCGGCCCAGGCGCCGAAGTCGATCTCGTCGAGCGCGGGCTCCACCCGCACGGGCAGGCCGAGGGCCTCCGCCGTCTCCCGCGCCCGCGGTTGCGGGCTGGCATAGAGCGCGGCCGGCGCATCACGCCTTAGGCGCAGGGCCAGCCGCGCGGCCTGGTGCCGCCCGGCCTCGCCGAGGTGCACGCCGGGGCTGCGCCCGCACAGCACCCGGTCCACCGTCGCATGCGCCGCGTGGCGCGCCAGCAGCAGCAGGGTCACGCATGTCCCGCGATGAAGCGCAGCGTGCGGTCGCGTGCCTCGGCATCCGTGAACTGCTCGGGCGGCGACTTCATGAACCAGGCGGATGGCCCGGTCAGCGCCCCGCCGATCCCACGGTCCAGCCCGAGCTTCGCGCAGCGCACCGCGTCGATGACGATGCCGGCGGAGTTGGGCGAGTCCCATACTTCCAGCTTCAGCTCGACATTGAGCGGCACGCCCCCGAAGCCCGTCCCCTCCATCCGGATGTAGGCCCATTTCCGGTCCTGCAGCCAGGGAACGTGGTCCGACGGGCCCACATGCACGTCGCCTGGCGCGAGGGGCATGTCGAGCTGGCTGGTCACCGCGCGCGTCTTGCTGATCTTCTTCGATTCCAGCCGCTCGCGCTCCAGCATGTTCAGGAAGTCCGTGTTGCCGCCGAAGTTGAGCTGGTAGGTGCGGTCGAGCTGCACGCCGCGTTCCCGGAAGAGGTTCGCCAGCATGCGGTGGACGATGGTCGCGCCCACCTGGCTCTTGATGTCATCGCCGATGATGGGCACCCCGCGGTTCTCGAAGCGCCGCCGCCATTCGCGGTCCGAGGCGATGAAGACCGGGATGCAGTTGACGAAGGCGCAGCCGGCCTCGAGCGCGGCTTCCGCGTAGTGCTCCGTAGCCCGCTGCGATCCCACCGGGAGGTAGGAAACGAGAATGTCGGTGCGCGTCCGCCGAAGCACCTCCGCCACGTCCGCCGGCGGCTGCGACGCCTCCTCGATCTCGCCGGAGAGGTAGCGGCCGAGGCCATCATGGGTCGGCCCGCGCTCGACGCGCACGCCCGTCGCGGCGACGGGTGCGAAGCGGCAGGTGTTGTTGGGCTCGGCGAGGATCGCCTCCGAGACATCGCGTCCGACCTTCGTGGCCGCGACGTCGAACGCGGCCGAGACCTCGATGTCGGAAACATGGTAGCCGCCCACCTCGGCGTTCATCAGCCCGGGCACGGGCTCGTTCGATCTTGCCTCGCGGTAGAAGGACAGCCCCTGCACGAAGGCGGAGGCGCAGTTGCCGACACCGACGATGCCGACGCGTACCGATCCCGCTCCCAACCGTCCCTCCTTCGGCCTGCTTGCACCGAGGGCACACCCCGGCCCATGCGTTGCAGAGCCGAAACCCGTTCGAGCCGCCCGCGTTCCGTAACCCGGAGATGGGGAACCGCAGGGACACCGGAATGTGACGGTGTGGACTCTGCACCGGCTGCGAACAGGTGCGTTGCGGGACTGAGCTTCTTTGTACGTTCACAGAAAAAGGAGAGGCGTGCGTGGCGGAACGGATCCTGGTGACCGGCGGTGCAGGCTTCATCGGTCGCCACCTTGCCCGCGCGCTGCTCCGCGCCGGCCACGAGGTCCGCATCCTGGACAGCCTGATCGAGCAGGTGCACGGCGACGGCGGCAGGCCGCGGGATCTCGACCCGGAAGCGGAACTCCTCATCGGTGACGTGCGCGACGAGGCGATCCTGCGCACCGCGCTGCAGGGCGTGGACAAGGTGGTCCACCTGGCAGCCGAGGTCGGGGTCGGCCAGAGCATGTATGCGGTGGACCGCTACGTTTCGGTCAACGACCACGGCACGGCCGTGCTGTTCCAGGCGCTGATCGACCGGCCCGTGAAGCGCGTGGTCGTCGCCTCCTCCATGAGCATCTACGGCGAGGGTCTGTACCGCGACGCCGATGGCGGGCTGCATGAGGGCGTGACGCGCCCCGCGCGCACCGGCGGCGCGCAGCCCTGGGACCCGCTGGATTCGAAGGGCCGTCCGTTGCTGCCGGTGCCGACGCCCGAATCCAAGCAGCCGGCGCTCGCCTCGGTCTACGCCATCACGAAGTACGTGCAGGAGAGGCTGACCCTGACCCTCGCCCCGGCCTACGGGATGGAGGGCGTGGCGCTGCGGCTCTGGAACATCTACGGCCCCGGCCAGGCGCTTTCAAACCCCTACACAGGCGTGCTCGCGATCTTCGCCTCCCGCCTGCACAACCGGCAGCCGCCCATGATCTTCGAGGACGGGCAGCAGCGGCGCGACTTCGTGCATGTGGAGGACGTGGCGCGCGCCTTCATGCTCGCGCTCGACCACCCGGATGCGCCGGGCGGCGTCTTCAACATCGGCAGCGGCGAGGAGCGCACGGTCGAGCAGGTCGCCGCCCTGCTGGCGGAGGCGATGGGCCTGCCCGCGATCGCGCCCGAGATCACGGGCAAGGCGCGCGCGGGCGACATCCGCCACTGCATCCCGGACATCTCCCTCGCGCGGCGGGTGCTGGGCTACGCGCCGCGGCGCGACTTCCGGGAGGGGCTGGCGGAGCTCGCCGACTGGGTCGCGCAGCAGCAGGCCGAGGACCGCGTGCAGCAGGCGCGGCGCGAGCTCGAGGCGCGGGGGCTCGTCGCATGACGCACGTCCTCGTCACCGGCGGGGCCGGCTTCATCGGCGTGAACCTGGCGGACCGGCTGGCGCAGGAGGGGCACGACGTTCTCGTGCTCGACGCGCTGACGCGCCCGGGCGTCGAGGAGAACCTGGCCTGGCTGCGCCGCCGCCACCCGAAGCGCGTCTCGGCCGAGGTCGCCGACATCCGCGAGGCGGCGGCGCTGCGGGCGGCCGTGGCGGGTGCGGGCTGCGTCTTCCACCTGGCCGCCCAGGTCGCCGTCACCACCAGCCTGACCGACCCTGCCGAGGATTTCGGCGTCAACCTGCAGGGCACCTTCGGCGTGCTGGAGGCCGTGCGCCGCCGACCGGGCCTGCCCTGTCCGGTGATCTTCGCCAGCACCAACAAGGTCTACGGCAACCTCTCGGACGTCGAGATGAGGCTGGACGGCGATACCTGGATGCCGCACGACGCGGATCTCCGCGCGCACGGGGTGGCGGAGGCACGGCCGCTCGACTTCCACACGCCCTATGGCTGCTCGAAGGGTGCGGCGGACCAGTACGTGCTCGACTACGCGCGATCCTTCGGCGTTCCTTCGGCCGTGCTGCGGATGAGCTGCATCTACGGCCCGCACCAGATGGGCACCGAGGACCAGGGCTGGGTCGCGCATTTCGCCATCCGCGCCCTGCGCGGGGAGGGTGTCTCGATCTATGGCGACGGCTGCCAGGTGCGCGACGTGCTGCATGTGCGGGACGCCGTCGCGGCCTACCTCGCCGCCTGGCGCCGCATCGGCGCCGTGACCGGCACGGCCTACAACATCGGCGGCGGCCCGGCCAACGCGGTCAGCCTGCGGCAGGTGTTGCGGGAGATCGAGGCCGTCACCGGGCGGCGCATCCGCGTCGAACACGGGGAATGGCGGGCCGGCGACCAACGCTGGTACGTCTCCGACACCCGCCGCGCGATGGCCGAACTCGGCCTCCGCGCGCCGACCGCCTGGCGCGAGGGGCTGCGCGACCTCGTCGGCTGGCTGCAGGACCGCTTCGGCCTTGGGGCGGAGACCTCGCTGGCGGCGGAGGCCTGAAGGGTGGCGTTCCGCCTCCTCATGACGGCCGATGCTGTCGGCGGCGTGTGGACCTTTGCTCTGGACCTCGCGCGCGGCCTCGCGCCGCACGGCGTCGCGACGACGCTGGCGGTGATGGGGCCGGCGCCCGGCGCGTCGCAACTCGCGGAGGCGCGGCAGGTACCCGGGCTGCGGCTGGTGCCGGTGGACGGGCCTCTCGACTGGCTGGCCGAATCGCCTGCGTCCCTCCGCGCCGCGGCGCGGGCGGTGGCGGCGCTCGCCGCGGGGCACGACGCGGTGCAACTCAACACGCCGGCGCTCGCGGCGCTGGCCGGGTTTCCGGTCCCGGCGGTCGTGGTGAGCCATTCCTGCCTGGCAACCTGGTGGCGGGCGATGCGGGGCGGTCCGCTGCCCCCGGACTTCGCCTGGCGCGCGGCGCTGCACGGGGAGGGGCTGTCCGCGGCATCCGTGGCCGTCGCGCCGACGCGCGCCCATGCGCTGGCAACCGCCGAGGTTTACGGCGGCAAAGTTGTTCCCGGTTGCGTGTGGAACGGACGCCATCCGGCGGGGCTGCGCGCCGCGCCGCAGCTCTACGCTGTGTTCACCGCCGGGCGGCTGTGGGACGAGGGCAAGGACGTCGCGACGCTCGACCGCGCCGCGGCACGGCTGCGCTTCCCGGTCATGGCGGCCGGCCCGGTGGCCGGCCCGAACGGCGCGCGCGCCGCCCTGTCGAATGCGCGCCCGCTCGGACCACTGCCCGCGGGCGAGGTGGCGGCATGGCTGGCGCGCCGGCCCGTCTTCGCCTCCGCCGCGCGTTACGAGCCGTTCGGCCTTGCGGTGCTGGAGGCGGCGCAGGCCGGCTGCGCGCTGGTGTTGGCCGACATCCCCACCTTCCGGGAGCTTTGGGAGGACGCGGCCGAGTTCGTGTCTCCAGGAGACGCCGCGGGCTTCGCCCAGGCGCTCGACCGCATGGTCGCCGACCGCGCGCGGCGCGCCCGCTTCGGCGCCCTGGCCCGCGCCCGCTCGCGCCGCTACGGCGTCGCGCGGATGGCCGCCGGCATGCACGCCCTGCTGCGCGAGGGCCGGAGGGTGGCGGCGTGAGGATCGTCTACTTCACCCATTCCGTCCGCTCCTGCTGGAACCACGGCAACGCGCACTTCCTGCGCGGCGTGCTGCGGGAGCTGCAGGCGATGGGCCACGACGTGCTGGCGATGGAGCCCGAGGGCGCCTGGAGCCTCGCGAACCTGCTGCGCGACCATGGGGAAGCGGGGCTCGACGCATGGCGCCGCGCCTACCCGGAGCTGCGCGCGCAAGCCGTCGCCACGGGCGAGGAGGCCGAGGCCGCGCTGGACGGCGCGGACCTCGTCATCGTGCATGAGTGGAACGAGCCCGCGCTGGTCGCCGCCATCGGCCGTGCGCGGCGCCTCGGCGGGCGCTTCACCCTGCTGTTCCACGACACGCACCACCGCGCCGTCAGCGACCCGGAGGCGATCCGGCACTTCGACCTCTCGGGCTATGATGGCGTGCTGGCCTTCGGCGAGACCCTGTCCGAGGTCTACCGCGGCTGGGGCTGGGGCGGCCGCGTCTTCACCTGGCATGAGGCCGCCGACACGCGCCTGTTCCGCCCGCCGCCCGAGGAGGGCGCGCGCGAGGGACTCGTCTGGATCGGCAACTGGGGCGACGACGAGCGCAGCGAGGAGCTTGTCGAGTTCCTGCTGCACCCGGCGCGGGAGGCGGGCCTTCCGCTCGACATCCACGGCGTCCGCTATCCGGAGGAGGCGCTGCGTGCGCTGGATGCCCACGGCGCACGCTTCCGGGGCTGGGTGCCGAACGCGGCAGCGCCAGAGGTCTTCGCGCGGCACCTCGCCACCGTGCATGTGCCGCGCCGATTCTACGTGCAGCGCCTGCCGGGCATCCCGACCATCCGCGTCTTCGAGGCGCTGGCCTGCGGCATCCCGCTGCTCTGCTCGCCCTGGGAGGACAGCGAGGGACTGTTCGCCCCGGGCGAGGACTTCCTCGTCGCGCGGAGCGGCGCGGAGATGGCGCGGCACCTGCGCGCCGTCGCGGCCGATCCCGCGCTGCGCGCCGGCCTCGCGGCGCACGGGCTCGCCACCATCCGGGCCCGCCATTCCTGC
>DASQNQ010000168.1:0-5898 GCA_035644895.1 Acetobacteraceae bacterium | reverse complement strand
GAGATGCACTTCCTGCCCGACGTCTACGTCACCTGCGACACCTGCAAGGGCAAGCGCTACAACCGCGAGACGCTGGAGGTGCGCTTCCGAGGCAAGTCCATCGCCGACGTGCTGGACATGACGGTGGAGGAGGCGGTCGAGTTCTTCTCCGCCGTACCCGCCATCCGCGACAAGCTGGTGGTGCTGCGCGACGTGGGCCTCGGCTACATCCACCTCGGCCAGCAGGCCACCACGCTGTCGGGCGGTGAGGCGCAGCGCATCAAGCTGGCCAAGGAGCTGTCGCGCCGCGCCACCGGCCGCACACTCTACATATTGGACGAACCCACCACGGGGCTGCACTTCGAGGATGTTCGCAAGCTGCTCGAGGTGCTGCACGCCCTGGTGAAGCAGGGCAACACGGTCGTGGTGATCGAGCACAACCTCGAGGTGATCAAGACGGCCGACTGGATCCTCGACCTCGGACCCGAAGGTGGCGAGGGCGGCGGGCTGATCGTGGCCGAGGGCACGCCCGAGCAGGTGGCCAAGGTGCCGGCCAGTCACACGGGCCACTTCCTCGCCCCGATCCTGGCGCGGGAGGGTGCCGCGGCACCGGTCGAGGAGGTGGTGCCGGTGCGGCGGCGAAGGCGCGCCTGACGTCGCGCTCAGCGCAGTCTCGGCAGCTCCGGACCCGGGGCCCCGCGCAGGAGTAGGGCCGGCGAACCGGCCAGGGCGGGGAATTCGATCGTGGCTTCCAGCCCCTCGCCGGCTGCTAGGGTGTGGAAGACCGGGACCGCGCGGCGGGCGGACACGGTCGTGCCCCCCTCGCTGCGCAGGAGCACGTCGCGGGCGGGCTCCACCAGAAGCGCCTCGCTGCCCGTGTTCCGCAGGAGGAGTCTCACCGCCGCACCGCCGTCGGGCAACGTCCATGCCTCCATGACCCGTGCCTGCAGCGGCTCGCGGGATGCCGGCTGGGCGGGCGCCGCCCGGCTCGCCACTGCCGGCGGCACCAGGGGTGCTTCCCGTCGTTGTTCCGCCGCACGGAACATCGAAAAGACGCCGGCCTGATGCAGCGATCCGATCAACGCGGTAATCGCGGTGATAACGGCGGCTGCGGCCGTCAGAATGCCGGGCAGCGTTGCCCACCAGTTGCTGCGTGGTGGTTCCCCCACCGCTCAGGACGCCGGCAGCCGGCGCAACTCGGTCACGCCGTTCATGCGGATCCGCAGCACGAGGTCATCCGTCCGGTCCTGCAGCGTGAAAGACACGCGGTGATCCTTTGCGGCGTCCCTCGGGATGCGTTCCGCGAACCACTCCGGCGCCCGAGGCACGCCGGCCGCCAGGATGCGGAAGTGCTCCGCTTCCAAGGTGGCGAACGTGACCTCGTCCGTCTGCGCCCGCATGTTCAGAGCGACCAGCGTGGAACTCGCGTTGCGCTGGACCGAGAGCCCGAGGACGGTCAGCGTCACGCCGGGAAAGGCAATCCTCTCGCCTGGTCGCAGGGTTGGCGGCTCCTGCGCCCGGGCCGTGGCAGGGACGAGCAGGCCGAACAACATGGCAGACAGGGCCGAGCGTCGCGACGCCGAACCGGGCTGACTTCCAGGTGCCATCCTGCCCACTCGTCCCCTCCTGCCTCCACGCAAGCCTAGGCGCAGCGGGCGAAGCCTAGCAACTGCCGCCGAACGCGCCGGCACCTCTCATGCCAGGGGCGCAAGCCCTGGCCTGCGGCGCTCGTGACGACCGGGACCGAAGCCACGAAGGAGTGGCGACCGCGTCACCCCTCTGCATCAGATCCGCCCGGTCAGGCCAGCGAGGGTCACGGCCAACCGGTCCCCAAACCCTCGATGCGGCGCCGGCCGGCCGCCCCGGCCGATGCGCCGCAGGTCACGCCCGGCCAGCACGGCCGGCAGCGCGGCCGCCACCGCGTTCCTCGGTACCACCCGACGCGCCGCCCGGCGTGCCTCCGCCAACCGCTCCAGCCCCTCGACCGCCATGGCCCTCGCGACCGGAGAGCCGGCTTCAGGGTCGCCGATCACGGCACCTGCGTCCGACCCTGCGGCCGCGAGCAGATCCTCCGGCAGCAGGCAGCGCCCCTGTGCGGCGTGAAAGGGGATGCTGCGCAGCACGCCGGCCAGACCATAGAGCGCCCCAAGCGCCTGCAACACCGGCAGGGCGGCGGACGGCGCGCCGAGCAGCCGGCCGGCCGCGACGGCGACCCCGCCGGCCGTGCCGCGCAGCCACGCCTCGAAGGCGCCGCGGCTCGCGAAGCCCTCCTCGTCCATCTCGGCCTCCCGCGCATCGGCCAGCGCGAGCAGGTCTGCCGGGTCGAGTTCCCGCGCCGTGATCGCGGCGTGCAAAGGTGCCGCCACCTCGTGGCGCCGGGCGGGTTTTGCGGCATCCGCCTCCTGCACCGCCTCGCGCCACCATTGCACGCGGATCATCGCCGCGAGCGGGTTGCTCGCAGCCTCCCGCGCGCGCGCCAGTTCGTGGTTCAGGGCGAGCAGGGCGAACAGGGCCGGGCGGCGCGGGGCCGGCGCGAACAGGGCGCAGAGGAAGCGGTCCGGATCATGGGCACGGACGAAGTCGGCAAGGTCGCTCATCGCCGCGGAGATGACCGGCGCGCGACATGCTTGCAAGCGTGGTTGACGCCCGGGGGGCCGGCGCCTAGGTCAACCGCGGCCCTTCGCCATCGGGAGAGAACGACATGCCCTTCACCTTGCCGCCCCTGCCCTATCCCGCCAACGCCCTCGCCGGGCAGGGCATGCAGCAGGAGACGCTGGAGCTCCACCACGGCAAGCACCACAACGCCTATGTCACGGCGCTGAACGGCCTGATCGAGAGCAAGGGCTTGGCCGGCAAGTCGCTCGAGCAGATCGTGGCCGATGCCGGGAAGCAGGGCGCGGACGCGACGCCGGTGCTGAACCAGGCCGGGCAGCACTGGAACCACATCCTGTTCTGGCAGGTGATGTCGCCGAAGGGCGGCGGGGACAAGCTGCCGGGCGCGCTCGCCGCGAAGATCGACCAGGACCTCGGCGGCCTCACGCAGTTCAAGGAGGCTTTCAAGCAGGCCGGCGTCACCCAGTTCGGCTCCGGCTGGGCGTGGCTCGTCATCGGTGCCGACGGCAAGCTGAAGGTGACGAAGACGCCGAACGGCGCGAACCCGCTCTCGACCGGTGAGGGGCAGCCGATCCTCGGCGTCGATGTGTGGGAGCACTCCTACTACCTGGACTTCCGCAACCGTCGTCCGGACTACCTCCAGAATTTCCTCGATAAGCTCGTCGACTGGGAGGTTGTCGCCACCTTCCTGCAGAAGGGCGGCATGCAGAGCGGCCAGTCCGCCTGAGGCGCTGCGGGTCAGGGTGCCTTGCCGGCACCCTGACCCGGCCCGGCCCGCTCAGGCGGGCTTCGCGTCGTTCGCGGCCGCGGTCGGCTTCACGACCGTGCTGATCGTCCCGCGCACCACCGTCACGCGCACATTCGGCGCGATCTCCACCTCGATCTCGTCCGAGTCGTCCTTCACGCGGGTGATGGTGCCAAGGATGCCGCCCGCCGTGACGATCTTGTCGTTGCGTTGCAGCTTGGTCAGCATCTCGCGGTGCTCCTTCATCTTCTTCTGCTGCGGGCGGATCAGCAGGAAGTAGAACACGGCGAAGATCAGGATCAGCGGCAGGAGCTGCATGATCACGGCGCCGGTGCCGCCGGCGGCGGCGTCCTGCGCATAGGCGGGTGAGATCCACATGATGGGGCGGTCCGGCTTCCGTCTTCTCCCGGGCGGGGTTGCCCGGTTCAGGGGCGCAACCTAGCTTCCGCCCCCCTGCCGTCAACCTCGTGTCGGACCTGCCCCGGTGACAGATGCCCGCCTGCTGCCCACCCTGACCCGCATTGCCGATGCGCTGGAGCGCCTGGCCCCGCCCACGCCGGCCCGCCCGGACCTTGCGGCGGCGGACGCCTTCGTCTGGCACCCCCTGCCTTCCCCGCGCCTGCAGCCAGTGCCGCGCGTCTCGGCGGTGGGCATCGGCCTGCTGCAGGGCGTGGAGCGGCAGAAGGCGATCCTGCTCGAGAACACGCTCCGCTTCGCGCGCGGCCTGCCGGCGAACAACGCCATGCTTTGGGGCGCCCGGGGCATGGGCAAGTCGTCCCTGGTCAAGGCCGCGCATGCGGAGGCGAATGCCGCGGCGGCAGGGACGCTCGCCCTCATCGAGATTCACCGGGAGGACATCCGCACCTTGCCGGATCTGCTGAACATCCTGCGCGGCGAGACGCGCCGCTGCCTGGTGTTCTGCGACGACCTCTCCTTCGAGCGGGAGGATGCCGACTACAAAGCCCTGAAGTCAGTGCTGGACGGCGGCATCGAGGGGCGGCCCGCGAACGTGCTGTTCTACGCGACCTCCAACCGCCGCCACCTGATGCCGCGCGACATGATCGAGAACGAATCGCGCGGAGCGATCCATGGCCAGGAAGCGGTGGAGGAGAAGGTGTCCCTGTCGGACCGCTTCGGGCTGTGGATCGGCTTCCACAACTGCGACCAGGACACCTTCTTCGCGATGGTGGAGAGCTACGCCGCCACCCACCGCCTTCCCATCGCGCCGGAGGACCTGCGCAGGGCGGCCGTGGAATGGTCCGTCACACGCGGCGCCCGCTCCGGCCGGGTTGCCTGGCAATTCATCCAGGACATGGCCGGCCGGCTCGGCGTGCCTGTCACGGGCTGAGGGCTTCGATGCCGCCCATCCGGGCCCGCAGCGGCTCCGGGATCCGGATCGAGCCGTCCGCCTGCTGATGCGTCTCCATCACCGCGATCAGCGCGCGGCCGACCGCGACGCCGGAGCCGTTCAGGGTGTGGACGAACCCGGTCCCCTTCCCCTCGGCCGGGCGGTAGCGCGCCTCCATGCGCCGGGCCTGGAAGTCCCGACAGTTCGAGCAGGAGGAGATCTCCCGCCAGGCTCCCTGCCCCGGCAGCCACACCTCCAGGTCGTAGGTCCTCGCAGCGCCAAAGCCGGTGTCACCCGAGCAGAGCAGGACTCGCCGCCAGATGAGGCCAAGCTCGGTCAGCACGCGCTCCGCGCAGCGCGTCATGCGCTCGTGCTCGGCGTCGGACTGCGCGGGCGCGGTGATCGAGACGAGTTCCACCTTCGGGAACTGGTGCTGGCGCAGCATGCCGCGCGTGTCCCGGCCCGCGGACCCTGCCTCCGACCTGAAGCACGGGGACAGGGCCGTCAGGCGGAGCGGCAATGCCGCTTCCGGCATTGGGCTGCCGGCGGCCAGGTTGGTGAGCGGCACCTCCGCCGTCGGTATCAGCCAGCGGCCGTCGGTCGTGCGGAACAGGTCCTCGGCGAACTTCGGCAACTGGCCGGTGCCGTACATGGTGGCATCGTTCACCAGCAGCGGCACGTCGCATTCAGTGTAGCCATGCTCCCCGGCATGCAGGTCGAGCATCCATTGGCCGAGTGCCCGGTGCAGCCGAGCGAGCGGTCCGCGCAGCACGGTGAAGCGCGCCCCGGCCAGCCGCGCGGCCGCGTCGAAGTCCATGCCGAGCGCAAGCCCCAACTCGAAGTGCTGCCTGGGCTCGAAGGCGAAGCGCGGAGGCTCCCCGTGCTGGTGCTGGACCACGTTGGCCGTCTCGTCCCGGCCCTCGGGGACCTCGGCATCGAGCAGGTTCGGCAGGACCTCCAGAGCGGCGCGCAGCGCCGCTTCGGCGGCGGTCACGGCCTCGCCCGAGGCCTTGTCGGCGCCCGCCATCTCCTCGATCAGCCGATGCGCCTCCTCGTGGCGCTGCTGTGCCTTGAGCGCCCCGATCTCCTTGCTGCGCGCGTTGCGTGCGCTCCGCACCCGCTCGGCTTCGGCGATCGCGGCCCGGCGCGCCTCGTCCAGCGCGACCAGCCGGTCCGCGAGCGGCGCCAGGCCGCGCCGGGCCATCGCCGCGTC
>DASQNQ010000167.1:0-10656 GCA_035644895.1 Acetobacteraceae bacterium | reverse complement strand
GCCGCGACGTGGCGGGGCAGGTGCGGGAGACGTTCGAATCGGCGCTCGCCTTCGGGCGGGAGGCGCTGATGATCCTCGGGGACGGGCGCGAGGCCGCGCGGTCGGTCGAGGAGGAGGTGCGCCGCCGCGACGCGGAGCGGCTGCGCGCGCAGGTGCAGGGCGGCCTCCATGCCGGGCTCGACCCGGCGACCGTGCGTCCGGAGCCCCTCGTCCCGCCGCGCCCGCAGCCGGCGCGGCAGGCGGCGCCCGTCGTCGGCGGGGGCGGCTGACGCTCGCGCTTCACCCTTCCGTGTGGCGCTGGGCGGGCTGCATCCAACGGATCCCGCGCCACGTAGCGCCCGCAGGACATGGGAGATGCTGCAATGGCGGATGGAAGCCTGGCCTGCTGCGGAGAAGCCCGGCGCATGACGCCCGCCGAGGTCGCTGCGGCCAGCCCCGAGCCGTTGCCGGGCCCCGGCTGCGATCCCATGGCCCGCGCCCGGGTTCGCATGGAGGAGACCGGCCAGTGGCATCCCCGGCAATCCATGGGCCGGCGCTGGAGCATCGGCTGCGTCGCGCTGGAGATCACGCAGCGCTGCAACCTGGATTGCACGCTCTGCTACCTGTCCGACCACTCGGAGGCCGTGCAGGACGTGCCGCTCGGGGAGGTGTTCCGCCGCATCGACCTCATCCGCGCGCATTACGGCCCCGACACGGACGTGCAGGTCACGGGCGGCGACCCGACGCTGCGCCGGCGGGACGAGCTGGTGGCCATCGTCCGCCGCGTGCGGGCGCGCGGCATGCGCCCGAGCCTCTTCACCAACGGCATCAAGGCCACGCGCGACCTGCTGGAGGAGCTGTGCGCCGCCGGCCTGGTGGATGTCGCCTTCCATGTGGACATGACGCAGGAGCGCAAGGGCTACGCCTCCGAGGTGGAGCTGAACGCGGTGCGGGAGGAGTACATCGCCCGGGCCCGCGGCCTGCCGCTCTCGGTGTTCTTCAACACGACGGCCTATGACGGCAACTTCCACGAGATCCCGCAGGTCGCGGCCTTCTTCGTGCGCCATGCCGATGTCGTGCGGGTGGCGAGCTTTCAGCTCCAGGCGGACACCGGTCGCGGCACGGTGCGCGCGCGCGCGCAGCCCATCACCATCGACACGGTGGCCGGGCAGCTCCGCGCCGGCGCGCGGGCCGACATCTGCTTCGACACGCCGATCGCCGGCCACGCCGCCTGCAACCGCTACGCCATGACGCTGGTGGCGAACGGGCGCGTCCACGACCTGTTCGGGGAGGGGGAGGCGCTGGCCACGATCCTGCAGGCAACGGCGGGCATCCAGTTCGACCGCCAGCGCCGCGGCCGCGCCTTGGCGGCGCTGGCGCTCGGGCTGCTGCGGCGCCCGCGTGCCGCGGCGCGGCTGGTGCCCTGGGCGGCGCGGCGCCTGCGCGGCACGCTCCCCGACCTGGTCGCCGCGCGCGGACGCGCGCACAAGCTCTCCTTCTTCATCCACAACTTCATGGACGCCTCCGACCTGGATGCGGAGCGCATCAAGGCCTGCGTCTTCATGGTGGCGACGCGGGACGGGCCGATCTCCATGTGCCTCCACAACGCCAGGCGCGACGACTTCATCCTGCAGCCGGTGAGGACCGGTGGTGGCGGCTGGTGGGACCCGCTGAGCGGCCGCATCGGCGAGGCGCTACCGGAGGTCACGGCGCCAACCCTGACGCCGAAGACGGCACGCGGGCGACGACGCATCGAGATCCGGCACAAGGCCGTAACCTGATGCTGCGCCGGCGCAGCCTCCTCTCGGCCGCCCTGGCCGCGCCCCTCCCGGCGCTCGCGCAGGCCGCGGACCCGCCCTGGTTCGACGCGTGGGAGGCGGTGCTCCGGCGCCGCGTGGACGCGCAGGGCCGCGTGGACTTCGCCGGCATCGCAGCCGAGCCGGCGCCGCTGGCCGCGATCGTCGAGGAGATCGGGCGCACGGGGCCGGGGGAGGGCACCGCGCGGCAGCTCGCCTGGCGCATCAACGCCTACAACGCGCTCGCCATGCTCGGCATCGTCCGGCGCGGCATCCCGGAGGAGTTGACCTTCCTCGGCCGCTACGGCTTCTTCGTGAACACCACGGTCCGCGTCGCCGGGCGCGACACCTCGCTCAAGTCATTCGAGGATGACGTGATCCGCCCGATGGGGGAGGAGCGTGTTCACTTCGCGCTCAACTGCATGGTGCGCGGCTGTCCGCGCCTGCCGCGGGAGCCGTTCCGCACCGCGTCCCTCGAGGCGCAGCTCGCGGCCGCGGCGCGCGAGTTCTGCGAGAGCGGCTACCACGTCCGCCCGGACCCGCCGCGGCGCGTCGTCTTCGCCTCCCAGATCTTCGACTTCTTCACCGGCGACTTCGTGCCCGCGAAGGCGCCGAGCGTGCTTGCCTACATCAACCGCTGGCGGCGCGAACCGGTGCCGGCGGACTGGACGCTGCGCTACATCTCCTATGATTGGACGGTCAACCGGCAGCCGGGGCGCAGCGGATGACGCGGTGGGCCGTGGACGGCGCGCGCTGGTTCCTGGTGATGGTCTTCCTGGCCACCGCGATCGGGAAGCTGCTCGACAACCGCGGCTTCGCGGAGGTGCTCGGCCAGTACCGGCTCTTCCCCGCCGCCTCCCTGCTGCCGCTCGGACTGTTCTTCTCCTTGGTCGAACTCGCCGTGGCCTTCGGCCTGGCGCATGGCCCGACGCTGCGCATGGCGGCGGTCGCGGCCGGCCTGCTGATGCTTGGCAATGCGGCGGTGCTCGCGCTCACCCTCGCGCGCGGGATCGCGCTCGAGAACTGCGGCTGCTTCGGCGTGTTCCTCGCCCGGCCGCTGGCGCCATGGTCGCCGCTGGAGGACGTCGCGCTCGCGGGGCTCGCGGGGCTCGTGCTTCTCGGCACGCGGAAACCTGCATGAGGACGGGGCGTCGCACCCTGGTCGCGCTTGCAGTGCTCGCGCCCGCGCGCGCCGCCGCGCAGGATGGCTTCCCGCCCGTGGCGGAGGTCGCCGGCCGCCGCCTCGTGCTGAACGGCACCGGCAGCCGGCGCTACCTGGGCTTCGAGGTTTACCGCGCCGCCCTCTACCTTGAGGCGCGCAGCACGGACGCGGATGCGATCCTCGCCTCGCCCGGCGCCAAGCTCGTCGACGTGCGCTACCGGCACGCCGTCGGCGTCGATGGCGTCAGCGCGGCCTGGGAGGACAGCTTCGCCCGCGCCTGCCGCTGCCCGGTGCCTGAGGCCTTCCGCCACTGGCTCCGCCCGATCGCGGCGGGCGACGCGGAGCGTTACCTGTTCATCGGCCCGGACGCATATCTCTGGGCCAGCGGCGGGGCGGAGGCGCGCATCCCGGGCGCTTCGCGCACGCTTCTGTCGGCATGGCTCGCGCCCGGCGTCGCGCCCGATGGGTTGCGGCGGGGATTGCTGGGCGCATGACGCTTTTCGTGCCAAGGATGGACGCATGACCTCCACGCTTCCCGCCCGCCCGCTCGACCCCGCGAAGTTCCGTGACGCGGAGGTGACGGCGCGCGGCGAGCGGCGGGCGCAGGTCCCGCTCTCGGGGCTGCGCACGCTCTGGATCAACACCGGGACGCTCTGCAACATCACCTGCCGGTCCTGCTACATCGAGAGCAGCCCGCGCAACGACGCGCTGGTCTACCTGGCGGCGGCGGAGGCCGAGGCCTACCTGGAGGAGGCCGCGCGCGAGGCGATGCCGCTCGAGGAGGTGGGGTTCACCGGCGGCGAGCCCTTCCTCAACCGCGACCTGCCCGCGATGCTGCGCGCCACGATGTCGCGCGGGCTTCGTGCCCTGGTGCTGACCAACGCCATGAAGCCGATGCGCAACCGCGCCGCGGAGCTGCTGGCGCTGCGCGAGGCGTTCGGGGGCCTGCTGACGCTGCGTGTCTCGCTCGACCACCACGACGCCGTGCTGCATGACCTGGAGCGCGGGGAGGGCGCCTTCGCGCAGTCGCTCGAGGGGCTGGAGTGGCTGGCGCGGAACGGCTTCACCGTGCACGTCGCCGCGCGCGCCGGCTTCGGCGCGGAGGGGGAGGCGGCGATGCGCGCCGGCTTCGGACGGCTCTTCGCGCAGCATGGCATCCCGATCAACGCCGCCGACCCGGTCGCCTTGATGCTGTTCCCCGAGATGGATGCCGGGTCGGACGTGCCCGAGATCACGGAGGCGTGCTGGGGCATCCTCCGCAAGTTGCCCGATAGCGTCATGTGCGCGTCCACCCGCATGGTCGTGAAGCGGCGCGGCGCCGACCGTCCCGCCGTCGTCGCCTGCACGCTGCTCCCCTACGACCCGCGCTTCGAGTTGGGCGCGACGCTGGCCGAGGCGGCGCGGCCGGTCGCGCTCAACCACCCGCACTGCGCGAAGTTCTGCGTCCTTGGCGGCGCCGCCTGTTCGCGCTGACCTGTGGCGCGGGGCCGTCGCGGCTGGCGGCCTGGCCGTGGCCTGCGTGCTGCTGCTGGCGGCCGCCGGCGACGGGCCGCCGCCGCCCTGGCTCCGGCGTCTCTATGCGTTCTGGTGCCTGCTGACTCCCTACTGGTGGTGGGCCGAGCAGCGCCTGTTCATCCCTGCGGAACCGGGGCCCGCCCGGTCGCGCATGCTGGCGGAGCAGGCCTGCTCCTTCGCCGTGTGGCTCGGCGTCGCGATCGCGGGCGGCGTGCTCCTGCTGCTGCGGGCGGGATAGCGCCTCACGCGGGTAGCGGGTGCTCGCGGAAGAAGCGCAGCATCTCGCGGGAGGCATCCGGGCCGCGCGGGTCGGTGTAGCTGCCATCGGCCGAGCCGCCGGACCAGGCATGGCCGCCGCCATGCACCACCCACTGTTCCAGCAGCGTCCGGTCATCGGCATCCAGGTGGGTCGTACGCGTCCAGGCATGACCGCCCGCGACCTGGCCGCGCTCGGTCCGCATGCGTGTGCGCGACCCCGCCAGGGCCTGTGCCACTACCTGCTCGCCGTTCACCGGGGCGACGGTGCCGTCGCGGTCGGCGTGGAAGACGATGGCCGGCACGGGGCGGCGCGCCGGCGCAACGCCTGCAGCGCCCTGGCGCATCGCCGCCAGCGCGGACTGCACGTCCCGCGCCGCGCCGCAGGCCAGCCCGGAGTGGACGCCGACGGACGCGTAGAGCTCGGGGTAGGCCATGCCCATGATCGCCGCCTGCGCGCCGCCGGCCGAAAGGCCCGCGACATGGACGCGCCGCGGATCCACGGCGACCTCGCGCATCGCCTGGCGCGTGATGCCGGCGATCGCCGCGGGCTCCCCCATGTCCCGCCCCTGGTCGGCGGGGTTGAACCAGTTCCAGCAGCGCTGCGGATTGGCGGACTGCGCCTGCGCGGGGTAGGCGACCACCACGCGGTGCTCCTCCGCCAGGATGTTCATGCGCGTGCCAGCCGCGAAGTCCTCCGGCGTCTGGGTGCAGCCATGCAGCATCACGACCAAGGGCGCCGGCTGGCCCGCATGGGTCGAGGGAACATAGAGCCGGTAGCCGCGCCGCGCGGCGCCGGTGCCGAATGACCCCTCGACGTACCGTGCGCCGGGCGGCAGCGGTGGCTCCGGCCTCTGTGCCGGTCTCGCCCGCCCCTTCCCGAGACGCCCCAGCAGGTCGCGCAGCGCCTCCGGTCCTGGCCGGGGAGGAGGGGGGGTGCCGCCCGTGGGAGGGGCCGTGGGAAGACCCGTCTCCGGGTCGATGTCCACCACCCGACCCGGCCGGCGGCCAGGCGGCGCGGCCGGAGTCGGGGCGGGCGCGCCTTGACGATGCATTGCCCGCTGGAAGAGCTCCGTCGCCTCCTGCAGGCGTCCTTCGCGTGTCAGGCGGGCGGCTTCCGCCATCTCGGGCGGCAGGGCGAATTTCATGAGGAGGCCTTTCGGTAACCCGGCCAGCGGGAGCGGCCGAGCGGGTGTTCGGGCCGCGGAGCGGCGCTCAGCGGGTGCGGTCGGCCAGGGCGGCCTTCACCTCCGGCGAGGCGCGAAGCGCGCCCAGCACGGAGACGACAGCAATGGTGGCGCGGGCGAGGTCGGGAGTGACGTCCTGGGCGATGCTGGCCAGACCGAGCACGCGGATGTCCAGCATGCGGCCGGCCGCGAGCACCGCCTCCAGGTCCGCCCGCGAGTAGTGGCGGAGCCCGAGATCGAGGTTCTTGCGTTGGACGGACTGTCGCGCCGCGTCGGCGTGGCGCTCCACCTGGTTGCGGATGGCCGTGCGGATGAAGTCCGTACGGTTGGCGTAGAAGCCCTCCTGCACGAGCAGGTCTATGTGCCCCAGGTCCACATAGCCGAGGTTGATCGTGATCTTCTCGGCATCCGGTCCTGCCGGCATCGGAACGCCCATCACAACCATCCCCTCACCATCCAGTGGGATGGTAAATGGGGCTTGGCCCGGCTACGGCAAGGGGGTCAGACGGCGGCCGGCCTCGAGGTAGCCTTCGCGGCCATGTGGCGCGCGCGTTGCTCGAACCCGGTGATCACGGTGGCGACCTGGGCGGCTGGGCCGGGGCGCCCGAACAGCCAGCCCTGGACATGGCTGCACCCCTCCGCCGCCAGGATGGCGAGCTGCTCGCGCGTCTCGACCCCCTCGGCCACGGTCTCCATGCCGAGCGCGGCAGCGATGCCCGTCACGGCGCGGATGATCGCCGTGGCGCCCCGACGCTCCTGGCCCAGCCCGGCGACGAAGGACCGGTCGATCTTCACCTTGTCGAAGGGAAAGCGCTGGAAGTAGCCGAGAGAGGAGTACCCCGTCCCGAAGTCGTCCATGGCGACCCGCACGCCGTGTGCCCGGAACTCCTCCAGCGTCGCGCGGACACGGTCCTCGTCGCGCATCAGGACGGATTCCGTGATCTCGAGCTCGAGCCGGGACGGCGCGAGGCCGGCGCCCGACAGCGCGCGCCGCACATCGGCGACCAGGTCATGGCCCAGGAACTGCGCGGGCGAGAGGTTCACCGCCACCCGGACGTGCGCGGGCCAGCGCGCCGCGTCGCGGCAGGCGCGCGCCAGCGCCCAGGCGCCCATCGGCACGATCAGCCGCGACGCCTCCGCAACCGGGATGAAGTCGGCCGGCGGGATGGGGCCGCGCTCCGGGTGGTGCCAGCGCATCAGCGCCTCCATCGCGTCCACCCGGCCGGTGCGCATGCAGACGATGGGCTGGTAGTGGAGGTCGAGTTCCTCCTCCGCCAGGGCGCGGCGCAGGTCGGCCTCGGTCCGGCGCCGGCGTTCCAGCACCTCGCCCATTGCCGGCTCGTACAGGCGGTACGTCCCGCGGCCGTCGGCCTTGGCGGCGTACAGCGCCAGGTCCGCGGCGCGCAGCAGCGCATCCGTCTCCCCCGCATCGCGCGGCGCGAGGGCGATGCCGACGCTTGCCCCGATGCTCATGCGCCCCTGCTCCAGGTCGAAGGGGCGGCACAGGGCCTCCACGATGCGCTCCGCCGCCGCGACGGCCTCGGCCTCGCCCTCGCCCCGCACCAGGGCGGCCGCGAACTCGTCGCCGCCGAGCCGCGCCAGCGCGTCCCCGCGCCGGAAGCAGCCCGCAAGCCGCGCGCCAACCGCACGCAGCAGCGCGTCTCCGGCCGGGTGGCCCAGCGTGTCGTTGACCTCCTTGAACCGGTCGAGGTCCACCAGCAGCACCGCCGCCGCGCCGCCGCGCGCCATTGCCTCCGCCAGTTGTTCGCTGAAGCGCAAACGGTTCGGCAGCCCCGTCAGGGGGTCGTGGCCCGCCAGGTAGGCGGCCTTCTCCTGCGAACGGAGGCGGTCGGTCATGTCCTCGTAGATCGCGACCCAGCCGCCATCGGGGGTGGGGCGCACCAGCACGCGGATGGTGACGCCGTCCGGGCCGGCCGTGTCCCAGGTCAGCGCCTCGCGCCTGGCGAGGATGGCGTGCAGGGTGGCCGCCGCGTCGTCCGGCGTGCCCGGATCCAGCCGTCCGGGCGTGGCGAGCGCGACGAACTCCCGCAATGAGAGACCCGGAACGGCCGTGCCCGCGGGCATGCCCAGCACGACCTCGATCCGCCGGTTGGCGGCGACCAGGTGCCCCGACGCATCCCAGACCGCCACCCCTTCGGAGACGGTGGCCAGTGCGATCTCGAGCGCAGCGGCGGGGATCGAGGAGGGGGCACGGGACAGCACGGTGCTCAGACCTGGGCCGGCCTGACCAGGCCGGAGACGCGTTCGAGGCAGGCGCCCGCGTAGTCCAGGTCCGTTGTCTCGGCGCCGCCGAGCCGCGCGCCCGTCAGGTCCGCGCCGCGCATCCGCACGCCGAGGAGCCGCGCGCGCGAAAGGTCGGCGCCGGTGAGCCGCGCTCCGTCCAGGTCGGCATTGGCGAGGTTCGCGCCGACGAGCCGCGCAAGGGACAGGTCGGCCGACACCCATCGCTCGCCATAACCGCTCACGGTGAAGCCGGAGACGCGCGCGCCGGACATGTCGGCGGCGTTCAGCCAGGCGCGCCGCAGGTCGCAGCCGCGCAGGTCCGCGCCGGGCAGCGCGGCGCCGCGCAGGTCCGCGCCCGACAGGTCCACAAGCACGAGCCGCGCGCGGGAGAGGTTCGCCCCCCGCAGGATGGCGCGCGGCATCAGGGCCGCCATCAGCATGGCGCCGCCCAGGTCCATGCCGGAGAGGTCGATGTCCGTGAGGTTCGCGCGTACGCCCTCCCGCCCGCCGGAGGCGACCCAGACCCCGTGCGAGGCGAGCATCGCGTCAAGCGCGGCCTTCCCGCCCTCGAACCGACGTGGCAGCACGACGTTGTCCCTGTTCGGTCCGAGGTCGGCTCCGTCGAGCACCGCACCGAGCAGCCTTGCCCCGTGCAGCCTGGACCGGCTGAGATCCAGGCCGGACAGCATGGCGCCCTCGAAGCTGCACGCCTCGAGGTTCGCGCCGGACAGATCGGCGCCCTGCAGGTCGCAGCCATCGAGGCGCGAGCCGGAGAGATCGGCATCCGCCAGCACGCAGCCCTTCAGGTCCGCGTCGCGCAGGTCCGTGTTGCTCAGCGTCGCGCGGCTGAGCTTCGCGCCCGACAGGCGCGCGCCGATCATCATCGCGTCGGATACGATGGCCGGGTCGTGCTTCCAGGACGCCTCGATCTGCCCGGCCGCACTGCGGAACATCCGGCCCTCCCGCAGGTCCGCGCCTGTCAGGTCGGCGTTCATGAGGGAGGCGCCGCGCAGGGTGGCGCCACGCAGGTCGGCCCGCATCAGGCGGGCACGGTCCAGCTTCGCGCCGCGCAGGTCGGCGCCGTAGAGATTCGCCTCGACCAGATCGCTCTCGCTCAGATCGGCCCCGCGCAGCTTTGCCCCTGAGAGGTCTGCCCCGCCCAGGGTCCGGCCCGGAAGGCTGACGCCGGAGAGATCCTTGAATTTCAGGGATGCGCGGGTGCCGCCGGGTACACCGTCCACGAAGCGGCGGTGGAGGCGCAGCGTCTCCAGCAACCCTTCCGAGAAGGCGAGCGCAGCTTCGGGCTGGCTCATGCGCGAGGAGACCGTGCTCATCGTCTTTCAATCATAAGTTATGCAAGCGTTCATACGGAACGATTGTTAACCATTTTTGTTGCGCCCCCGCGGCGGGCCGGCGGGCACCGGCTTGTGGCGGTGGCGCAAGGACGCATACACCGGTCCCATGACCGGTCCTGTCCTCGGTGGCCTTCCACCCGACGCAGCCCTCCAGGCACGGCGGGTGGCGCGCTACTACCGCTGGCTGGACCGCCTGGCCTGGTTCCAAGGCCGGCGCGCGGAGGAGGGGCATGGCGCGCTGCCGGTACACCGCGCGCTCGCCGACCCGGCGGGCGGCGCCGCCTCGACTGGGGTGATCCACCGCCTGATGCTCGAGGGCCTGGACCTGCCCGCGGCACCTGAGGTGCTCGATGCGGGATGCGGCTACGGGGCGACCATGATCGACCTGGCGCCGCGGCTCGGCGGATCCTGGACCGGGCTGACCCTCTCGTCCGTGCAGGCCGCGCGCGGGATGGCGGAGATATCGCGCCGCGGCCTCTCGGGTGCGGTGCGGATCGAGGTCGGGTCCTACGACGCCCCGCTCGCCGGGCGCTTCGACCTGATCTACGGCATCGAGAGCCTGATCCACAGCGCCGATCCGGCGCGCACGGTCCGCAACCTGGCCGCGGCGCTGAAGCCGGGCGGGCATCTGGTGGTCGTGGACGACATGCCGCAAGGGGCATTGCCGGCCGAGGCGGCGGCGCGCCTCGCCCGGTTCCGCCGCTTCTGGCGTTGTCCCGTCGCGCCAACGCGCGAGGGCTGGATCGCCGCCCAGGAAGCCGCCGGGCTGCGGCTGGTGGCCGAGCGCGACCTCAACCCGCTGCTGCAGGTGCGGAGCATGGCGGAGCTATCGGCGCGCCTCGCGCTGCTGGAGCGCCGCGCGCGCCTGCCGCGCCTCCTCGGCTTCGGGCTGCGCGCGGAGGCGGAGATCGGTGGCCTGCTGCTCGAGACGCTCCAGACCGAGGGGCACGTCCACTACCGGGTGCTCGCCGCGAGGCGCTGACCGCGCCGGGGCGCCGCCGCGACGGTCGGATCACCCGATCGCCTGCCGGTGGATGGCGATCCTGGTCCCACATGTCGTCGACGATTGGGCGCGGATCGGGCCGCTGCTGCCGCGACCTTCGCGCCGGAGCCGCAAGGCCACGGTTGACCTGCGCGAAGTGCTGAATGCGATCCGCTACATG
>DASQNQ010000166.1:0-6680 GCA_035644895.1 Acetobacteraceae bacterium | reverse complement strand
CAAGTACTGGCTGACGGCGCTGACGCCGGCCGACCAGGGCACCGCCATCCGCGCCGCCTACCGCCACATCCCGGATGCCGGGCAGGACCGCTGGCAGGTGGACCTCGCCGCCGCGGCCGCGCAGACCGCGGCGCCGGGGGGCGAGGCCGTGCTGGCCACCCGGCTCTTCGCCGGGGCGAAGGAGGTGAACCTCCTCGACGAGTATGCGGCCCGCTACAACATCCCCGACTTCGACAAGGCGGTGGACTTCGGCTGGTTCTACTTCCTGACCAAGCCCTTCTTCCACGCGCTGCACTTCCTGGGCGTGCTGTTCGGCAACTTCGGCGTGGCCATCCTGGTCTTCACGCTGATCATCAAGGCGCTGTTCTTCCCGCTGGCCAACAAGGCCTACAAGTCCATGGCCCGCATGAAGGTGCTCGCGCCGAAGATGCAGGAGGTGCGGGAGCGCTACAAGGACGACCCGGCCAAGGCGCAGGCCGAGATGATGGCGCTGTACCGGACGGAGAAGATCAATCCCGCCTCCGGCTGCCTGCCCATCCTGATCCAGATCCCGGTCTTCTTCGCGCTCTACAAGGTGCTGTTCGTCACGATCGAGATGCGGCACGCGCCCTTCTTCGGCTGGATCCGCGACCTCTCGGCACCGGACCCGACGAACCTGTTCAACCTGTTCGGCCTGCTGCCCTTCGACCCGGCGCAACTGTCCAGCCTGCTGCACATGCCCGTCTGGGCCATCCTGATGGGCATCACGATGTTCCTGCAGTTCAAGCTGAACCCGCAGCCGCCGGATCCCATCCAGGCCAAGATCTTCGCCTGGATGCCGCTGATCTTCACCTTCATGCTGGCGGGCTTCCCGGCGGGGCTGGTCATCTACTGGACCTGGAACAACCTGCTCTCCATCGCGCAGCAGTGGTACATCATGCGGCTCGACGCGAAGCGCCAGGCGCGGTCGCCCGCCGTGCCGCCCCCTGCCAAGATCGAGGCCGTGGCCAAGGCGAAGAAGTGACAGGGCTGCTGGAGGCAAGGACCGAGGAGGAGCGCGCGGCGCTGATCGAGCGGGGGCGCCTTCTCTTCGCGCGCCCCTGCCGCTTCTTCTTCGCCGCGCAGCGCCTGGAGCAGCTGCCCGAGATCGGCGGGCCGGAGGTCGCGGTCTGCGGGCGCTCCAACGTGGGCAAGTCTTCGCTGATGAACGCCCTGACCGGGCAGAAGGCGCTCGCGCGCGTCTCCAACACGCCCGGCCGCACGCGGCAGCTCAACTTCTTCGACCTGGGCGAGGGCCAGCTCACGCTCGTGGACATGCCGGGCTACGGCTACGCCCAGGCCGCCAAGTCGGTGAAGGAGGACTGGCAGGGGCTGATGTTCAACTTCCTCCGCGGCCGGCCGACGCTGCGGCGCGTGCTGCTGCTGATGGACAGCCGGGTGGAAACCAAGCCCGCCGACCTCGCCGCGATCGAGCTGCTGGCCGAGGCCGCGGTGGCCTTCCAGCTCGTGCTGACCAAGGCCGACGCGGTCAAGCCCGCCCAGCTCGCCCGGCGGCAGGAGGAGGTGGCGGGGATCGTGCGCAAGCGCGCCGCGGCCCATCCGCTGATGCTGACCACCTCCTCCGAGACGGGCCTGGGCATCCCCGAGCTGCGGGCGGAGCTGGCCTCCCTCGCGGCCGCTTGACCCTGGGGCCGCGCCACGCTTGAACGCCCCTGGCCGGGTCGGGGAAGGGCCTCCTGAGACATGACTGATGCGACGGGCGACCAGATGGCGATCCTCGCCGGGGCGCTGCCCTACCTGAAGCGCTACGACGACCAGCGCGTGGTGGTGAAGTATGGCGGCCACGCAATGGGGGAGGAGGAGACGGCCCTCGCCTTCGGGCGCGACATCGCCCTGCTCGAGCAGGTGGGCGTGAACCCCGTGGTGGTGCATGGCGGCGGGCCGCAGATCAACGCCATGCTGAAGCGGCTCAACGTGCAGTCCAGCTTCGTGCAGGGGCTGCGCGTGACGGACAGCCAGATGCTCGACGTGGTCGAGATGGTCCTCGCGGGCCTGGTCAACAAGCAGGTGGCGGAGGCCATCACGCGGGCCGGCGCGATCGCCGTCGGCATCTCCGGCAAGGATGGCGGGCTGATCCGCGCGCGCAGGCTGATGCGCACCGTGACGGACCCGGACACGAAGGCCGAGACGACGGTCGACCTCGGCTTCGTGGGCGAGCCGGAGCGGGTGGACCCGCATGTGCTGGAACTCATGATCGGCGCCGACATCGTGCCCGTGGTCGCGCCGGTCGGCGCCGACGGGAACGGCCAGACCTACAACATCAACGCCGACACCGCGGCGGGCGCCATCGCCGGCGCGCTGGGCGCGGAGCGCCTGCTGATGCTGACCGACGTGAAGGGCGTGCTGGACGAGCGCGGCCAGCTGGTGCCGGAGATGACGGTCGCGCAGGCCCGCGCCGGCATCGCCGCAGGCTGGATCTCGGGCGGCATGATCCCGAAGGTCGAGACCTGCATCTACGCGGTCGAGCGGGGCGTGAAGGGCGCCGTCATCCTGGACGGGCGCGTGCCGCACGCCGTGCTGCGGGAGTTGTTCACCGAGAGCGGCGCCGGCACCCTGATCCGGCCCTGACGCGAAAGAGGCAGCCAAGATGGACAAGACCGCCCTCCAGGCCCGGATCGAGGCGCTCTGGGCCCGGCGCGACATGCTGAACGCCGCGACCCGCGGCGCCGACCGCGACGCGGTGGAGGAGGCGCTGGAGGCGCTCGATTCGGGCCGCGTCCGCGTGGCCGAGCCCGACGGGCGGGGTGGCTGGAAGGTGAACCAGTGGCTCAAGCAGGCGGTGCTGATGGGCTTCCGCCTGCATGACAGCCGCCCGATGGACACCGCCGCCGGCGCCTACGACAAGGTGGCGCTGAAGTTCGAGGGCTGGGGCGAGAACCGCTTCCGCGAGGCCGGCTTCCGCGCCGTGCCGGGCGCCGTCGTGCGCCGCTCCGCCTACATCGCGCCGAACGTGGTCCTGATGCCCTCCTTCGTGAATGTCGGCGCCTATGTGGATTCGGGCACGATGGTGGACACCTGGGCGACCGTCGGCTCCTGCGCGCAGATCGGGCGGAACTGCCACATCTCCGGCGGCGCCGGCATCGGCGGCGTGCTGGAGCCGCTGCAGGCCAACCCGGTGATCATCGAGGATGACTGCTTCATCGGCGCGCGCTCCGAGGTCGCCGAGGGCGTGATCGTGGAACGCGGCGCGGTGCTGTCGATGGGTGTCTATCTCGGCGCCTCCACGAAGATCGTGGACCGCGCCTCGGGCGAGGTGTTCATGGGCCGCGTGCCGGCCTACTCCGTGGTCGTGCCCGGCGCGCTGCCGGGGCGGCCGCTGCCGGACGGCTCGCCGGGCCCCTCGCTCTACTGCGCGGTGATCGTGAAGCGGGTGGACGAGCAGACGCGCTCCAAGACGAGCATCAACGAGCTGCTGCGGGACTGATGGACCCCCTTCCGCTCGCGCAGGCGCTGATCCGCTGCCGCTCCGTCACGCCCGCCGATGACGGGGCGATGGCGGTGCTGGAAGCCGCCCTCGCGCCGCTCGGCTTCGCCTGCCACCGGCTGCGTTTCGGAGAGGTGGAGAACCTGTTCGCCCGGCGCGGCACGGATCGCCCGCATCTCTGCTTCGCGGGCCATGTGGACGTGGTGCCGCCCGGCGCCGCCGCCTGGACGGCCGACCCGTTCGGGGGCGAGGTGCGGGATGGCGTGCTCTACGGCCGCGGCGCCACCGACATGAAGGGCGGCGTCGCCGCCTTCGTGGCCGCCGTCGCGCAGGTGCCGGACGCCCGGGGGAGCCTCTCGCTGCTCATCACCGGGGACGAGGAAGGGCCGGCCGTGGACGGGACCGTCCGCGTGCTGGACTGGATGGCGGCGAACGGCCACGTCCCGGACATGTGCCTGGTGGGGGAGCCCACCAGCAAGGCGCGGCTCGGCGACACGATCAAGGTCGGCCGGCGCGGCAGCCTGAACGCCGCCATCGCGGTGCAGGGCACCCAGGGCCACAGCGCCTACCCGCAGCGCGCCGACAACCCGGTGCACCGCCTGGTGCGCGCCCTGCACGCCCTGACGGCCGAGCCGCTGGACGAGGGCACGGAGTTCTTCGAGCCCTCGACGCTGCAGGTCACCAGCGTCGATGTCGGCAACACGGCGACGAACGTCATCCCGCCCGAGGCGCGCGCCCGGCTCAACATCCGCTTCAACGACCGGCACACGGAGGCGTCGCTGACGGCCCGGCTGCGCGACGCCTTGTCGCGGGAGGCGCCGCGGCACGAGCTGCGCGTCGAGTGCTCCGGCGAGGCCTTCCTGACGCAGCCAGGCCCCTTCGTGGACGCGCTGGTCCGCGCGGTGCGGGCCGAGACGGGCGAGGCGCCGCGTCTGGATACCGGTGGCGGCACCTCCGACGCCCGCTTCATCGCGCGCCACTGCCCGGTGGCGGAGCTCGGCGCGGTCGGCACCACGATGCACCAGGCCGACGAGCGCACGCCGGTCGCCGAGCTGCGGGCGCTCGCCGCCCTCTATGCGCGCGTGATCCGGGAGTGCCTGGGCTGAGCGCGCCCACGCCCCCGCTGCGGGATGCGGTCGCGGCCGGGCTCGTCGGGGCCTTCTGGCTGGCGCGCGGGCGGCGCGACGGCATCCGGGTGATGGACGGCTCGGCCGAGGGGGCGTGGCGGTCCTTCGTCGCGGCGGCGATCTGCGTGCCGGCCTTCCTGGCGCTGCGCTTCCTGTCCTGGTCCGTCGCGCCGCCGGACGGCAACATGGGGCGCGCGCTGGCCGCCGAGACGATCGGCTACCTCGTCGCCTGGTTCGGCTTCGCGCTGCTGTCCCTGCCGGTGGCGACAGCGTGGGGCAAGGCCGCGCTCTGGCCGCGCTTCGTGACCGCCTTCAACTGGTCGAACGTGGTGCAGTACCTCGTGCTGCTGGCGCTCACGCTGCCGGGCGCACTTGGCCTGCCGTCCGGCGTGTCGCAGGTGCTGACGCTGCTGGCGCTCGGCTATGCCGTGTGGCTGGAATGGTATGTGGTCCGCGTCTCGCTCGAGCTTGATGGCGGGCGGGCGGCGGCGCTCGTGGCGATGGACCTTGCCGTCGGGCTGTTCGTCGGCGGCATGGTGCAGCGCCTTTCGGAGGGATGAGGCCATGGGCTTGCGGCACGACCCGGCGGACCTGCTGCGCTTCGCGGACGAGGCGGCCCGGAAGGCCGGGCTCGGCGTCGCGCAGGCGCGGGCCGTGGCGGAGGTCCTGGTCGAGGGTGACCTGATGGGCCATGACACCCACGGCCTCGCGCTGCTGACGCCCTATCTCGATTCGCTCGCGGCTGGCGACATGCTCCCGGAAGGTGTGCCGGAGGTGGTTGGCCGCACCGCCGTCGCGCAGACCTGGGACGGGCGGAAGCTGCCGGGCCCCTGGCTCGTGCGGGAAGCCATTGCCCATGCCTCCGTCGCCGCGGCGGAGCACGGGATGGGCGCGGTCTCGATCCGGCGCAGCCATCACATCGGCTGCTTGGCCGCCTATGGACCGGCTGTGGCGGCGGCCGGGCAGATGCTGATCCTCACCTGCTCCGATCCGGCCGTTGCCTCCGTCGCGCCCTGGGGCGGGACACGGCGGGTCTACACGCCGAACCCGCTGGCCGCCGCTTGGCCGACGCCGGGCGGTCCGGCCATCATCGATGTGTCGATGAGCATCACCACCAACGGCATGACCGCGCGGCGCCGCGCAGAGGGGCGGCGCTTCGACCATCCCTGGCTGCTGGACGGGGCGGGCCACCCGACGGACGACCCGGAGGTATTCTGGGCCGACCCGCCCGGCTCGCTCCTGCCGCTGGGCGGGGTCGAGGCCGGACACAAGGGGTTCGCCCTGGGCCTGCTGGTGGAGGCGCTGACCAGCGCGCTGGCCGGGCATGGCCGGGCGGACGCGCCCAAGGGATGGGGCGCCTCGGTCCTCGTCATGGTGCTCGATCCCGCCCGGTTCGGGGGGGCAGAGGCGTTCGCGCGTGAGACGGGCTGGATGGCGGAGGCGGTCCGCGGCAACCCGCCCCGTCCCGGGCATGAGGCGCCTCGCCTGCCCGGCGACCGCGCCATGGCGCGGCGGGCGGAGGCGCTACGGTCCGGCGTCGCGCTGCATCCCGGCGTCCCGCCCGCGCTCACGAAGCTGGCGGAGCGCTTCGGCATCGCGCCGCCGCGCTACGTCCAGTCCGGCTCAGGGTCGTAGCGGGCGGCCAGGAAGCAGAGGCCGTCGGGCGGGGCGGTCTGGCCCGCGCGCGTCCGGTCTCGCCCGTCCAGCACCTGGCGCGGCCAGCCTGGCAAGCGCCGGCCGATCCCGACCTCGGCCAGGGTGCCGACCATGTTCCGCACCTGATGGTGGAGGAAGGACCGGGCCGCGGCGGTCACCACGACCTCCTCGCCCAGGCGCTGCACGTCCAGGCGGTCCAGGGTTCGCAGAGGCGACTTCGCCTGGCAGGCGGCAGCCCGGAAGGCGGAGAAGTCGTGGTGGCCGAGCAGCATCTGCGCGGCCGCATGCATCGCCCCGGCATCCAGGCGCCGCTTGACGTGCCACACGCGCCCCGCATCCAGCGCGGGGCGGGCGGGGCGGTTCAGGATGCGGTAGCGGTATGCCCGGCCCGTGCAGGCGAAGCGCGCCGACCAGTCCTCCGCCACCCGTGCCAC
>DASQNQ010000165.1:0-1621 GCA_035644895.1 Acetobacteraceae bacterium | reverse complement strand
CTCGGCCCGCGCCTGGTCGAGGCGCGCGCGCATCTCGGCGGTCACGAGCGGCGCGTTGTGCTCATCGAGGGCAACGCCCACGCCGTCCTCCGCCAGGCCGAGCACGGAGCGCCCCGGCTGCCAGGTGCCGGCGCGCGCCTGCTCGAAGGCGGTGCGGGTGGCGACGTCCACGCGCTTGAGCATGCTGGTCAGCACCCGGCCCGGGTGCAGGTGGTTCTGGTTGGAGTCGACCCCGATGCCGAGCCGCCCGGCATCGGCCGCCGCCTGCAGCACGCCCGTGCCCGTGGCGCCGGCGGCGTGGAAGATCACGTCCGCCCCGCGCTCGATCTGGCTGCGCGCGAGTTCCGCCCCGCGCACCGGGTCGCGCCAGGCGGCGGGGGTGGAGCCGGTCATGTTCTGGAACACCTGGACCTGCGGGTTCACGGCGCGTGCGCCCTGCACGTAGCCGCAGGCGAACTTGCGGATCAGCGGCACGTCCATGCCGCCGACGAAGCCGATGCGCCCGGAGCGGCTGGCCATCGCCGCCATCATGCCCGCGAGGTAGGAGCCCTGCTCCTCCCGGAAGGTGATGGACTGGACGTTCGGCGCCTCCACCACGCTGTCGATCAGGACGAAGCGGATGTTCGGGAACTCGGGCGCCACGGCCTGCACCGCGCCGCGCTGGTTGAATCCGACGGCCACGATGGGCGACAGGCCGCGGCGGGCGAAGTTGCGCAGCGCCTGCTCCCGCTGCGGCTCCTGCGTCACCTCGAACTCGGTGACCTGGATGCCGGTCGCGCGCTGGAACTCCTGCCCGCCGCGGTGCACCGCCTCGTTGAAGGAGCGGTCGAAGCGCCCGCCCATGTCGAAGACGATGGCCGGGCGGAGTTCCTGCGCCGCGGCGGTCCCGGCCAGCAGTGGAAGGGCGCAGAGCGCCTTCAGGAACAACCTACGCATGCGGGACGCCTCGCGATTCCGGGATGACGATCGTGTAACCTATCAGGCGCGAGCGCCCGGGCGTCAACGCCCTTCGGGGCGCGTGGTCAGGCCTTCCCGCCCTTCTGCACCATCGTCTTCACCTCCTCCATCGCGTCGGTGAAGCGCTTGTTCAGCAGCGCCAGCGCCTCTGCGTTGGAGCGCTGGATCAGGTCGGCCAGCTCCTTCATGTTGTTGACGGCACGCTCGTAGCCGGCCTTCAGCAGCTCGGCCTGGCGGGCGGCGTGGGCCTGCGGGCTTTCATTCGCCGCGATGCCGCGCATGGCCTCCGTCATCTCGGTCATCGATTGCTGGACGATCTCCATGTGGCGGCGCGCGACCATCTGGGCACCCTCCAGCGCCACGCGGTTGGCGGCCGACAGCGCCTCAAGGTTGCGGCGCTGCGCCTGGGCGAGCCCCTCGAGGTCGGTCATCTGCGGCAGGCGGAACTCGGCCAGCATGCGCATGGCGTCCAGCTGGGGCGTCTTGCCGGGGCGGTCGGACATGGCGTGGTCTCCTTCTTGGGGACAGACGGGTTCTTGGTGACGGCGGCAGCCTAGAGCAAGGGAGGGGCCGCGCAAACACGTCAGGCGCCTGCGGCGGGCGAGGCCAGCTCCGGGTCCAGGGGCGGCGGCTCCAGGTCGCCGGGCGTCACGCCGAAGGACCG
>DASQNQ010000164.1:0-6388 GCA_035644895.1 Acetobacteraceae bacterium | reverse complement strand
GGAGCTTCGTCGTCCAGCTCTCCTACATGCAGCTGCTGATCATCGTCTCGACGCTGGTGGTGCTGGTGATCTTCACCTGGCTCATCACCCGCACGCCGCTCGGGCGGGCCATGCGTGCCTGCGAGCAGGACCGGAAGATGGCCTCCCTGCTGGGCGTGGACACGGACCGCACCATCTCCCTCACCTTCGTCATCGGCGCGGCGCTCGCCGCGGTCGCGGGCACGCTCTACCTGCTGCGCTACGGCATCGCCGACTTCTTCATGGGCTTCATCGTGGGCGTGAAGGCCTTCACCGCCGCCGTGCTCGGCGGCATCGGCTCACTGCCCGGGGCGGTGCTGGGAGGGCTGCTGATCGGCCTGATCGAGACCTTCTGGTCCGCCTACTTCTCCGTCCAGTACAAGGACGTGGCGGCCTTCTCGATCCTCGCCATCGTGCTGATCTTCATGCCCACCGGGCTTCTCGGCCGGCAGGAGGTCGAGAAGGTATGACCGCCCGCCTCGCCCCCGCGCTGCGGGAGGCGGCGCTCGCGACGCTCGTCGCCTTCGGGCTCTTCGTCGTGATCGTGGGGCTGCGCTCCGACATCGCCTCGAACGGCGCGCTGTTCATCCGGCAGCGCTGGGCCGATGTCGCGATCCTGTGCGGCCTTGTCTTCGCCGCGCGCCTCGTCCTCGCCCTCTGGCGGGACAGGCCGCTCCGGCAGCCGGACCCGGCCACGGTGGACAGGCGATCCGCCATGCTCCGGCGACTCGGCGCGGTCTTCGCGCCCCTGCTGCTCGCGGCCGCGCTCGTGCTGCCATTCGTGCCGGGCATCGGGCGGACGGAGCTCGACCTCGGCATCCTCGTGCTCACCTACATCATGCTCGGCTGGGGGCTGAACATCGTGGTGGGCCTCGCCGGGCTGCTCGACCTCGGCTACGTCGCCTTCTACGCCGTCGGCGCCTACTCCTACGCGCTGCTCGCGCAGTATTTCGGCTTCTCCTTCTGGCTCTGCCTGCCGCTGGCCGGGATCCTGGCCGGCTTCTGGGGCATCCTCCTCGGGTTTCCCGTGCTCCGGCTGCGGGGCGACTACCTGGCGATCGTGACGCTCGCCTTCGGCGAGATCATCCGCGTGGTCCTGCTGAACTGGGTGAGCCTGACGGGCGGGCCGAACGGCATCTCCGGCATCCCGCGGCCCTCCTTCTTCGGCCTGCCCTTCGACATGAGCGGCGGGCCCGGCACCTTCGCCGGCACCTTCGGGATCGAGCCGAGCCCGGTCCACCGCGTCATCTTCCTCTACTACCTGATCCTGGCGCTGGCGCTGCTGACGAACTGGGTGTCCATCCGCATCCGCCGCCAGCCCATCGGCCGTGCCTGGGAGGCGCTGCGGGAGGACGAGATCGCCTGCCGCGCGCTCGGGATGAACATCACCAACACGAAGCTGACGGCCTTCGCGCTGGGCGCCATGTTCGGCGGCTTCGCGGGCGCCTTCTTCGCCACGCGCCAGGGCTTCGTCTCGCCCGAGAGCTTCACCTTCATCGAGAGCGCGATCATCCTGGCCATCGTCGTGCTCGGCGGCATGGGCAGCCAGATCGGCATCGCGGTCGCCGCCATGGTGATGATCGGCCTGCCGGAGCTGTTCCGCGAGTTCGAGGAGTGGCGGATGCTCGTCTTCGGCGCCGCCATGGTGGTCATCATGGTGGTGCGGCCGCGCGGCCTCGTCGGCTCCCGCACGCCGACCATCGCGCTGGGTGAGCGCCGCGCCGTCTCCGCGGCCTATGTGGGCGAGGGGCGCGGGTGATGTCGGCCGCCGTCGAGACCACGCCCTTCATGCCCGACCCCGCCCCGATCCTGGAAGCCGACGGCGTCACCATGCGGTTCGGCGGGCTGCTGGCCGTGGACCGCGTCTCCTTCTCCGTCCCGCACGGCACCATCACCGCGCTGATCGGGCCGAACGGCGCTGGCAAGACCACGGTCTTCAACTGCATCACCGGCTTCTACCGCCCGACGGCGGGCGAGATCCGGCTGCACCGCCCGGACGGGCAGGTGGTCGGGCTGCACCGGCTGAAGGACCACCTGATCGCGCGTGCGGGCATTGCGCGCACCTTCCAGAACATCCGCCTCTTCCCCGGGATGACGGTGCTGGAGAACCTGCTGGTCGCGCAGCACCGCGTCCTGCAGGCGGCGACGGGTTGGGGCATCGGCGCCCTGCTCGGCATCTCCGGTTACAGGCGCGCCGAGGCTGCGGCGGTGGACCGCGCGACGGACTGGCTGCGCGCGACTGCCCTGATGGACCGCGCGGACGACCCGGCCGGCGCCCTGCCCTATGGTGCGCAGCGGCGGCTCGAGATCGCGCGGGCCATGTGCACGGACCCCGCCCTGCTCTGCCTCGACGAGCCCGCGGCCGGGCTGAACCCGCGCGAGTCCGAGGAGCTGTCCCGCCTCCTGCTCTCGATCCGGGCGGGCGAGGCGGTGCCGGGCGGCGCGCCCACCTCCATCCTGCTGATCGAGCACGACATGGGCATCGTCATGTCCGTCTCGGACAAGGTGGTCGTGCTGGACCACGGCAAGAAGATCGCCGACGCCACGCCGCCCGAGGTGCGGGCCGACCCGCACGTCATCGCCGCCTATCTGGGCGAGGGCGACGAGGGGGAGGCGTAGCGTGGCCCAACCGATGCTGGAGGTCACGAACCTCGTCGCCGCCTACGGCGCCGTGCAGGCGCTGAAGGGCGTCTCCCTGCATGTCGAGCGCGGCGAGATCGTCACGCTCATCGGCGCGAACGGCGCGGGCAAGTCCACGCTGCTGATGACGATCTGCGGCTCCCCCCGCGCCCGATCCGGCCAGGTGGTGCTGGAGGGGCAGGACATCACCGGCCTGCCCACGCACCGGATCATGCGCTCAGGCGTCGCGCAGTCGCCGGAGGGGCGGCGGATCTTCCCGCGCATGAGCGTGCTCGAGAACCTGCTGATGGGTGCGCAGGCGCAGGGCCACGACCCGGGCGCGGAACTCGAGCGGGTCTTCACCCTCTTCCCTCGCCTGCGCGAACGCCAGTCGCAGCGCGGCGGCACCCTCTCCGGCGGGGAGCAGCAGATGCTCGCGATCGGCCGCGCGCTGATGTCGCGCCCGCGCCTGCTGCTGCTGGATGAGCCTTCGCTCGGCCTCGCGCCGCTGATCGTGCGGCAGATCTTCGCCGCCATCCGCGAGCTGAACGAGCGCGAGGGGCTGACGGTCCTGCTGGTGGAGCAGAACGCCAACCAGGCGCTGCGCCTGGCGCATCGGGGCTACGTGCTGGTGACGGGGACCATCACCATGAGCGGCACGGGCGCCGAACTGCTGGCGCGGCCCGAGATCCGGGACGCCTATCTCGGTGGCCACTGACCCGGGAAGCCGGCCAGGGCCCGCGCCTCCGCCGGGGTGGCGCCCGCCGCGCGCAGGTCGCGCAGCGTGGCGGCCCTGTCCCGCTTGGCCAGGCGCCGGCCGGAGGCGTCGGTCAGCAGCGCGTGGTGGGCATAGGCGGGCTCCGGCCAGCCCATCAGCGCCTGGAGCAGGCGTTGGAGGTCCGTCGCGGGCTTCAGGTCCAGGCCGCGCGTCACCAGCGTGACCCCCTGCAGCGCGTCGTCATGCGTGACGCAGAGGTGATAGCTGGCCGGGGTGTCCTTGCGCGCCAGCACGGCATCCCCGAAGCGCTCCGGCCGGCAGCGGACGCGCCCCTCCCCGCGTTCCTCGAAACCCAGCGTTCCGACGCAGCGTGTCGCCGCTGCCATGTCGAGGCGGAGGGCATGCGCCTCCCCCGCCGCGAGCCGCGCCTCCCGCTCCGCGGACGGGATCCGGCGGCAGGTGCCGGGGTAAACCACGCCGTCCGGCCCCTGGTGCGGGGCATGGCCGCTCTCGGCGACCTCGCGCGCGATGTCGGCGCGGGTGCAGAAGCAAGGGTAGAGCAGCCCGCGGGCCGAGAGCGCGTCCAGAACCCGGCGGTACTCGGCCATGTGGCGGGACTGCACGCGCACCTCCCCGTCCCAGTCGAGGCCGAGCCACGCCAGGTCCTCCAGGATCGCCGCCGCGAAGTCCGGCCGGCAGCGGCCCGGGTCGATGTCCTCGACCCGCAGCAGGAACCGTCCCCCCGCCCCGCGCGCCATCCGCCATGCGAAGATCGCCGAGTGGGCGTGGCCGAGGTGCAGGAACCCGGTCGGGCTCGGCGCGAATCGGGTGACGACGGGCGGGGCCATGTGGCGCCCGCGGGTAGCGGAGCGGCGCGGCGGAGGGCAAGGGCGATGGCGGAGTTGAAGGGGCCTGTCTGGGGGCCCGCCTCGGGCGGGCAGCCGCGCAGCCTCGTCGTGCTGCTGCACGGCGTGGGCGCGGATGGGCACGACCTGATCGACCTCGCTCCCGGCTGGGGGCGGGCGGTGCCGGATGCCCTGTTCGTCGCGCCCGACGCGCCGGAGCCCTACGACATGGCGCCCTTCGGCCGGCAGTGGTTCTCGCTGCAGGACCGGTCGCCCGCCATGCTCTCGGCCGGCGTGCGCGCGGCGGCGGACGCGCTGGAGACGTTCCTGCAAGGCGCGACGGCGCGGCTTGGCCTCCGCATGGCCGATGTCGCGCTGATGGGCTTCAGCCAGGGCGCGATGACGGCGCTGTTCACCGGCCTGCGACTCGACCCCGGCCCGGCCGCCATCCTGGCCTATGCCGGGGCGCTCCTCTCGCCCGAGACATTGGCGGCCGAGATCCGGTCCCGCCCGCCCGTGCTGCTCGTGCATGGGGAGGACGACCCGACCGTGCCGGCCGAGGCCTCCCGCCGCGCCGAGGCCGCGCTGCGGGCGGCGGGCGTCCCCGTCGAGGCCGCCTACCGCCCGGGGCTGGAGCACGGGCTGGACGATGCCGGCATCAGCCTCGGCGCCCTTACCCTCCAGCGCGCGCTGTCCGATCCCGCATGACCGGTCGGTGAAACCACGGGATGGCGCAACCCTCCCGGTGTTGCGCCGCGGAACGAGGGCTGGCATGAAAGCGATGTATATGCGGTGGCGCCACAGTATCTGGGGCCTCTCCACCGTGAATGGCCCCAGTGCTGGTCAGGCCGCCGCTGAAAGGAGCGGTGCTTGCCCGACGGCGGAGCTTACGTCGCAGGCCAATCCTTCCCCGCGCTCGTGCTGAACGCGGACTTCCGACCCTTGTCCTACTTCCCGCTGTCCGTCTGGGCCTGGCAGGATGCGGTGAAGGCGGTGTTCCTGGACCGAGTCTCCGTGCTCTCGGAGTACGAGACGGAGGTCCACTCCCCCACCATCTCCATGCGCCTGCCCTCTGTCATCGCGCTGAAGGAGTACATCCCGGCGGCGCGCCGCCCCGCCTTCACGCGCTTCAACGTCTTCCTGCGCGACCGCTTCGAGTGCCAGTACTGCTCCCGCCACCAGCCGACGCCGGACCTGACATTCGACCACGTCATCCCGCGCAGCCGCGGAGGGCGGACGACCTGGGAGAACGTCGTCACCGCCTGCGGCCCCTGCAACCTGCGCAAGGGCAACAAGCTGCCGCGCGAGTGCCACATGCACCCCCGCCAGGCCCCGCGCCAGCCGACGAGCTGGGAGCTGCAGGAGAACGGCCGCGCCTTCCCGCCCAACTACCTGCATGAGAGCTGGCGCGACTACCTGTACTGGGACTCCGAGCTGGAAAGCTGAGCCTTTCCGGCGCCGCCACCCTGCCGCATGCTGCGCGGCGGAGGGGTGGGATGGAAGCACGATGGCAGGCCCTGCTGGTGCTGACGGCGGCGCGCACCAGCCTGGGCGTCCAGTTCCAGTCTGTCGCCTCCGTCTCGCCCCAGCTCATTGACCAGGCGGGGCTGCTCTTCGCCGATCTCGGCACGCTCATCGGACTCTACTTCGCGCCGGGCATCCTGGTGGCGCTGCCGGGCGGCGCGCTCGGGCGGCGCTTCGGCGACCGCCGCGTCGTGCTCGCCGGCCTCGCGCTGATGGCGGCGGGCGGGATCGTCATGGCCCTGGCGCCCGGCTTCGCGGTGCTGGCCACCGGGCGCACCATCTCGGGCATCGGCGCCGTGCTGCTGAACGTGGTGATGGCCAAGATGGTGACGGACTGGTTCGCGGGCCGGGAGATCGTGCTGGCCATGTCCGTCTTCGTGAACTCCTTCCCGGTCGGGATCGGCCTCGCGCTGCTGGTGCTCACCCCGCTCGGCGCCGCCCTCGGCTGGCCGGCGGTGATGGTGGCCGCGAGCCTCCTGGCCCTTGCCGCGCTGCTGCTTATCGCCCTCGCCTACCGGCCCCACCCGCATGACGGCGCGGGCGCGGCCTCCGGCGGCCGGCTCTCGGGCGCCGAGGTGGCGCTGGTTTCGCTCGCCGGGATCGGCTGGGCGGTCCTGAACGGGGGCCTGGCCGTGACCTTCGGCTTCACGCCCACCTTCCTCGC